>JBBRDN010000001.1:0-77631 GCA_038203875.1 Verrucomicrobiota bacterium
GCCGTTTCACCCAGCGTCACGTCCTTCGCTGTCTGCGAGGAGAAACGGTCGAAGTGGCGGACGTTGCCGCCGAGACGGGCGAGCAGATCCCAGCCGCGTTCCCAGCCGTAGAACTGGAGGAACGTTTCAAACATCGTGTTCATCGTCCCGCTGTTCCTAGGGTCGCCGGCGCCGACCCAGCCGAAATAGCGGGGCTGTGCGAGGTCTTCCCAGCTTTCGGCAAACGGCAGGCCGGTCATTCGCTGCACTTTCGTGTTCTGCAATATGCCGAAGGTCGACAGGGCCGCGCCGAACCACTTGAACTTCGCGTCGTAGATCTCCACGCCGCTGTGGTTCTGCGGAATGCCCTTCATGATCTCTGCGGGCGGTTGGTAGGCGGCGGCGAATCCCTTGTCCGCCAGCAGCAGATACGGCTCGGGCCCGCCTCCAAAAAAAATGTCGATGCCGATGCCGCCGGGTTTCTTGGTAAACTCCGACTGGACGAACCGCAGCGCGTCTGTCGTGCCGCCGACGTCGCGCCATTCCACCGCGGCCTCTTCGCCGAACTTCGCCGCATGCCATTTGGCGAAGCCCGCGCCGAACTCGTTACGGATGGCCTCGTTGTGCGGCGAGATGATGATGACGCGGGCGGCGGCGAGCACGGCTCTGCCGCCAGAAAGAAATCCGGCCAGCAGGAACAGGCTGAAACAACGCCGCAGCATCGGACCGGAAACTAGGCGGGCTGGGAGCCGAGACAAGACTGGAAGGGGTGAACGATAGGACCGTGCGCTTCTCCCTCTTCGTCTTGCTCGCTGGGAATGACGAAGAGGAGGATTGTCGGGCGGCTTAGAGCGGCACCACCGTCTTCGTCAGGTGCGACTGGAGCGCGGCGGCGAAGAGTTCGTGGCTTAGGACGGCTTCGGCGGGCGTGACGCAGCCGAACTTGCCGTTCAATTCTCCCGCCCACTCCGCCGCGTAGGCCGCCCACATCTGGAGGAAACAATCGGGGAAACCCGCTTCGAAAATGCCGCCGGTGATGACGGGGAACGGCATGCCGTGGCCGAGGTCGGTGCGTTGCCAGCACTGCTCTTTGCCGCGCACGAAGGTCCAGAGCGACTTCGGTTCCGCCGTGCTGAAACGCACGCCGCCGTCGGTGCCGAGCACTTCGATCCACCATGTGTTCGTGGCTCCCGGAGCGAGGCGTTTCATCTCCAGGCGCATCGGGATGTCCGCCTGATCGCCGATGTCGACGTCGCAGTGGAGGATGGCGTTGTCCCACGTGTCGCACGCGGCCAGGCCGCCTTTGCCGTCAGGACGCTGGGTATAGATCTTCTGGAGCTGGGCGTGGACGCGTTTGGGTTTCCAGCCGAGCCGCGCCGGGATGTGGACGGCGTGCATCCCGAGGTCGCCCATGACGCCGATCTCGCCGCAGAACTGGTTCTGCCGTTTCCAGTTGATCGGCTTGGTCGGGTCGAGATCGCTCGCGTGCCAGAAGCCGGCATTGATCTCGAGAACCTTGCCGAGCTTGGAAATGTTCTCCGGCGAAGCCGCCGCCACGACGCGCTGCGGGCCGGGCAGAAAGGGAAACTCCGAACTGCAACGGACGAAACGGCCGGAAGCCTTCGCGGCCTGCTCGATCTTGCGCGCGGCGGCGAGGTCGATGCCGAAGGGCTTCTCGGCCAGCAGATCCTTTCCGGCCGCGAGCACCTGGAGATAGATCTTCTCATGCAGGTGGTGCGGCACGGCCACGTAGACCACGTCGACGTCCGGTGAACGCAGCAGTTCGGCGCTGTCCTTGGTCAGGAGCTTGACGGTGGGAATCTGGCGGAACCATTCGAGCAACGACTCCTGGAGATCGCACACGGCCGTCAGCTCGACCTTGACCGGGAAATTCTGGAGGACGAACCAGCGCGCAAAGGCGCTCGCCGCCTCACGGCCCATGAGACCCCCGCCAATGATTCCGACCCGCATCAGTTTCTTCATACGTGAAGCGAGAATTTGAACGGAGGCCGGTCGGGCTGGCTAGTGCGGAGTCTTGGGTTGTTTCGCAGGCCGGGCGAGGACGCCCGGCCTGCGGAAGGTGCGACGAACTCTCTTCCCCCAAACGGATCTCGGGTTAACGTCTCGGCGTGGCCGACAACGTCTCAAACGCACTGACCGATCCCGTTCCGCACGGAGTGGTCGGGCGGTTGCCCCGAGCGTTGTTGAACCGCGCCGGGCGCGAGGTCATCGGCTGGCAGGAAACCATCCGCGATCTCGGCGCGTTCGCCCTCATCACATTCGGCGCCATCGCCACCAAGTTCGGCCATGCGCGGTCGTTGACCCGGCCGATGATCCGGCACGAGATCTACCGGTGCGGCATCCGGTTGCTGCCGATGATCTGCTTCATCGGCCTTGCGTTGGGACTGGTGATCATCGGACAGACCGTGTCGCTGCTGACCAAGGTCGGGGCTCAGAACTACGGGGGCATGGTCATGGTCAGCGTCGTCGTGCGCGAACTCGGCCCGCTGATCGCCGCGCTGCTGGTGCTGGCCCGCGCCGGCGCCGCCAACGTCGTCGAGCTCGGCACCGCCCGGGCTTTGGGCGAGGTGGAGGCGTTGGAGTCCCTCGGGATCGATCCGGTGCATTACCTCGTCGTGCCGCGCGTCATCGGCATGGCCGTCTCGATCTTCGGACTGACGGTCTACCTGATCGTCGTCGCCATCCTGAGCGGCTTGTTGTTCGCCTTCCTCCAGGATGTGCCGATGTCTCCCAGCGACTACTTCGGCCAGCTCGCGGGGGCGTTGCTCTGGCAGGACTTCGTGCTTCTGGCCCTGAAGACGCTCTCCTTCGGCGCTGTCATCGCTCTGATCACGTCGTTCCAGGGACTGGCCAGGCCGCTAAAGCTGGAGGACGTTCCCGCCGCCACGGCCCGTGCGGTGGGCGAAAGCGTGGTCGTCTGCGGTCTCCTGGATGCGGTGTTCCTGATCGTCTATCTGCTGATCTGAAGCGAAGCACGCATGGCCACGAACCAACACGGATCAGCACCCCGCCCATGCGGCTAGGCCGTTCACCATGCCCGACGCATCTTTCAACCTAGCCGAGCCCCTCGTCGAACTCGTCGACGTGACGGCCGCATTGCCGGAAGCCGATGACGCGCCCGAAGCCCGGGGTGTGAGCTGGTCGATCGAGCCCGGACAGTTCTGGGCCATCGGCGGTTTGCCGGCAGCCGGCGAAAGCTGCCTGTTGCCGACTGCGGCCGGGTTGATGCGCCCGACTGCTGGAGTCGTCCGGCTTTTCGGCCGCGCCATCGCCTCGGATACGGGCGAAACCGAGCTGCTCGAAACGCGTCGCCGCATCGGCCTCGTCTTCTCCAACGGCGGCCGCCTGTTCCGCGACCAGTCGGTCCTCGGCAACATCACCATCCCTCTCCGCTATCATTTCGATCTGCCGCTCGACGAGGCCGAGTCCCGGACGGAAGCACTGGTCGAAATGCTGGGGCTGAAGCCCTGGCTGCATCGTTCCGCGATCACGCTTCCGCTGGTCTGGCAGCAGCGCACTGCGCTGGCCCGCGCGTTGGCCCTCCAGCCCGAAGTCCTCTTCCTCGACCGCCCATTGTCGGCCCTAGATTTTTCCCACCGCGGCTGGTGGCTGGAGTTTCTCGGCGAGCTGGCGGCCGGCTTGGACGGGTGGCCGCCGGTGACCGTGGTCGTCGGCGGCGATTCCATGAAACCCTGGCTGGGGGTGGCCTCGAATTTCGCCTGTCTCGACGAAGGCCGCTGGGAAACGGTGGCGGACCCGGCCGCGTCGGACCACGATGCCCGCGATGTAACGAGACGCTTCACCCGGAAGAAGAACTGACGCGATCCCGTAGCCGATCCCGAATCACAATCATGGCACTGCAAGATCTAACTCCTCAGCTCCGAACGCGGCTCGGCAAGGTCGAGCGCCTGGTCGGCGTCTTCGTCACTGTGGCGACGCTGCTGCTCGTCGTCGGGTTCGGCTACTACGTCCGCCACATGGCGAAGAAGAAGGGGTGGTTCGACGCCAAGGTGGAATACAGCACCGGCGTCAACAACGCGGCCGGGTTGGCCGTTGGTTCCAAGGTGAAGTTGATGGGATTTGATGCCGGAGAAATCACCGCCATCGTTCCGAACGAACCTTCCTCCACGATCGGTGTGACCGTTTTCTTCAACGTGCGCGAGCCGAACTTCGGCTACATCTGGACCGACTCGAAGGTGAAGGTCGTGTCCGGCGACCTCCTCGGCGGCCGTGTTCTGGAAGTCACGAAGGGAGCCGAATACTGGGCCCTGGCCACCGTGTCGCAGAAGGCCGGAGGGGAAATCCTGGTGCTGGACCACAAGCTCCTGAATGCGGGTTACAGGGAGATCACCAACCGGCTGGTCGAGGCCGAGGCGCTCAAGACGGGCCGGACGGTGGATGCGTTCCGCGTCGGGGTCCTCGCGCAGAAGGGGCTCTACGATCTCCAGGACACCGTTAAGTCGAACGCCCCGCAGTTCTACGTCCGCCGGCAACCCGGCAAGGCCTACTGGATCGACGCCCAGGAATCCCGTCCCATCGGCGAACGCCTCGAACAGATCGGCGACATCGTCGAAGCCGCATTGCCGTCGTTCCTCGCCCTGACCAACCAGCTCAAGACCATCCTCGCCAGCGCCGCCTCCGCCACCGAGAAGCTTGACGCCATGCTGTCCGACGCCCGTCCCGCCGTGACCAATCTTGCCGCGTCGACGACCAATCTCGCCCAGATCCTCGCCAACGCCGCTTTCATCACCGCCAACCTGACCAACGGCCAGGGTTCGCTCGGTGAATGGCTCATCACGACCAACATCAACGGCCAGCTCGACCGCACGTTCGGATCGGCCAACGCCGCCATCGGCTCTGCGAACGACGTCCTCATGACGGCGAACACGAACCTCCAGACGTTGAACCGTTCGCTGGAAGGAATTGCCGGCATCACTTCGAACCTCAACGTCCAGGTTCAGGCCAACTCGAACATGCTCTCCTCGATCACCCAGATCGTGACCAACAGCGACAACTTCATCCTCGGCCTCCAGCGCCATTGGTTGCTGCGTTCCGCATTCAAGCCCATCGCGACGAACAAACCGCCCAAGAAGAGCACCTCGCCGCCCGGCCCCATCCGTGTGCGGCCGTGAGGGAGGTTTCAATTCACTGGTGCACGAAGATGATCCGGCTGCCGGCGGACTCGAACCGGAAGTCGACTTTCCGGAGATCCTTCAACGCCCGGGTGATCGCCTCGTGCCGGTCCGGCGCCGCGTAGAACATTATGAAGCCGCTGACTGAGCCTGCTAAAAGCATGGCGGCGAGACAGCGTCGGTGAAGCCGGTCAAAAAGCGGCCACGCTCGGAAGGAGTCATGTTGGGGCTAAAACAGCCGGCAGCGGGCGCTTTGCAAAGCACGCTGACAAACCGACCGAACCAGAGTCAAAGCGGTGCCAAGTCCCTAGCGGAAATAGTCGGGGATGTCCGATCCGCCAAAGACAACGTAAGCGGCTCCGTTTGAGAGAATCTGGAGATGCACCCGGACCCGTGCCGACGAAGGCGCAGTCGATGGAAGCTGGCACGGCTCCGGCGATCTAGGGTTGGCGGCCAGCAGTGACTCGCCAATCGTTCCGGAAACCGCCACCGGCAGAAATGACATGGTTTGGGAAAAACGCTCTTCGGAATCGGCCACTGCTCCGCGCGACAGCTGTAGTTCAACATCGTAGCCATTGGCCCAGCGGTTGGTGGATTCGAGATAGCGGCGTTGGTTGGCGGAGAACGAAACGATATGGGGAAAGTTTGTGAGCAAACGCATGACCTTTTCATTTCGCAGGAAGCGGCCCAGATCCGTCGTCGCAGAGAAAGCAGGCTCTGCCAACGCCTCGGGGTAGGACTTCGCCGCGATTACCGTTTTCAGTTGGCCTAAGGAGAAGTTGGTGGTCGTGCGGCCAGTTTCTGACAAAAGGCGAATGTTACTTGCGCGGATCAGGGCATCTCGAAGCAACAATTGGGTTGCCCGTGCATGCTCTTGGGGTGCGACATCGACATCGTAGAGTAGGGAGCCCTCCATCCCGCAATGGATCGAGTTGGAAGCCATCAAAGAGTAGATGTGTCGAGACGTGATCTTGTCCATGCCACCGATAGAGGCCACTAAAACCCTTTCATCGCGCCATGATGGTTGCTTGGCTGCGTGCAGGCGGTCGAGATAGTGGAGACTTGACCAGACAACTAGCTGCAACGCCAAGCGAACCATCCGTTGCTTAAAAGTGGATAAGGGCTGGGTTGTCATGAACTGGCGTGATTACTGGTGGACGAAGATGATCCGGCTGCCGCTGGACTCGAAGCGGAAGTCGACTTTCCGGAGATCCTTCAACGCCCGGGTGATCGCCTCGTGCCGGTCCGGCGGCGCGTAGAACATCATGAAGCCGCCGCTGCCCGCGCCGAGCAGCTTGCCGCCGGTCGCACCCGACTTGCGCGCGGCCGCATACCACGCGTCGATGCGGTCGTTGCTGATCTGCGCGGCCAGGCTGCGCTTGAGTTCCCAGTTCTCGTGGATGATCTCGCCGAAGGCGTCGAGGTTGTTCCGTTCGAGCTCGGACTTGAGGTTGAAGGCGAGGTCGACCATCCGGCGCATGGCGTCCTGTTTCTTCTTCTGCGAATCCACGGCGGACTGCTGGTTCTTCAACACCGAGGACGCGCTGCGGGTCAGGCCCGTGTAGAAGACGAGGATGCGCTCCTGCAGTGCCGAGATCGTCGTGCGACGGCAGATGATCGGGTCGACGCTGACGGTGTCGTCGGGGTTGAAGCGGATGAAATTGAAGCCCCCGTAGGCCGCGGCGTATTGATCCTGCTTTCCGATGGGTTCGCGGCAACGCTCGATCTCGATCTCGCAGCATTCCCGCGCCAGCGTCTCGGCCGAGGCGTGCCGGCCCTGGAACGCGTGCAACGCGTGGAGCAGGCCGATGGTGAAGGTGCTGGAGGAACCAAGCCCGGTGCCCTTGGCCGGAATGTCGGCGACGCTGGTGATCTCGATCCCGCCCTTGGGCCCGGCCATCTTCATGGCTTCGCGGACGAGCGGATGTTTGATGCGTTCGATGCTTCCGGCCTCCTCCGTGCGGGAGTAGCTCACGCGGATGCGGTCGTCGAACTTCTGGTTCACCTGGATGTAGATGTAGCGGTCGATGGCGGTGGAAACGACCGCGCCGCCGAACTTGCGGTAGAAGACCGGCAGGTCGCTCCCGCCACCGACGAAGCTCATCCGCAAAGGAGTCCGGCTGATGATCATGTGGCGGAAGGTTGAATATCCAGACGCGCGAAGGCGAGCGGAAGAACGCTGCTCCTGGCCCGGTTCGGCGAGGTCACGTCAGCAATCAACATTGGCCCATAGGGTATCAACAAAGCATCAACAGGCCGGCCGGCCTGTTGATCAGGGACACTGCCCTGTCCCCTCTTGTGCCGTGCGGGTGCGGGCTCCTACACTCTCTCAATGGGCAAACTGTGCATTCTCCGGTTCCGCATCCTGTCGCTGGCTTTGCTGGCCGTCATCGGACTTTCCGCCGGCGCGTCGGAGCTGGTTACGACGCTCTCGACCGCGACCGAAGTCCTGACGAACGGTCAGAAGCTGACGATCTGGCTCAACATCCTCAATCCCGGCAACGCCACGGAGGATTTCGCCGTCCCGCCCAAGCTCCCCGCCACCGTCGTATCCGGCAGCCAGCGTGTGCCGTTCGACCTGACCCTGGCCGCCGATGCGAACGCGGACACCCGGCAGGTGGCGGCGGGTTCCTTTGTCCGGGTGCCGTATGTCTTCATCGTGCCGGTGCAGATCGAGGGACAGCTCCTCGTCATGATGACGAATCCGCCCCACAGTTCGATAAGCCTGACGGTGGTCGCGCCGAAGAGCCCGATGTTCGCGCCCCTGCCAAGGCCGGTCACCGCGGAGGAGAAGGCGGCGCCGGAGCAGCCGAGGATCCCCTTCGATGCGAACGACTATTTCCGCCGGCACTTCTTCGGCTACGACCAGGTCTACTTCATAGCCGGCCCGGAAACGCCGACGGCCAAGTTCCAGTTCAGCCTCCGTTACCGGGTGCTCGACGTGGACGACACCGGGCTCGGGTGGGTGGCTCAAAAGCTGTCCTACGCGACGAACATCTATCTCGCCTACACCCAGGTGTCGCTCTGGGACCTGCTCGCCCCTTCATCGCCCTTCCTCGACACCAGCTACAAGCCGGAGATCCACTACTGGTGGCGCAACGTCACCGGGCAGAAGGACGACTCCCATTGGTTCCACATGGACCTGCAGGCCGGCTACCAGCACGAGTCCAACGGCAAGGAACCGCCCGCTTCGCGCAGCGTCAACATGCTCTACCTCCAGCCCACGCTTTTCTTCGGCGACCGCAACGCCTTCCACATGTCCCTCGGAGTGAGGGCGTGGGTCTATATCCTGGACCTGGTCGACAATCCCGACATCGCCGACTACCGGGGGCATTTCGATGTCCGCGCGATGGTCGGCTGGCCGGACCATGTCCAGCTCTCGGTCCTCGGTAGGGCGGGGGACAGCTTCGACCACGGCAGCGCCATGCTGGACCTGAGCTACCCGCTCTTCGGCCGGTCGGGCCGCGGGCTCAGCATGTATCTGCACGCCCAGTATTTCGTCGGCTACGGGGAGACCCTCCTGGAATACAACCGCCGCTCGGACGCCATTCGCTTCGGGTTCTCCATCTACCGGTGACCATGATCCGGATGGTGGAGAAGCCAAAACCGTTCGCGGGCTGCAAGTCCGTGGTCTAGGCTCGCGCCATGTGGAAGAATGTTCTCGGCGTGGCCTTGGGTCTGTTCATCGGCCTCGTCATGCTTGGGTTCATCGAGTTCATCGGACAGCTCGTGTTTGCGCCAAAGGAAGGCGTGGACATCAACGACCCGGTCGCCATGAAGGAGCTCCAGGCCAACCAACCGATCCCGAAACTGGCCGTGCTCCTCGCCGCCTGGTCGCTTGGCGCCCTGGCCGGTGGCTGGGTCTGCTGCGAGCTCGCCGGGCCGCAGCGCATCAAGGCCGCCCTCGTCGTGGGATTCCTCCTCCAGCTCGTCAGCATCCGCGTCTTCATGAAGGTCCCGCATCCCATGTGGCTCGTGATCGCCACCCAGTTGGTCATCCTGCCCAGCGCCTACGGTGGAACTCGTATCACCCTCTTCATCGAGAACTGGTATCGGAGCAAACGAAGCTGAGGAGCGCGGCCTGCCTTGCTGCGCTTCGTTTCGTAGGCCAGGCGTCCCCGCCCGGTCAGTGAGTGCTGTGACCGGGAAGAACAGCGACGAATGCCGGATCGGATCTCGCTGAGGCCCTGATTCCGCTTTGCGCCGAGTTTGCGCTCGCCGTGGCGTGCGGTGTGGAGGACAAGGCTGCTGTCACCCGCATGAAGCCACGCACGCTTGCCCAGCTTACCTTCGTCGTTTCGTTGATCGTCCTGTGCGGCTTCGCTGACGCCGCCGACCGGAAACCCAACATCGTCGTCGTGCTGGCCGACCAATGGCGTCCGCAGGCCTTCGGCTTCGCCGGTGATCCGAATGTCCGCACGCCGCGCTTCGACCGGCTCGCGGGTGAAAGCGTCCGTTTCGTCAACGCCGTCAGTGGCATGCCCGTCTGTTCGCCTTGCCGCGCGTCCTTGATGACCGGCCAGCGCCCGCTGACCCACGGCGTCTTCGTCAACGACGTCCAACTGAACACCAACGCCGTCACTATCGCCAAGGTCCTCCGGTCGTCCGGCTACGACACCGCCATGATCGGCAAGTGGCACATCGACGGCAGAGGCCGCTCCAACTACATCCCGCCCGAACGCCGGCAGGGCTTCGACTATTGGAAGGTCCTTGAATGCACCCACGCCTACTCCAACTCGTTCTACTACGCCGATGGGCCGGAGAAGCTGAAGTGGCCCGGCTACGATACGTTCGCGCAGACCAGGGACGCCTGCGACTTCGTAAAAGCCCGCGCCAAGACCGGCAAACCCTTCGTCCTCTTCCTCGCCTGGGGACCGCCGCACGATCCCTACTTCACCGCCCCGGCCAAGTATCGTGCGCTCTACGATCCCGCCACGCTCAAGCTCCGGCCGAACGTCCCCGCCGCGCTCGAAGCCGAGACGCGCAAGATCCTCGCCGGCTACTACGCCCACTGCACCGCACTCGACGACGCCATGGGCGAACTCCTCGACACCCTCAAGGAATCCGGTGCGGCCGACGACACCGTCTTCCTCTTCAGCGCCGACCACGGCGACATGCTCGGCTCGCAGGGCCAGTTCAAGAAACAGCGCCCCTTCGATGAAGCCGTGCGTGTGCCCATGCTCGTCCGCTGGCCCAAGGGGCTCGGGACCAGGCCGCGTTCGTTGGAGGCGCCGATCAACTCCGAGGACATCATGCCCACCCTTCTCGGACTCGCCGGAGTGCCCATCCCCAAGTCCGTCGAAGGCCTCGACTACAGCGGCCATCTGCGCGGCGGCAAGAATCCCGGCGACAACGCCACCGTCATCCTCTGCGCTTCGCCCTTCGGCGAATGGGAACGTCGTGTGGGCGGCCGCGAATACCGCGGCGTCCGCACCGACCGCTTCACCTACGTCCGTGACCTGAAAGGCCCGTGGCTCCTCTACGACAATTCGACCGATCCGTATCAGACAAACAACCTCGTTGGCGTCGCGTCGCAAGCTGAACTCCAGGTGACCTTGGACGCGCTTCTGACACGCAAGCTGAAGGAACGTGGCGACGAATTCCGCCCCGGCCCCGACTACATCCGCCAATGGGGCTACACCGTGAACGCCAACGGGACGGTGCCTTATGCGAACTAATGCCGAGTTCCTGAGCCCGTGGTAGGGCAGGCATCTTGCCTGTGCCGCCCGCCGAGGGCACTCGCATGGACGAGCCTTCCGACCGCGCGATTTTTGGCTGCCATTCCCGCGGATGGACGAATAGGAATTGAGCGCATGAGTATTCCCTCCCTCCGATCCTCAGGCCGATGGACCGGCCTTTTCGTTTCCATGGTTGTCGGTCTCATGTTCGGTTTTGCCGGATCTGCAGCCGCGCAGTTGGTCTTTGAGGAATCGTTCACCTACCCGGACGGCAAGATCGTGGGCGCTCCCGGATCGCCGTGGATCACAAACTACGCGCCGACCAACGAGGCCAGCGTGGTCTCGCGAGCCCTCTACCTGACGCAGACTAACCAGGAGAGCATCCGCCGTGACTTTCCCGCAGTGGTCAACTCCGGTGCGCTCTACTCGCGCATGGTGGTCAACTTCTCGGAGTTGCCTCAAGGCCAGGGAAACTATTCCGCGTTCTTCAGGGTGAGCGGCACGGACAATCTCCGCTGTCGGATCTGGGCCACGACCAACGGCGCGGCCGCCGGCAGGTTCCGGCTCGGCATTACGACCATCTTCGTCCCGCCCACGATCGTGGAGAGGGATCTGTTCCTCGGCACGAACTACGTCGTGGTCTCGCGCTACGACGTCGCGACCTGCCGATCCACCCTTTGGCTCGAGCCGACCGACGAAGGCAACTCCGCAAACCGGGTGGACGACTTCACCAACGTCGGCGCGAGTTCCATTGGGCACTTCGGTTTCCTCCAAACTGCCTTCTACCAGGCGGGCGCCGGCAACTACATCGGCGCGCTCACCGTGGACGACCTGCGAGTGGGCCGGACGTTCGAGGAGGTGATGCAGACGGTGAAGTTCACCTCGGTCACCAACGCCTCCAACGGCACGATAGGCTTCAAGGCCAGCGGTCAGGCCACGACGAACTACACGCTCCAGGCCTCCACCGACCTTTTCACGACGGACTGGGTGAGCCTCGCGACGAACGCCGCAGGAGCGAACGGCCTCTTCAACCTCTCCGACACTTCGGCCACCAACCATCCCGCCCGGTTCTACCGCCTGATCAAGCAGTGAGCCGGGAGCCGAGTTGGCTTGCGCCGGTCGCCTTGTGCCCCGCGTCGCCGGCGGTGAAGAGATTCGCCGGGTCCATGGTGACTTCGGATCCGGTGGACCGATCTCGTCCACCAGCCTTCCCGCCTTCAACGCCGAGTCGACCACTTGGCTGACCTCAGGTTGCTCTCCGGGGACCTCTTCCGGCTGACGCGCGATGGCCGCGCCCCTAACCTGCAAGCTGAAGGAACGCGGCGACGAATTCCGGCCCGGCCCCGACTACATCCGCCAATGGGGCTACACCGTGAACGCCAACGGGACGGTGCCGTATGCGAACTGATGATCCGGTGGTGCCGTGTCGTTTGGGGACCTGCTTTTGTTTCGGGTGGCGCAGGCCTCCGGCCTGTTCATTCCGGCGTCCTCGCCGGAAAGCGTTGAGCGTGTCACCTAGCTCCGCGAGGCTGGCGCCTCGGCTTTATGAACGCTCTGGTTTCAAGCGGATGCTTCAAACTGTTCCCGGCGCGACGCCCGGAACGGCAGGCGTGACGCCTGCGCCACCCACCAACCAATGCCAACTACAATGAAACGACGACAGTTCCTCCAACACCTCGGCGTCGCTGGTCTTGCGGCGGCTTCGTTTGGATCAGCAGCCGGTTGCCGCACCGGCGGAAGCGGTGCCACGCCGCGTTGGTCCGAACTTTCCGTGGCCGAGATCCAGAGGCGCATGGCAGCCGGTTCCCTCACGTCGGAGCAACTGACGAACTACTTCCTCCGCCGGATCGACCAGCTCGACCGCAACGGTCCACGCCTCAACTCCGTCATCGAGTTGAATCCCGAGGCCGTCGCCATTGCTCGGGCGCTTGATGACGAACGCCGGACCAAGCGTCCGCGCGGTCCGCTCCACGGCGTGCCCGTGCTCATCAAGGACAACATCGCCACCCATGACCGGATGCAGACGACGGCGGGTTCGCTGGCTTTGGCCGGGTCCATCGCGCCGAAGGACGCCTTCATCGTCTCGCGGCTCCGCGCCGCCGGAGCCGTGCTGCTGGGCAAGACGAACCTCAGCGAGTGGGCCAACTTCCGCGGCAACCGGTCCATCTCCGGCTGGAGCGGACGCGGCGGGCTCACGCGCAATCCGCACATGCTCGACCGCAACACCTCCGGCTCCAGCTCCGGTTCCGGTGCGGCCGTGGCGGCGGACTTGTGCAGCGTGGCCGTCGGCACGGAGACGGACGGCTCCATCGTCTCGCCCGCGTCCTACTGCGGCATCGTGGGCCTCAAACCCACCGTCGGCCTCGTCAGCCGCTCGGGCATCATCCCCATCTCGTCCACGCAGGACACCGCCGGACCCATGGCCCGCACCGTGGCCGATGCGGCCGCATTGCTTGGCGCAATGACAGGCGTGGATTCCTCGGACGCCGCTTCCGCCAGCTCGAACAGCGCGTTGGCCAAGGAAGACTTCACCCGCTTCCTCGATTCGGCCGCGATGAAGGGCGCGCGCATCGGCGTTGCCCGGAACTTCTTCGGCTGGCATCGCCGCATCGATGTCGTGATGGAAGCAGCGCTCAAGACGCTCCGCGACCAGGGCGCCGAACTTGTCGATCCCGCCAGCCTGCCCGCGCGCACGGCGTTGGGAGACGCGGAATATCAGTTGATGCTCTATGAGTTCAAAGCCGGCTTGAACGCCTACTTCGCCTCGCTCGGCGATGCCGCGCCCGTGAAGTCGCTCGCGGAACTGATCGCCTTCAACGAACGCCACGCCGACCGCGAGCTGAAGTTCTTCGGCCAGGAGACGCTCATCGAAGCGGAGTCAAAAGGGCCGTTGACCGAGGCGCGTTACCTCGAAGCGGTGGCCAAGGCCCGCAAGTGGGCCCGCGAGGACGGCATCGACGCGCTGATGGACAAACATCGTCTCGACGCCATCGTCGCGCCGACGACCGGTCCCGCGCACGCGACCGAGCTGCTCTCCGGCGATCGTGGACTCGGCGGCAGCTCGTCCTACGCGGCCGTGGCCGGTTATCCGGCGATCACCTTGCCTGCCGGAACGATCTTCGGACTGCCCATGGGCATCTCCTTTTTCGGCCGCGCCTGGAGCGAAGGAAAGTTGATCGGCCTGGCCCACGCCTTCGAGTTGGCGTCGAAAGCCCGGCGAACGCCCACGTTCCGGCCATCCTTCGACGAACGGATGGAAGGTTGACCGGCGCAGGCTGGGTTACGGGTGGCCACCCTCGGCGCCCGGCGAGGAGGGGTTCATCCGCGAAGGGCGCGAAGGACGCCAATAAAAGCGGCGTAGCAGCGCACGCCTTCCAGCCGCTCAGCGACTTTCGGACGAGGCCTTTGTTTCCGCCAGGTTTTGGACTGCGTCGGTGCTCCGACGCTTTGGGCTTCGATCTTCTTTCGGCCTTTGGCCTTCGCGTTTCGTCATTCTCGAAGGCGTCCCATCTCGACGAACCCGCTTCCACGCCTATGCTCGCCGCCGCTGCCGGGGCTGTCGGCTTTGTGCGGCGACGAAGTTGAGCCGTGATGAATGATGAAACGCTGGGCGGGCGCCTGAAGGCCGCCGTCGAACTGCTGGAAGAGGCCGCACGCAACCGCGCCATCCTGGCCGTATTGACCGAGGAGGAGCGCGCGCGCTTTCTCCAGGCCGCCGGGCAGATCTACTGCCCCGATCTCGCCGAACGCCGCCGCCTGGTGAAGGCCAAGGTCCGTATCCAGAAGGCCGAGAAACGCGACCGCGACGACGAGGTCCTTTCGCAGACCGGCATCCGCAAGCTTCGCAGCCAGGCCGTCTTCACCACGCCGAATTTCCTCCCGCCCGTCGGCTTCGAGCAGATCGAGATCAGGGACAACCCGGACTTTCGCGAAGTCGTCGAGCCGCAGAACTGCTACATCTGCAAACAGGACTTCAAGGTCATCCACCACTTCTACGACCAGCTCTGCCCGGCCTGCGCGGAGCTGAACTTCCGCAAGCGCACCGAGTCCGCCGACCTGCGCGGACGCGTCGCGCTGCTGACCGGCGGCCGGGTGAAGATCGGCTACCAGTCGGGCATCAAGCTGCTGCGGGCCGGGTGCCAGTTGATCGTCACGACGCGGTTCCCGCGTGATTCCGCCGCGCGTTACGCGATGGAGCCGGACTTCGCCGAATGGGGCCATCGCCTGGAGATCTTCGGCCTCGACCTGCGCCACACGCCGAGCGTGGAAGCCTTCTGCCGCCATCTGCTGGCCACTCGGGACCGACTCGATTTCATCGTCAACAACGCCTGCCAGACCGTGCGGCGTCCGCCCGATTTCTATCAGCACATGATGGAGCTGGAGACGGCGTCGCTCGACACCCTGCCGGAAGACGCCCGCCGTCTGCTCGGCGCCTACGAAGGCCTGCGCGGCTACAACCTGCTGCCGGATGGTGGTAGCCGCCGAGGTGACGAGGCGGAGTCCACATCGTCGGCAGTCGTTGCGCCTTCTCACGTCGGCGGCCATGGGGTGAACACGGCTTTGGCCGGCCTCGCGCACGCCGCAGAGCTGTCGCAGGTGCCGCTGTTGCCGGAGGAACTGGAAGCACAGAAGGGTTTGTTCCCCGAGGGTCGGCTCGACCAGGACCTGCAACAGGTCGACCTGCGTGACCGGAACTCGTGGCGCTTCCTCATGGCCGAAGTGCCCACGGTGGAATTGCTGGAAGTCCAGCTCGTCAACGCCGTCGCGCCCTTCGTGCTCAACGCCCGGCTCAAGCCGCTCATGCTGCGCACGCCCGAACGCGACAAGCACATCGTCAACGTCTCCGCCGTGGAAGGTCAGTTCTACCGCAAGTTCAAGACCACGCGGCACCCGCACACGAACATGGCCAAGGCCGCGCTCAACATGATGACGCGCACCGCCGCCGCCGACTACCACGCCGACGGCATCCACATGAACGCGGTGGACACGGGCTGGGTGACGGACGAGGACCCGGTGCAGATCGCCGAGCGCAAGGTGAAGGAGCACCGCTTCCATCCGCCCCTCGACATCGTCGACGGCGCGGCGCGCATCGTCGATCCCATCATCGACGGCATCAACACGGGCCGCCACTTCTGGGGCAAGTTCCTCAAGGACTATGTGGAGACGGAGTGGTAGCACCGTTGGCGGTTGCGAGACGCTTCATACGGTGTCATGCGTTCCAAAGTGCGGCAGATAAAACATGCATTTCTGGTGCTTCTGGTTTTCGCAGCTGCAAGCTGCGAACGCACACCGGTAACGAATCCTGTTGAATCGATGAAATCAGAACAGTGGTGGACATACCTTGCAGATTACGACGGTTTCCCGGGTTCAACCGTGGTGGATCTCGGCCTGAAGCCTCAAGCGCCTGTCCCAGGCCTCCCAACGGTTCTAGTCACAGGCGTAAGCTATGAATCGTCTCCAGAAAGTTCCGGGCTACCGACTCCTGATGAATTGATCTTTCTCACTAAACTTAGTGCCAAGCGGCTCGCGTTAATCGCCTCAAAATCGAAGGCTGTTTTTGCCGGAACCTTCACTCACAAGAGCGAGCGATTGGATTACATCTACATCTCTGATTCCACCGGCCTAGAGTCGATTTTGCGGGATTTCTACAAGACGGAATGCCCGGATCGACGTCCATACATCAACTTGAAGAGCGATCCTCGGTGGGAGGCGTATTTGAGCTTCCTCTTCCCCAACCAGCAGGCGATCGACTTCTACCGAGCCGAATCAGAGCGTGAAAATGAACGCCGACGCCGTGAGGCGACTTCCAAAGGCCGGTAGGGCGAAGGCTCCCGCCGAGCCGCCTCATATCTTTGTCGAATCAAGGCAGGCTACGGCGGCATCTCCCTACGCTTGGGTCAGCCAAAGGCTTCCCACGAGGAACCGCGTGTCAGGTGAACACCTCTGGAAGGCTCGGCGGGAGCCTTCGCCCTACCGTTCCAGTTGTTCGTTGTGCGTCTGCTTTGTCCGTGACTTCTGCGGTCCATCTCTTCGCGTTCTTTGGCGCTCTTCGCGGACGAGATGGTCCCGGCCTCTCAATGCGGCGGGGCTGCTCGGCTCCAGCGGAGCCGCCTGTTTATTAGCCACGTCGGCAAACAAGAGCCCCCCAAGCTCCGTAGGAGCGGCCTCGATAGGTCGCTCCTACGGAGCTTGGCGGGAACCAGGTTTGCGGTTGCTTTAAACAGGACGGCCTACGGGCCTGAGCTGTGGGGGATTTCCCAGAAAGAACCAGGTTGTCAGGCGAATGCCCGGGCCGCTCGGCCGGAGCTATTGCCGCACAGCTTGCCCTTCCGCATCGAGTGCTCGTGATGCTCCGGTCATGTCCGCGCCTTTGGCGGTTCAGATTTCTCCCAAGTCGAAAGCCCGCGTTGACTTCCTCGGCCGAGGCCAACATTTTCCGCCGGTCAGAATCATGAACCGCCACCGCGCCAATTCCGTCATCGTATGCAGCCGACCCCAGGCTGCTTGGATGGCCATTGCCATGAAGTGGGCTGCCAAGCGTGCAGTCCCCGGCGGTAGTTGATCTCGAACTAAAAACGATTTCACCAAACCCGCCGGAAACACCGGCGGGTTTCTTTTTTCCCGTCGGCGCCACGGCACTCCAAACGACATGAGCAGCGCCAGCAACGACACAGCGAACCCGGTCCGGACCTTCACGCGGGGAGCGGAGGTCTTCCACTTCGGCTCGGTCTACCTCATCTGGGGGTCGACCTACCTCGCCATCCGCGTGGCCGTGGAGACGATGCCGCCGTTCCTGATGGCCGGGACGCGGTTCCTCTTCGCTGGCATCTGCCTCTTCCTCTGGCTGAAAATGCGCGGGGCCGCCTGGCCGAAGGCGGTGCACTGGAGATCGTCGGCCATCATCGGAACCCTGCTGCTATTGGGCGGGAACGGCATGGTGTGCTGGGCGGAACAGTATGTGCCCTCGGGCATCGCCGCGCTGATGGTGGCCACCCAGCCGATCTGGTTCATGCTCTTCGACGCGATGCGCCCCGGCGGAGCGCGGCCGACGTTGTTGGGAATCCTCGGACTGCTCGTCGGCTTCTCCGGCGTGGTCATCCTCGCGACGGGACGTTCGATGGGCGGAGCGGAACTGCCGATCGCGGGAATCCTCGGACTGCTGGTGGGCTGCCTGTGTTGGTCCGGCGGCTCTGTTTTCGGCAAACAACTGGAGCGCCCACCTTCACCCTTGATGGGAAGCGCGCTCCAGATGGTCTGCGGCGGCGCGGCGTTGACGCTGGTGGCGGTGTTGCGGGGAGAACCGGCGTCGGTGCGGTGGGACGCGCTCTCGAGCCATTCGCTGATGGCCTGGGTCTATCTCGTGGTCTTCGGATCTTGGATCGCGTTCGGCTCCTACGTGTGGCTGCTGGAGCACGTGGCGGCGGCCAAAGTCGCGACCTACGCGTATGTGAACCCTGCCATCGCCGTGCTGCTCGGGTGGCTGTTCGTGGGCGAACCGTTCACGCTGCGCACCTTGCTGGCGATGGCGGTGATCCTAGGCGGCGTGTTGATCGTGCAATGGCCCCGGGCGAAGAAGGGCTAGGCGGTGTTGCCCTTTGTCCCCGGCCGCGTTACCGGCGGGGCACTTCGCGGTGCCGATGCCGGACAGGTTCTTCTCGGTGCGGATGAAGAGCCGGCCCTGCGTCCTGGCGGGCTAGGCTTGGACGTTTTCTCCGAGGGGATTTCTCGCGAGCACACGGAACTCCCTTCGGGCCGCGTCCAGCATCGCGGCAAGAGCGGTGGATGGAGCTTTCAGGGGGATGCTGACGGGGGTTTTCCGAAAAGAAGCCTCAGGCTGTTGAGCACGACGATGACGGTGCTGCCCTCGTGGCCGACAACGCCGAGGGTGAGCGGGACCGGCCCCAGCGTGGCTGCCACCGCGAGCACGACGACGGTGCCGAGCGAGATGACGAGATTCTGTTTGATGATCTTCTTCGCACGAAGGCTGAGCTGGTAGGCGGCCCAGAAGTTCTCGATTCGGTCGTGCATCAGGATGACCTCGGCCTGTTCCAGGGCGGCATCGGAGCCGCGTGCGCCCATGGCCACGCCGACATGTGCGGCGGCAAGGCTGGGGGCGTCGTTCACACCGTCGCCGATCATGGCGACCTTGTGGCCGGCCTGCGCCAGTTCGCGGATAGCGTCGACCTTCTGCCCGGGCTGGAGGCCGGCGCGGACTTCATCGACGGGAACAAGCTTCTGCAGCTGGCGCCCGGCGGATTCGCGGTCGCCCGTGAGCACGAGCGAACGGATGCCGGCTTTGCGGAGCCGTTCGATGACGGGCTTCGACTCGGGCCGGACTTCGTCGCGCAGGAGGACGCGGCCGCGAAGCTCCCCGGCTTTTAGCCAGACGACGGATAAGCCGGCATCGCTGTCGTCGGCGGACGGCGGACCAGCCGGATCGTTCTCGAAAACCCAGTCGTGTTTGCCGAGCCGCACGAGCTGGCCGTCGACCTTGGCTTCGACGCCATTACCGGCGACGGAGGTGATCTCGGTCGCTTCGGGCACGGCGATCCCGAGCTTTTTTCCGTGGCGCGTGATGGCGCGGGCGAGGGGATGATTCGAGTGGGCTTCGACGGCGAGCGTGGACCGGAGCACGTCGGCTTCGCGGCCGGCCGGATAACTTCCCACTGAAGCCACCGTGAGATCGCCTGTGGTGAGCGTGCCCGTCTTGTCGAGCGCGACAATGTCCACCTCGGCCAGCTTTTCCACCGCGCCGCCACCGCGAAATAGGACGCCGTGCCGCGCGCCCCATGCGATGGCCGCGAGGATGGCGGACGGGATCGAAAGCACGAGCGCGCAAGGCGACGCGACGACCAGCAGTGTCATCGCCCGGTAGAACGCACTTTTGGTCGAAGCCGTCGAATGGATCGGCGGCAGGTCGAGCGCCAGCCACCAGACGAAGAACATGACGGCCACAAAGCCGAGCGCGCCCAAGGTGTAGCCGCTGCCGAAGCGGTCGGTGAAGCGTTGGCTCGGGGCCTTGAGCTTCTGCGAATCGCGGATGAGCCGGATGATCTTCTCCAGCGAACTTTCCGATGCGGGTCTGAGCACACGCACGTCCACGGCACCCCAGAGATTCAACGTGCCGGCCATGACAGTGTCGCCGGCCGTTTTTTCGACGGGCGTGGCTTCGCCGGTCAGGTTGGATTCGTCGGCGGCGGTGCGGCCTTTCGTGACCTCCGCATCGACGGGGAACTGGCTGTCCGGCCGGATGCGGAGCATCAGGTCCTTCACCAGCGATTCTACGGGGAACTCCTTTTCCGAGCCGTCTTGTTGGATGACCAGCGCCGTCTTCGGCGCCGCCTTGAAGAGCGATCGGATCTCGCGCTGGGTCCGGCCCATGGCGTAGTGCTCCATCGCGCCGGAAAACGAGAACAGGAAAAGCAGGGTCGCTCCCTCCGCCCATGCGCCGATCGACGCGCAGCCGGCAGCCACGGCGAGCATGAGGAAATGGACGTCGAGCACCTTCTTCCGCAGGAGCTCCCAGACCTCCTCCGCAGGTCCCCACGCCCCGCACAGATAGGCGCCGATGAAGGCGGCCAGACTCCAGGGCCCTTCGAGGACAAGGCCCCCGAGCAGGCCCAGCGCACCGCAGCCCAGGGCGAGCGCCAGCTGGATCTTCCATTCGTCGAGCGAATGGTCGTCATCCGGAACCTCCACTTCGCGGGGCTTGAACGTCGGGATCGGGAGATTTCGCCAATGCCAGAACGAGGGGGCCGTGGGACACGTGAGGCGCGACACCGTCAGCTTGCCGGCGGTGACGGAGGCGGTGGACTGCGGCAGGGTGGTGAACAATTCGGACTTGGGACAATCACCGCACGAGCCCTCGTTCCTCGCCAGCGGACAACCCGCCTCGGCCTCCTGGGCTGCGGCCACCGCCTTAAACAACGCATCCTGGACCTGGGAATTCGGTTTCCCAGAAAACGAGGCCAGCGCACCGGACCCTTCGCCCGGGTTCAAGGTGACCGCTTCAAGCGTCGGGTCCGAGGCGATCAGATCCGCCACGGACCGCGCCAGGCAAAGATCGCCGGCGCCGTTGGTGGTTGCGGTCTGTCTGCTCATCAGGGACGAACACTTCCAGCGAACACGGGTTCGTTCCAGTGGGAAAGCTGCCGCGCGATTGGCGTGAGCCGGCCGTGGATTGCCTTGGGGACGGTCTTCCGCCGTTCTCCGGAGCGCACGGCTCGCACTTTGAGACGCGACGGGTCGGGCGGGCTCAACTCAACCAATGCGAACGAAGTTCGATCAACACTTCGGCGACTTGCGCTTCTTGCCGATCGCGCTGCGGGCTTCGAACTTCTCGATACGTTCGGGCGCGAACGGAATCGTGCCGCAGTTCCCGATCTGCTCGACGGCGATCTTGCCGATGCCCTTGGCGGTGGCGACCGCGACTTGGTGGAGGGGTTTGACGTAGCAGGCGATGGCGATGACGAAACTGTTCATCGCGTATTTGAGCCGATCAGGCTGCTGGTGGATCGACTTCGCCACGCGTTGCAGGTGCGACTTGATCTCGGCCAGGTCGAGGACCGCGTCCTCCTGGATTGCGACCATGCTGCTGTAGGTCTGCCAACCGGCGGAAGCGATGGTCGCGTCCTTCGATTCGATCCACTTCAAGGCCATCTCCCGGCCATGCGGGCCCGCGGACGCCACCCACGGGACCGTGAACTCGGCGACCCAGTCGCAGGTGGCGCCCTCGATCCACTTTTGAAGGTCCTTCCTGGTCATCTTCGCGTCGTCCGCGATCAGCCCGGCGAGATACATCACGTCGGCGATTCCGGTGTCGTAGAGATCCAGGGCGAGCTGGTAGTCTTTCTTCACCCGTTTCTGGATCTTCTTCAGGTCCTCGACCTTCATGCCGAGGCACGGCTCCTTGGCACCGCCGTTGTTCACCCAGTTCTTTTTGGCATGGGCGTTGGCTGCTTTCGTGAGTTCGGCGACAATGTCCTTGGCGTTCATTTTGGCTCTCCCTGAGGTTGCAGTGGTGTGGGTTTTTATCCGTGTGCTTTATGGAGTGGGCTGCTCAGGGCGCGCAAACGTGGTGTAACGGCCCAAGCTCAGCGACGGCGGCCACGAGTCGCGCCGCTTGCAACCCGGACGGGACGCCGCCATTCGCTCCAGCGCATCGCTAGGTCTTGTTCACTTTGATTTGGCGTAGTCGATCATGCCTTGGAAATCGATGACCACAGCCGCTTCATCTCCAACCGTCCAAGCGTCGTGCCCTGAGGGCAGAAGCGACACATCGCCGGGTTTGCAGTCGAACCCTGTGCCATCATCCATCTGGATGTGGAGTATGCCCGAGACGTGATACTGGAAATGAGGTGCCTCACAACTCTTGGTCTTGGCGAGAGGCTGGAGAGATTCAGCCCATCTCCAACCTGGTTCAAATATACACCGTCCGATCGTCGCGCCGCCGATCGTGATGATCTCTAGTCGGCCTTTCGGGAACTCGCGAATTTCGTCAGGAGCTCCGAAATGTTTTAGTTCTGCTGTGTCCATAATGATTGAGGTGCTATTGGAGTTTTGTTTTGCGGTTGAGAGAAAAAGTGGAAGACGCCTAACGATCCAAGCTCAGCGAGCCGGCGCACGGGACGCGTGGATTGCAACCGGAGCGCGATGGCCGGGTCCGCTTCAGCGCATGGTTAGGTGCCATCGTATGTATCACGGAATGTTGATCGGAATGATGGTGGAAGGCTGATCAATCGGGGTCGCCTCCTGGGCGAGTTGGCTCTGTTTCCGGCTCGCCTCCAACTCTGCCGTCTTCTTTTCGAGTGCGTCAGTCTCCGCGCCCGTGAAACGAAGCTCCTCAGGAATGAGCGCTCCGCAAAACCCGCACTTCGGCAACCTCCGGGTGTAGAGGGCTCGCTGGCAGTTTGGGCAGTGATGTTTCATAGCGCGAAGTGCCGCCTAATATTGTTACCAAGCCGCACCCGGTGCAGCCCATCACAACGGTTGGCCAGCGGATGGTTTTCCGTTGGTCCTGAGATAAGGAGGTTTTCCCGTGTTTGCCAGCAACTTCATGCAGTTCACCACACAGGTGGAGGGGCTCCACTGGGGAAGCCGCTTCGGCGCCGACGTTCGGTCCTTCTCTTCCTCTTCGTCCTGCTCCTAGTCATGGGACGAGGACGAGAAGGAGAACGACGAAGAGCATTGGGACTTCAGGCTTTCTCCGGAGGCGTCCATGTCCCCTCCGCCCTGGCCACGTAGGTGGCGGCGGTAAGGTCGCCTACGACGTTTACCGTCGTTCGGCACATGTCGAGGATGCGGTCCACGCCGAGGATGATGGCGATGAGGCCGGGGTCCACGCCGATGGTTCCCAGCACCACGATGATGAATGGGATCGACGCCGCCGGAATGCCCGCCGTGCCGACGCTTCCGAGGATCGCGAGGTATGCCACCATGATCTGCTGGCCGAGCGAAAGGTCGACCCCGGCCAACTGCGCGAGGAAAAGCACCGTCACGCCCTCGTAGAGCGCGGTGCCGTTCTGGTTGGCCGTCGCACCGACGGTCAGGACGAAGCTGCTGATGTCCTTCGGCAGCTTCAGATTTTCCTCGGCCACGCGGAGCGTCGTGGGAAGCGTTGCGTTCGAGGACGAGGTGGAGAAGGCGGTCAGCATGACCGTCTTGATGCGACGGAAGAAGTCCAGCGGCGACATGCCCGAGAGCCATTTCACCGCGATGGAGTAGACTACGAAGCAGTGCAGACCGAGGCCGAGGAGCACGGTGAACATGAAGGCCGCCAGAGCGCCCAACAGCTCGAAGCCGAAGCGCGCCGTGTTGGTGAAGATCAAGCAGGCCACCGCGACGGGCGCGATCTTCATGATGATGTCGATCAGCTTGGCCGAGATGGATTGGAGCCCCTCCAACGCATCGATGAAGCCCCGCGTCTTCTCCTGCGGCAGCAGCGTGGTCGCGCCGCCCAGCAGCAGGGTGAAGATCATCAGGTGAAGCAGATTCGGCGTCTCAGTCGCGACGGAGGCGAGGGGGTTCGTGGGGATGAACGTCTTCACGACCTGCATGGCGGGCGAATCCACGGGGCCTGTCTGCTTCGTTGCAGCCACACGCTTCTCGGCGTCGCCGGCGAACTTGGCCTGCAGTTCCTTTTTCACGTCGTCGCTGATGCGTTTGCCCGGCTGGATGACGTTCGTCGCCAGGATGCCGATGGCGACGGAGATCGCGGAGATGATCGCGCAGTAGGCCAGGCACCGGATGCCCACGCGGCCCAGCTTGCGCACGTCGCCGAAGCCCGCGACGCCGACGATGAGCGAGGAGAAGACGAGCGGAATGACCGTCAGCAGGAGCAGCCGGAGGAAAAGGGTGCCGGCGGGTTCGGTGACGTTCTCGATCGTCCACCGGACGTGGGGATGATCGCCGCCGAGGATCCTGTTGGCCAGAAGCCCTCCGACGGCTCCGACGACGAGTCCCCAGATGATCGCGGTGTGGGCGCCCTTCTTCGGGCGGTTTTGCGGAGCATGCGCCTCGGCCATGGGGCGGGACGCTAGCGGCCGATCCCGGGCCCGCCAAGACTTGCCGCTCCTTGACCCTAAGAAACGGTTCCGCAAAGTCGCCGCGATGGAAGATTCCACCCAGTCCGCCTCGCGGCGCCGTCAACGCGCCCTCGTCGCCGCGCTCGTCATCGCCGGGTTTGCCGGTCTCGCGGCGGGCTTTGCAGCGGCGTCGCTCAAGGTCGAGACCGCGCCCAAGTTTGGATCCTTCTGGCTGCTGCTCGGGGCAAGCTTGTTCACGACGGTGTTGACGATTTCTCGCCTGCCGGTGTTCCGCAGCAGCGCGACCGCACTGTCGCCGATGTTCCGGCGTTCGGTGGCCGCGATGGTGCCCGTGATGCTGGTGGGACTGTTCTTCGGGTGGTTCGTGTCGCGTGGACCGTTCAACGCGGCCGGCATGATTGTCCTGTCAGGCCTTTGGATGATGCTTCTCGGGTGCGGTTGGCTGGCGAACGCGGCTTTCCTGCCGGGAGGCGTCGCGTGGCTCGGCTGGATGATGCTGGTGCTCGGTGCGGGTGCGGCCACTTTGGGCCACGCCGGACCGGTCGATGTCTCGTGGCGTGTGGCGAACCTCGTGGTGGGTCTTGGCTTCGGCATCCCGCATCTCCTCGCGGCAATGTTTGTCCTGAAGCTCTCCGGCAAAGACAAACCGCAGCCAAAGCAGTTCGCGCCGAAAGCGGACTGACCACGGCCCAACTTCGTCTTCAGTGCTTGGTGCCCTTCGCGGTGAGGAAGACCGCGGCGAGGATGAGGACGCCGCCGATGGTTCGCTGAAGCATCGCCCGGCCACCGGCGGCATGGCGTTCGGTGTTCTTGAGGCGGTGGCCGATGAACCAGACGAAGGCGATGCTGAGCAGGCCGCGCGTGGAGTAGACCACGTTGGCTCCCGCGGCGTCCTTCCAGATGCCGATGCTTCCCGTGATGAGGATCGCCTGGATGCCGGACATCCCGACTCCGAAGCCGAGCCACTTCCAAGCCGCCGCAGGAGCGCGCAGTCCGGAACGCCCGAAGAACGCCAGGCCCACCAGCGAAAACAAACCCATCGACGTGAAAAGGAGCGCGAGGAAGTTCCAGACGCCGAAGCGTGAGGCCCACATCTGGATCAGCACGTCCGTCAACGCAAAGGCGCCCGCGCAGCCCAGCGCCAGCGCCGTCGTGAGACCGAGGCTCCGGCCGGGGCGAAGATCGGTGAAGCCCATCACCAGCACGCCGGCGGTCGTCAGGCCGGCGGCGGCCCATTGAGAAACGGTCAACGGTTCGCGGAAGACAATCCACAGGATCAGCGCGACGAAGGTCACCTTGGAACCCAGGAGCGCCGTCGCAACGGATACATCGCCCACGCGGAGGGAGGCGACGTTCATCAAATGCCCCAGGGCAAACGGCACGGCCGCGATCACGGGCAGATACCAGAGTTCCCATGGCACCGGCTTGGAATCGACGAAGATCAACGGAAGGAACAGGAGCCCGAGCACGACGTTGTTCACCACCACCGCATGGACGACGCCCGCGCCTTCGGCATAGGCGCGCTTGTAGATGAGCGACCCCAGCGCGAAGGAGATCGCGGCGAGAAAAGGCAGCAGCAGATACATCGGAACGGCGCAAACTGAGCGGCGGGCGGGCCGTTAGGTCAACGCCAAGGCCTTCCTACTTCTGGCCCCGTTTCGACAGCAGCCAACCGACCAGGTGGTTGAAATCGTCGGGCTTGAGGAGTTCGCCGAAGTTGTCGGGCATGAGGGAGGCCTTCGATTCTACGCGGTCCTTGACCTGCGATTTCTGCACCTTTATCTCGGCGCCGGCCGCGTCGGCGAGGATCAACATGGCACCCTCTTCGCGCCGGAAAAGACCGCTGACAATCTCGTCGTCCTTCAACGTGAGGATAGTCGGTTGGAACGCATGGTCGACGTTGCGGCTTGGATCGAGGATGTCCTCGCAGAGGCGTTCGAGCCCGCGGCTTCCCACTCCGTCGAGCTGCGGGGCGACGAGTCCACCGACACCATCGATGCGATGGCACGCGGCGCAGTTGAGTTGGTAGAGCTCCTGGCCTCGGGCGAGGTCCACAGAAGAGGCTTTGAACCCGGCCCTGCGGGCGTCGATGAGCTTCTGGCGTTCTCCATTGGCAGGGGGAAGATCCTTGGTCAGCGCGGCCAAACGGGTTTCAAAGTTGTCCGGTTTGGAGGCGCGGAGGCGCTCGACAAGCCTGGTGTCGGTGAGGACATGGGCGGTGACCTTGCCGCCGGCGATGCCTTGGAGGAGCGCTTCGGCACCGCTGCGTGAACCCGATAACGTGGAGGCGATCTGCTTCTGCAAACGACTTGGAGCGGACCCGAGAAATGCGACAACGGACGCACGCGCTTTCGGTTGATCGGCTTCAGACAACGCTGTGGCGATGTCTTCCACGCCGGACGCCCCAGGCTGGAGGCGGGCGGCCAGATTGTCGGCGTAGGATGCGTCCTGGCCCAGGAGAAACCGCAGCAGCGCGGCCTGGGCTTTGGTGCCGAAGCGGCCGTCGTCCAGCGGACGCAGTTTGCCGACGAGCGCCGGACTCGGGAATGCGGAGGCGAGTTGCACGACGTCGAGGGCGCGGTCGGCCACGTCGCGCGGGGCGACAGCGGGCAAGCCGATGACCGCTGGTTCGATGCGGCCGATGGCCAGCCAAGCATAGGCGCTGCCGGTATCGCCATCGACGACTTCGAGCACGGCGGATTTGCCAACTTCATCGGCGGAAAAAGTCCACTCGATCATGCGGGCAACGTCATTGCGGGGTGGTTTGGCTTCGCGGAGCACATGGCCGTCGGCGGACTTGAGCACGACTTTGTTCACGCCCTTCGCGGGTTGGTCGGGTTGTCCGTCGTGGCCGCAGAGGTAGAAGGAAAGTTTGGCGGGAAGAGAGAACGACCTGCTGCGAAGGATGCCCGTGAGCGCTTCACCTCCCGGCGCCAAGGAGCTGATGAGCTGGGCTGATTGGCCGTCGGCGCATTTCCGGTCCTGGAAGATCCACGGGATGGCGGTCTCGGCACCGGCAAGGGGGACGGCCTGCCATTCGGCTGAGGCCGTGGCGAGCGAGTCTACAAGCTGGCCCGCGAGCGTGCGGCCCCAATCGACGACGGCTTCGGGTGTGGACGCGCCGCGTTGGCCGAGGCCGGACTGGACGGACTTCAACAACGCGAGCTGCATGGTCGGATCGGCCGCGAACTTCTCGCGGGCGAACGCGGCGATGGTCCCTGCGCTCGAGGCGTCGCCATGCCGGGCGGCGTGTTGGAGCAATGCGCTGACTTTGGTGGAATCGGTTCCAAGTCTCGGAAGTTCGGCCAGGATATAACGGGCGGCATCGGCGGACGGGACGGCGGGAATGATGTCGGCGATGAGGGCGCGCTGTTGTTCCGACAACTTGGCCAGTGCGTCAAAAGAACCGGAAAGCGTGAGCGTGTCGCGGATGGCTTTTCGCAGGACATAGACGAGGTGGGTGTCGGCGCGGTCGGTGGTGGCGAGGGTTTCGACGAGGGGTTTCAGCACGCTGACGCCGGGGAAGTTGCCAAGGGCTTCGGCGGCGCAACGTCGGACCAGGGCGTCCTTGTCGGTCAAACCGGAGAGCGCGACGGCGTGGGCGGCTTGAACGTAGTCGGTGTGCTTCGTCATTCCGGGCGACCGGTCCTGCTGCAGCATGTCCGCCGCGACGCGTTGGCTGTGGATGCGGACAAGCGGATCGGTGGACTTCGAGGCTTCGAGCAGGGCCGCAGGGGTGGGTCCGCTGTTCGGCGAGGGCGGGTTCAGCCGATGAAGCAGCCAGAGCGAATGGATCAGACGGAGCGAGTTGTCTTGATTCGAGGTATCAGTTTCGACAGAGGCGGATGCCTTGGCACCGAAGCGGTCTTCTATCTCCGACATGGCGAGCAGGCGACGCGGGAGATTTGGCGACCCGAGTTCTTTCACGAGATCGGGCAGTGATTCGGCTAGCTTGGCCGGACGCAGCTGGGTTGAACCATTCTCGCCTTTGTAGACCACGCGCCAGATGCGGCCGCGCTCGCGGTCGCGCCCGGGATGGGTCAGCGGCACTTCGTAGTGGCCGATGATGCGGTTGTAGAAGTCAGCCACGTAGAGCGCGCCGTCAGGACCGAGGATGTTGTCCACGGGTCGGAACCACGGGTCGGTCGTAGTGAGGAAATCAGGCTGCTCGACGGCCTTGGGCGTGGAGCCAATGAAGGTGATCTTGTCCCGGTTCAACCGGCTGGTCATGACGTTGCCGATGAAAAACGTGTCCTGGTATTCGGCGGGCCAGAGGTTGTCTGCGTAATAGAACGCGCCATCGATGGCCGTGCTGCCATGGGCGTGCTCGATCATGACGGGCGCGAAGCCGAGGCCGTCATGCGGCTTGCCGAAGCTTGGATAATAACCGCCGGCGAGAAGCTGGTAGAGCGGCGCGCTGTGGCAGTCGCTGGAGTAGAGATTGCCACGTGGATCGAAAGTGAGGCCGAAGGGGTTCACCTGGCCGTGGGTGTGGTGCTCCAGCTTGGAGCCGTCGGGCCGGAAGCGGTAGGTGTTGCCTGAGTTCAGGTGGACGACGGAGCCGTCGCGGTTGGTGATCCAGGAATCGTTGTTGAAGCCGTGCGTCGCGTAGATCCAGCCGTCGAAACCCCGCCGGAACGAGGCCTGGTTGCCGTGGGTGTCGCGGGTGACATCGAACGGACCGTAGAGCGGGGTGCGTTTGTCGGCCCTGCCATCGCCGTCGGTGTCCTCCATTAGCCAGATGTAGGGGATGCTCCAGACGACGGCTTTCCAATGTCTGTCGTCCGTGCGGAACGGATAGATGCCGATGGGGATGTTCAGCCCATCGGCGAACTGGGTCACCTTGCGCGCCCGGCCATCGGGACCGAAGTCTTCGAAGATCATCAGCCGGTCGCGGCCGGGGCGATTCGTCGGAGCGGCCCATGGATACTCGATGCTGGTAGTCGCCCAGAGGCGGCCAGCGGCATCGAAGGCGAGGTTCATCGGCTTGTTGATGTCGGGTTCAGCGGCCACGAGCTGGATGTCGAAGCCGGGCGGCAGCTTGAACTTGGCCCTTTGTTCAGGCGGGTTTGCGGGTTCAGTCGCCCTGACCATGTCGGCGAATGGATCCGTCGCTGCACAGGCGAGAGTCGTTCCCAGGATCAGGGCGGCAACGGTTCGAAGCAGGAGAGCGGACAGCATGGCAAAGTGGGACGGGTTGCAGCGAACGCTATTCGAGACGGGGGAAGTAGGGGAAAACAAAACCGGGCCAGACAGACTGGGGAAGTCCGAAAGGCCCGGGGAGTTTCGAGTTCAAGTAGGATTACGGGGAGGTTCCGAAGATTGGTTGAACACCCGACCTTCGGAAATTTGATGAGCGGCCAAAGAGCGATGGCACATTCTCTGATAGCTATGCCGTAACCTGCGAGATGTATCCTGCATGGTCCGACTTTGGTCAAGGAGCCTCTTGTGAAAATTTTCACAAGGGCGGCAAGTGCCTTGGTATCAGGCAGCAGTTCCGAGAATCAATTGTCCGTGCTGGCGGGGAATTTGGGTGTGTGGAAATTCACCATGCCCTGCTTGTCATCCGGCGGAAGGTTTCCCATGCTGCGCACATGGCTGAGATTGCAAAGTTCGTCCACCACGGCGCGGCACAGATCACTCCGAAGGTCCTCAAGGGCATCCACCGCAAGCTTCCGCTGCTGAAGCTGGAGTTCGCGCAGATCAACGCGCCCAAGTTTCCGCACTTGGTTGAGCAGTTGGAATTCCTGGCCGACGTGGTCGAGGACTTCGCCGACGGCGCGGGGGAGGATATTCCGTATGTGACCGCCGCTGCGTCGGCCTTCGCGCTGGTCTATGCCCATCGTCAGATGGATTTAATCCCCAACTCCATCCCCGAGTTCGGCCATGCGGACGACTCGGCCGTTGTCCGGGCCGTTCTGATCGAACACGAGCGGGCTCTCGGCGCGCACGCCATGAAGATCGGCATCGCCTGGGCGAAGATCACGGTGAAGGCCTGATCTGTCCGGTTCATTTCGATAATGCAAAAGGGCAGGCGTTGTCGCCTGCCCTTTGTGTTTCAGGTGGGGACTTGGAGGCTCAATTACCCTTCACATCGAAGCAGAAGAGCAGTTCCTGATCGCGCAGGAAGAGCTTGCCGTTGACGACGACGGGGTGGGTCCAGATTTTCCCCCTGTTGCTGCGCTGCTTGGTTTGGGGATCCAGCTTGAAACGCCCGTGCTCCGCCCAACCCTTGGGAGACGCTTCGGCCAAGACAACCGTTCCAGTGTCTTCTTCGAGACAATAGAGCATGCCGTCTGCGAAGTGAGTGGCACCTTTGCGGAGAGACTTGCTGTTCCAGACTTCCTCGCCGGTCTTCAGGTTCTGGCTGACCCAAGCATAGCCGTCAGAATGGCCGTAGACGTTGCCGTCGACCAGGACCACGCCGCCGTGGTGGTTCTTCATGACCTTGTTCTCGTAGACCGTGGTGACAGAGCCGTCGGAACCCAGCTTGACCGCCTTGCAACCGGCTCCATAGCCGGCCGTGACGTAGACCATGTCGTCCACGGCGATCGCCGTCGGAATGACGGCGGTTCGGCCAAAGGGGAATTCAGACCTCCACAGCACCTTGCCGGTGGCGGGATCGACTCCGAAGAATTTCTTCTCCACCAACTGCACGATCTGCGGTTTGCCGCCGAAGGTGAAAAGGATCGGGGAGGAATAGTGGGCCGCGTCCGTGAGATCGGTCGATTGCCAGGCGATGGCTCCTGTCTTCTTGTCCAACGCTGCCATCGTGCCGTTCGGGCCGCCCGGCGTGCAGATGATGTTGTTGCCGGAAATCAACGGCGATTCGGTGTAGCCCCAAACGGGAACCTTGCCTCCGAGATCGTCGACGAGGGACTTCTGCCAGACCATCTTGCCGTCCTTGGGCTGGGAGCAGATAAGGTTTCCCTGGCCGCTGATGGCGTAGACGAGGCCGTTGTGCACTGTGGGAGTGCCGCGCGGTCCATCACCCCAATCATTTTTCAACTTGGCCCCAAACGGCGTAGACCAGAGTTCGGTCCCTTTGGTGACGTCCACCGCGATGAGGAACTCCTGCTCACCCCGGAGGCCGAGGGTGAAGAGCTGGTTGCCGACAATCGAGTAGCCGGCGTAGCCAAGCCCTGCTCCCTCGAAAAGCCAGAGGCGTTTGGGACCGCCTTCCGGCCACTTCTTGAGCAGGCCTTTGTCGGGCGAATGGTCGTCGCGGTTGGGGCCGCGCCATTGGGGCCAGTCGGCCGCGATGCCGCTGCCGATGGCCAAAGCTCCGAAGAGCAGGGATGCGGTGAGAGATTTGAGCGAGGATTTCATGATGGAGGTGAAGGTTGCCGAAATAGGACCGTGCGCAAGGAAGACGGTTTTGGGTTCGCTGAAATTCAGCGGGACATGACGCGGCCGAGCCCGAACTGGTCTCCGTTCAGAACAGGCTTTCCGCCGGCGAAGTGAATTTCGATGAGCTTTTCGCTGTGCACTTCGCGGCCCAGCTCGTCCTTGAGCGCCACGATGATCTTGCGGGACGCCACGTCGAAGACCTCGCCGGTCGACGGGTAGGCGAGCTTCCCGTCGAGCGAGAAGGTGATCCAGCCCGGCTGGTCCCGGACCTGGATCGTGGCGACCTGCTTCGGCGGCATGACGGTCGCGTCGAAGATGTGCATGCACTGGTTGGCGCCGTCCGCCAGCCAGAGTTCCTTTTCATCCGGCGTCAGGCCGATGCCGTGGCTCGGGCAGCCGTGGCGTTTGACAGGCCCCTTCTGGAATCCCGTGACCTCCACCCGATGCAGCATCTTGCCGGAGCGCACATCGCCGATCTCGAAGCCGAGCAGGTCGTTCACATTCACGAAGGCCAGCGTCTGCGCCCCGTTCACGGTGAACGGCCGAACCGGCGCGCTGAAGGGCCCGATGTCGCGGGCGAGTTTATGCGTGGCGACATCGGCAACGCGGAGCAAAGGGGACTTCAGACCCGCCAAGTAGGCCTTCGATCCATCGAGCCCGACGATGGTGTTGTGGGCGCCCGAATCCGGAACGAGCTTGGTGATCACGGTCCCGTCGAAGGCATTGACGACGTGCCAGTGAGGACCTTCCAACGACGGCAGGTAGATCGTCTTCCCATCCGGCGTGATCGACATCCGGTCGCAGCCGCCTTCGTAGGATTTTTCCCAGAGCACCGCGTCCGTCGTCAGGTCGAAGCACGTCAGCGTCTTGAGCGTGCTGACGTAGAGACGGCCCGTGGTCGCGCTGGCGCAGACGCCCTTCACGTTCAACGGCTGCCCCTTTTCATCCAGCCCACGCGCGGCGATGCGGCGGACGAACTTGTGCCCGTGGTCGATGTCGAAAACCAGCACGCCATGTCCGCCGAGTTCGAGGTAGTTCCTGATCCCGGGCTCGGCGACGTAGAGGAAGCGCCCCGTCTGGCCTGTGGCCGGTTTCAAGTCCGCCGCGAACGTCGTCGCAACGAAATGGGCGCAGAGCAGCAGAAGGAGGAAGCGTCTCATGGTATGTGGGCTGCGAGCGAAACGCCCGTGACCCTGGCAGACAAGACCCATTTACCGCCCGGCCATCGCGATAATCAGCTTCGAGCACTCCTTCCCAGCGACCGGCCGATCAGGTTAGGCTCACCCCTTCGATGTCCAACACTCCGGAATCCAATCCAACCTTTCGCGCCGGCATGGTCGCCGTGCTCGGCCGCACTAACGCAGGCAAATCCACCCTCGTGAACGCGCTCGTCGGCCGCAAGGTCTCGATCGTCACGCCCAAGCCCCAGACCACGCGCGAAGCCGTCCAGGGCGTCGTCCACCGGCCCGAGGGCCAGATCGTCTTCGTCGACACCCCCGGCTTCTTCAAGACCCACGCCAGCGCCCTCGTCGACAAGCTCCACCAGCGCGCGCGGCGGGCTCTCGACGGCATCGACGCCATCCTGCACGTCGTCGATCCGACCAAGGAGATCGGCGAAGAAGAGGAGATGGTCGTCGCCGTTCTCGCGAATGTTCCCCAGGCCAAGATTCTTTGCCTGAGCAAATCCGACTTGGAGGTCCGTCCTGCGTCCGCCGCGTGGCGCGCTCGTGCCACCGGCTACAAGGCCATCATCGAAGTCTCCGCCATCAACGGCCACGGCCTCGAAGAACTGGTGGCCGCGTTGATGAAGTCCATGCCCGTCGGCCAGGCGCTTTATCCCGAGGACGAGGTCACCAACACCTCCCGCGAATTCGCCGCCGGTGAACTTATCCGTGAACAGATCTACCTGCAGATGGGCGACGAGATCCCCTATCGCACCCGCGTCGAGATCGGTTCCATCGAGGAACGGAAAACCAAGCTGGGCGAACCGCTCATCGCCGTCCTCGCGACCATCCTCGTGGCCAGCGACCGCTACAAGGCCATGGTCATCGGCGCCGGCGGCCAGCGCATCCGCCAGCTCAACTCCGATTCGCGGAAGGAACTCGAACATCACTTCGGCAAGAAGGTCTTCCTCGACTGCGACGTCATGGTCGACAAGACGATCCTCGATTGAGCCCCCCGAAGAACATGCCCCGGCCGAAGACCTCCATTCCCGCCGATGCCGTCCGAGTGGGCTCCAGTCGGATCAACGGCCGCGGCATCTTCGCCGCCGCGCCGCTGCCCGGCCGACGCAAGTTGGGTGAGATCACCGGCCAGTTGGTGAAACTCCCCGGAGCGCGCCAGTCCATCGCCCATGCACCCAAGATCTACTTCGTGGAGCTGGATGAGGAATGGGCGCTCGACTGTTCGGACGGCGGGCCGTTCAAGCACCTGAACCACTCTTGCGAACCCAACTGCTACCTCCGCATCTTCAACCGCCGCCTCGAAGTCTACAGCCTTGGCTCCATCGCGGAGGGAATTGAACTGACGGTCGACTATGGCGTTACGCCCCATGCCGGCGGAATGAAGTGCGGCTGCGGCGCGAAGAACTGCCGCGGCGTGCTCTGACGCAGGTAGGGCGTATCCTCCAGGTCCATCGCTCCCTGAGGCCGCCATTTCGGGCGGTTGACGCTTTGTGTCCGCCTGCCACTTTCCGTCCGTGAATCGTCCGCTGCTTTCCCCGGTCCGTCCGGCGCGCTGGTTGGCCAGCCTGGCCGTCGCCTGCTTCTCCCTGCTTCCCGTCGTCGCGCAGGAGCTGCCCGTGAAGGAGCACACGCTCTCGAACGGGATGAAGATCCTCCTCGTGAAACGCGAGGGCGATCCGACCATCGCCGCCGGCTGGGTGGCGCACGTCGGCAGCGCAAACGAACGTCCCGGCATCACCGGCATCGCGCATCTCTTCGAGCACATGATGTTCAAGGGCACGCCCACCATCGGCACCAAGGACGGCAAGAAGGACGCCGAGGTCATGGCGGAACAGGAACGCGTCCGGGACCTCATGCGCGCCGAGGAGGCCAAGGTCCGCGCCGCTTGGCGCCGCGGCGACGTCGATGATCCGGCGAAATATGAGAACATGACGCCGCGTTGGCGCGAGCTGGAGGCGGACTTCAAGAAACTCATCCAGGCCCAGCGCGACATCCTCGTGAAGAACGAATTTGACCGCATCTACAGCGGCCAGGGCGCGTCCGGCATGAACGCCTTCACCACCGAGGATCTGACAGGCTACTTCATCGTGGTGCCGGCGAACAAGCTGGAGCTGTGGTGCTGGATGGAATCCGAACGGCTGCTGCGGCCGGTCTTCCGGGAGTTCTACGCCGAGCGCGACGTCGTCTTCGAAGAACGCCGGATGCGCGTCGAGTCCACGCCGCTCGGAAAGTTCGCCGAGAGCTTCAACTCGATGGTTTGGGAGTCGCATCCCTACGGCTGGCCGGTCATCGGCTGGCCTTCGGACATTCCGGCCATCTCGAAGAAGGACGCCGATGAATTCTACGGGCTGTATTACCAGCCGCAGAACTTGACCGCGATTTTGGTCGGCAACTTCGAGACCGACACGGCGCTCGCCATGGCCGAGAAATACCTCGGACGCATTCCACGCGGTGCGCAGCCCGCGCCCGACGTGATCACGTGGGAGGTGAAACAGCTCACCGAGAAACGCATGTATGCCGAGGCGGAAACCAATCCGCAGGTCGACATCGTCTGGCACACGGTTCCATTCCGGCACAGGGACTCCTACGCGCTTCAGGTTCTTTCACAGCTCCTTTCCGGCCGCACCGGCCGCCTCTACAAGGGACTCGTCGTCGGGTCCAAGGTGGCGACCGAGGCCTACGGCCAGCAGCAGTCGCAGAAGTGGGCCGGCATCTTCAACGTCGGCGGCGAAGCGTCCGAGAGGAAGACCCCCGAGGAAGTCGAGACCGCGCTCTACGCCGAGCTGGAGAAGCTGAAGACGGATGAGGTCCCCGACATCGAGCTGCAGAAGGTGAAGAACCAGTTCGCCGCCGGCGAATACCGGAAGCTCTCCGGCAACATGCCGATCCTCTACCAGCTCATCTTCAACGAAGGCCGTGGCTCCTGGGTCGAAATCAACGAAGCCGGAAAGAAGCTCCAGGCCGTCACGGCCGCCGACGTGAAACGCGTCGCCGCGACCTACTTGATCAAGGAAAACCGCACCGTCGCCATCTACACCCGCAAGGCCGGCACCAAGGTCGACGAGGATGCCGATCTGACCGGACTCGAGCCGCAGCAGAAGCCTGTCGTGAAGCAGTTCATGAACGCGATCGCCACCGTGAAGGATGTCGCCCAGCTTGAAGCGCAGAAGGCGCAGTTCGAGGGCCGACTCAAGTCGGCCAACGACAAGACCAAACCCTTCGTCACGATCATGCTGAAGAAGCTCCAGGCCCGCATCGACGAGTTGAAAGCCGCCAAGTGAACCCAGCCCACATGACTTCCCGAATCACCATGAAGCCTCTTCTCAATGCGGCCCTGCTTGGTTTCCTCGCCGTCAGTTCCTCGTTTGCCGCCGACATCCCGGATCGTCCGGAGAAGCTGAAGTTCCCCTCGCTCACCTTCACGCCGCCGAACCCGGACGACTACCGCGTGCAGCTCAAGGCCGGCCCGGTGGCTTACGTCGTGCCGGACCGCGAACTGCCGTTGGTCAGCATCTCCATCACCGTCCGCACCGGCGGCTACGTCGTGCCCGAGGGCAAGGAAGGCCTCGAAGAACTCACCGGCCATCTCATCGCCCGCGGCGGCACGGCATCGAAGAAGGCCGAAGAACTTGAAGAACGCCTCGCCTTCCTTGCGGCCCAACTCGGTTCGTCCGTCGGTGAAACCCGCGGCAGCGTTTCCCTCAACCTCCTCTCCAAGGACCTCGACGAGGGCCTGTCCATCCTCCGTGAAGTCCTGACCCAGCCACGCTTCCAGGACGACAAGCTCGCCCTCCGCAAGCAGCAGATGGTGCAGTCGATGAAGCAGCGCAACGACGAGTCCGAAGCCATCGAGGACCGCGAGGCGTCGTTCCTCGCCTACGGGGAAAAGTTCTGGGCCAACCGCCAGACCACCGCCGCTTCCGTCGAGGCCGTCACCCGCGTCGACATCGAGGCGTTCCACAAGCGCTGGTTCCATCCCGCCAACTTCACCATCGCCGTCAGCGGCGACTTCGAACGGGAGGCCATGGTTGCGCGGTTGGAGAAGCTCCTCGGCGACTGGCCGTGGCAGGGCGACAAGCCGCCCGCCGTTCCAACCGACACCCAGATGGCCTCGCCCGGGGTCTACATGGTGAACAAGGACGTCAACCAAGGCCGCGTGACCGTCATGCTGCCCGGCATCCTGCGCGAGGATCCCGACTTCATGCCCGCACGCCTCATGAACTACATCCTTGGCGGCGGCGGATTCACCTCGCGGTTGATGACGCGTATCCGTTCCGACGAAGGGTTGGCCTACTCGGCCGGCTCGAGCGTGCCCGGCGGCCTGGACTACCCGCTCGCCGTCACGGCCTCGTTCCAGAGCAAGTCCCCCACCGTCGCCTACGCAACGGCGATCATCCTCGAGGAATTGGCCACGGTGCGGAACCAGCCCGTGAGCGACGAGGAGCTGAACTCCACGAAGAAGTATTTCACCGAGGTCTTCCCGCGCACCTTCGCCAGCAAGTCGGCGGTGGCCGGGACCTTTGCCGATGACGAATTCACCGGCCGCTTCGCCAAACATCCCGATTTCTGGAAGACCTACCGCGACCGCCTCAACGCCGTGACCAAGGCCGACGTGCAGCGCGCCGCACAGCGCATCCTCAACACGAACAACCTCGTCGTCCTCGTCGTTGGCCAGAAGGACGAGGTGCTCAAGGGCCACCCGACCCACAAGGCTTCGCTCAAGGAAATCGGCCGCGGGTCCGTCAGCGAGCTGCCCCTGCGCGATCCGCTCACCATGAAGCCTATCACCAGCGGCGAAGTGAAGCCGACGGAGAAGTGACGCTTGAAACGGCGATGACAAACGGATTGTGGGGCACGCAGCTAGTCCCCTAGTTTTTCAGCTCATGAAGATCTTCGTCACGGGTGGTGCTGGATACATCGGGTCCGTCTTCGTCGAGGAGGCGCTCAACGCCGGCCACCAAGTCACGGTCTACGACAACCTCACCGAGGGACACCGCTCCGCCGTCGATCCGCGCGCGGCCTTCGTCCAGGGCGACTTCAACGAGCGGGAACACATCTTCGCCGCCGTGAAGGCCGCCGCGCCCGAGGCCGTCGTCCACTTCGCCGCCAACGCGCTCGTGGGCGAGTCGATGATCAATCCGTCGAAGTATTTCCGGAACAATGTGGCCGGCGGATTGAACCTCATCGACGCCGCCCAGCAGAACGGGGTGAAGAAGTTCGTCTTCAGCTCGACCTGCGCGACCTTCGGCACGCCGGACCGTGTGCCCATCGACGAGACCACGACGCAGAAGCCGGTGAATCCCTACGGCGAGTCCAAGCTGATGTTCGAGAAGATCCTCCAGTGGTATCACCAGATCCACGGGTTGGAGTTCGTCGCCTTCCGCTACTTCAACGCCGCCGGGGCCAGCGAGCGTTTCGGCGAGAATCATCGTGTCGAGTCGCACCTCATTCCCAACGTGCTCAAGGTGGCGCTCGGCCAGGCCAAGGAATGCCAGATCTTCGGCACGGATTATCCCACGCCCGACGGCACCTGCGTGCGCGACTACATCCACATCGTCGACCTCGCGCAGGCCCATCTGCTCGCGCTCAAAGCCGGCACGACGGGCTTCTTCAACCTCGGCAACGGCGACGGCTACAGCGTCCGTGAAGTGATCCAGATGTGCGAGAAGATCACGGGAAAGAGCATCCCCGCGATCGAGAAGCCGCGCCGTCCCGGCGATCCGCCGCGGCTCGTGGCCGCCGCCAACAAGGCGTTCACGGAACTGGGTTGGAAACCGAAGTATCCCACGCTCGAGGACATCGTCCGCACGGCGTGGGACTGGCACGTGAAGAATCCGACGGGCTACCGCGATTGACAGTCTTTCCGAAGCGACAAAGTAGGGCGGGCATCCTGCCTGCCCATGGAGGTCTCTTTGCGAATGCCTGACAGTGCGATCGGATCGGACGACGGGTGTGAACGATGGAACCCCAGTCAGGACGGGGCAGGCTGGAAGCCCGCCCTACGTTCATCAGCACCGTTACCCATGAGACTCGTCATTGCTTCGGCAGGAACGTGAAGGCGACGGCGGCAAGGATGCAGAGAAAGGCGGCGAGGTGGTTCCAGCGGAGTGTTTCGCCGAGATAATTCACGGCGAACACGGCGAAGACCGTCAGCGTAATGACCTCCTGGATGATCTTGAGCTGCGTGGCCGAGTAGACATTGTTTCCCCAGCGATTGGCCGGAACCATGACGACATATTCGAAGAAGGCGATGCCCCAGCTGACGACGATGGCCTTCAAGATGGGCTGGTCCTTGTGCTTGAGGTGTCCATACCAGGCGAACGTCATGAAGACGTTGGAGACGGTGAGCAGGACGATGGGAAACCAGCGGCTCTGGGTCAGGTCGCTCATAGACGGACCGGCAATCCGCGCGACGCGAGATGCCTCTTCACATCGCCCACGGTGAATTCGCCGTAGTGGAAGATGCTCGCCGCCAAAACGGCGTCGGCCCGGCCTTCGAGGAGGACTTCAGCCATGTGTTCCAGCGAACCGGCCCCGCCGCTCGCCACGACGGGGACACCGACGGATTCGCTGACGCGCCGCGTGATGACGAGGTCGAACCCCTTCCTCGTGCCGTCGCCGTCGATGCTATTCAGCACGATCTCGCCCGCGCCGAGCGCGACGGCCTGCTTCGCCCATTCCAGCGCGTCCATGCCGGTGTCCTTGCGGCCGCCGTGCGAGAAGACGCGCCAAGACTCGGATGACACGCGTTTGGCATCGATCGAGACGACGATGCACTGGCTGCCAAATTTCTCCGCGCCTTCGCGGATAAGATTCGGCGTGGCCAGCGCGGAGGAGTTGATGCTGACCTTGTCGGCCCCGGCCCGGAGCATCTGGCTCATGTCGGCGACGGCGCGGATTCCGCCGCCGACGGTGAGCGGCATGAAGCACTGGTCAGCCGTGCGCTCGATGACCTCGATCATCGACGTCCGGCCGTGGGCCGTCGCCGTGATATCGAAGAAGACCATCTCGTCCGCGCCCTGTTCGTTGTAGCGGACGGCGAGTTCGACGGGGTCGCCGACGTTCTTCAGTTCGCCGGCTTCCGCCCGGCCGAACTGGACGCCGCGGGTCACCTTGCCGTCGTGGACGTCAAGGCACGGGATGACACGTTTGGCCAGCACGGGAATGAAAGTCCCGATGAAATCACTTCGAAGGGCTGAACTTGCCGCCGTTGTTCTTGAACTGCCCCTTGGTGTAGAGGACGACGTTGATGGAGGCGAAGGGCTTGGTGGTGGAGAACGTGTAGCCCGCCTTCTTCACGGCGGCGTAGATCTCCTCCTTGGTCATGGGCTTGCCGGTGGTCACCTGCTTGACCACTTCCTTCAGGGAAACGGCGTTGCGGGTCCGGGGGGCCTTGGCCTTCGCCCTGGCCGGCGCGACGGAACGAACGACGGCGGCAGGAGCCGAAACCGTGGCGGTCTCGGAGCCGAGGACGGCGTTTATTTCAGACAGCCGTTTCTCGAGGGACTGCTTTTCGTTGACGAGGGAAGTTCGGAGGGCGGCGAATTTCTTGAGCGTATCGTTCTTCATATGAAGCGGTGGAAGTAACTGACTAATTACCGGAACACAAGGCCGCATTAGCTGCCAGCACGGTCAGCGATAAATCAGATAACGCTCGCGGCGTTCAAGGAACGAGGCCAACGCCGCGCTCCATCGCCCATGGGATTCAGGCAGCGACGCGCCGTTCTTCACGTCCTGGGTCGCCCCGGGATTTCCGACCAGCGTCTCGAACTTCGGCAGGTTGAACTCCTTCGGATAGTGTTTCTCAAGCGCCGACGCGACCGCGATGCCGATGTCGACGGACCGGAGGAGTTCCCGGTCGGTCACCGTCATCGTGACTCCGTGGCAGAGTTTCTTGGCATGGACGCTTGAGGTCGGGGTGAAGGAGGTGGCGGCAAACTTGACTCCGGCAAGGTTGAGCGCGGTGAGCTCCTTGGCGAGCATGGTCCCGTCGATCCACGGGGCGCCGACGACTTCGAAGGGCATGTCCGTCCCCCGGCCGACGGAGACCGGGTTGAACTCCACGAGGCCGACACCGGGATAGAGCGCGGCCTGGTCGAGTTTCCGGATGTTCGGCGACGGATTGATCCATGGGAGCTTCGTCTCGTCGAACCACAGAGCGCGCGTCCAATTTTCGACTGGCACGACGGCGAGCTTGGACTTGTAGCCGAGCTCTTCGTTGAACATCCGAGCCAGTTCTCCGACGGTCATCCCGTGGCGCACAGGCAACGTATGGTAGCCGATGAAGCTCTGGAACCGGGTCTGCACCGGGCCTTCCACGATGCGCCCGCCGATGGGGTTCACTCGGTCGAGCACCATGATCTCAACTCCGGCCCGCGCGGCGGCGTCCATCGCGCCGCCCATGGTGGAGACGTAGGTGTAGAAGCGGCAGCCAATGTCCTGGATGTCGAAGACGACGACGTCGACCTGCTTGAGAAGATCCTGCCGCGGCTTGCGCGATTCCATGGCGAGCTTGGTGTAATTCGCCTCGCTCATTCCGGCCGGGCGCTTGGGGCTCTCGGGATAAAGGCTGTAAACCTTCAGGCCGGTCTTCTGGTCGATGGAGTCGCCGACCTTCTCGTCGACTTCGCCACGGATGCCGTGCTCGGGGCCGAAGAGCATCGTGAGCTTCACGCCGGGCGCGTTGAAGAGCAGGTCGATGGTGGAATTGCCGTCGCGGTCGCGGCCGGTGTGGTTGGTGATCAGGGCGACCTTCTTGCCCGTGAGCGGCGCGAAGCCGTCGCGCTTGAGGACGTCGATGCCGTTGAGGACTGGTTTGTTCGTGTCCGACTGGCCGCGGGGTTGGAGCGCGCCGGGGACCTTGGCGAAGGCGAATCCGGCAACCGACTGCGCGGACAATGTTCCAAGCGTGCCGTAAAGCGGGAGGATGTTGCCGTTGCCGTCCGGGTGAACGCGGTTGCTGAGGAAGATGTAGAAGGTCTTGGAGAAAGGATCGACCCAGAAGATGCAGCCGGTGAAACCGGTATGGCCATAGCTGCCCACGGGAAACTCCGTGCCGCGCGGACGTGAGTAGACCGAATCGATGTCCCAGCCGAGGCCGCGACGGTTCCACGATCCGGCGGGCGACTGCACGGAGGTCATCAGGCGAACGGTCTCGGGCTTGAAGATCCGCACTCCATCGAGTTCACCGAGGTTCAGCATCATGCGGGCGAAGCGTGCGAGGTCGGCCGTGGTGGTGAAGAGCCCGGCATGTCCGGCCACGCCGCCCATGCGGCGCGACGTGGGATCGTGGACTTCACCCTGAAGTGCCTTACCCGCGATCTTCTCGGTCGGAGCGATGCGCGAAGCCGGGAAGCGGTTGAGCGGGAGATAACCGCTGTCCTTCATGCCGAGCGGACCAAACACCTTCTCGGCGGCGAATTCGTTCAGCGGCTTGCCGCTGACGCGATGGACGATCTCGCCGACGAGGATGTAGTTCGGATCCGAGTAGCGGAAGAAGGTGCCCGGCGGATGCGTCACCTTGAGCGCGCAGGCAAGCGAGATGGCCTTGTCGTAGCCGCTCCAAGCCGGAGTCGCGGGAAGTCCGGCGATCAAGCCCGACGTGTGCGTCATCAGATGCCGGACGGTGATGGCCTCCTTGCCGCCGCCCTTGAACTCGGGGATGTAGCGCGAGACCGGCGCGTCGACTTCGACCTTGCCCTGTTCGATCAGGAGCATGATCGACGGCGTGGTGGCGATGACCTTGGTCAGCGACGCGGCGTCGAAGAGCGTCGTCTCGTCCATCGCCTCGGCGGCAGGATCGAGAGTGCGGGTGCCGTAGGCCTTGTGGTAGTTGGAACCGTTCCGCTCCAGCCAGAACGTCGCGCCGGGCATCTGCTGCTTTGTGATGAACGATTCGATTGCGGAATCGATTTCCGGAAGCTTCGCTGCGTCCAACGCCGGCGCTGGAAACGGGGCAGGGGGCGACGTGTTTCGGCAGCCCGGTGTAGTGAGGCCGAGGCCAACGAGCAGGAGGGCCGAGATCAGCGGGGCGAGACGGTTCATCGCCGCGAAAGATAGGACCGGGAAACGCGAACCCAAACGAAAAGCCGAAGCGTTTCTGCTACGAAAGTAGGCCGAGCCTGTCGGTCCGGCGCTCCGGGTCCGGGAGAGGTCGATGATTGCAATTCATGCGGATTGCCTTTGCCCCAACGTAACCCTAGCGTTGCCGAATCGGCTCCATGAAAAACAAATCTGCCTCCTCACGTCGCGGCATCATTGCCGGCGGCAACTGGATCATCGACCAGGTCAAAGTCGTCGACGTCTATCCCCAGCGTGAACAACTCGCCAACATCCGCGCGCAACACCAGGGCTCCGGAGGCTCGCCCTACAACCTGCTTGTCGATCTCTCCAAGGTCGGAGCCGGATTTCCTCTGACCGGAGCCGGTCTTGTCGGCAAGGATGCCAACGGCGAAGTCATCCTCGCCGACTGCAAGAAGCACAAGATCGACACGAAGCACCTCGGCACGACCAACGAGGCCGCCACGTCCTTCACCGACGTGATGACCGAGAAGGACGGGGGTCGCCGCACGTTTTTCCACTACCGCGGGGCCAACGCCCTCTGGAACGGGGCTGACATCGATTTCTCCAAGCTCAAGTCCAAGATCTTCCACCTCGGTTACCTCCTGCTCCTCGACGCGATGGACGCGCCCGATGCCAAGTTCGGCACCAAGGCCGCCAAGATCCTCAGCGCCGCCCAGGCCGCCGGCCTCAAGACCAGCATCGACGTCGTCAGCGAGGACAGCGACCGCTTCGCCCGGGTCGTCAGCCCCGCCCTGAAGGCCGTCGACTATTGCATCATCAACGAGATCGAGGCCGGCAAGGTCACCGGGTTCAAGCTCCGTGGCGCCGATGGCAAGCTCGACACCGTGTCGGTCCGCCACGCCGCCGGGGCCCTGCTCCAGCAGGGCGTGAAGGAACTCGTGGTTATCCATTTCCCCGAAGGCGGCTTCTGCCGCACGCGCAAGGGCGAGGATGTCTGGCAGAGCTCTCTCAAACTCAGCGCCAAGAACATCGCCGGCACCGCCGGAGCCGGAGACGCCTTCTGCGCCGGAGTCCTCCTCGGCCTGCACGATGAGAAGCCGCTCCAGGAATGCCTGGAGATGGGCGTCTGTGTGGCGGCCGCGTCCCTCAGCGATCCGACCTGCACCGGCGGCGTGAAGAAGCTGGCCGACTGCCTGGCACTCAAGAAGAAGTTCGGCGTCCGCGCCTCACTGAACAGCGAGGATTGAGTTGGCCGGGGCAGCAACCCGTGTCGACTCGCGGCAACGACGCGCTGAGCGACAACTGAGAGTGACCGACTAGTTTCCTAGGGCCCGCAGGGCCTCACCGGTTCGGAATCTGGATGCGTGCAACGTTACTCGATCCGTCAAAGTAGAACGCGATCTGGTTGGTGCCAGGGCCGAAGAAATGAAGCCCGAGCCACGGAAATCCTGCATCGAAATCGAAAGACGATCCGTAGGTCCATGACGGATTCAAGCCCAACAGCCCGGTGTGGCGAGACTTCGGCTCACCCAGAAGTTCCGTGACTCTCCTGTGGGAATCGCCGATCCGAATCTTCCGTGCGATGGCGAGATGCCGTGCGGCAGTGAATACAACGGCCACATAACCCGCGAAGACGAACGTAGCGATACCCAGGAGAACCCATATCGCTTTCTTGCTCCGAAGGGTCATCGGTCTCTGAACTCACACGGCCTTCAACCGCTTCACCAGCACCTTGGAGTTGCGGCCGCTGGAGTCGTATTTGTCGCGGCGGCCGGGGGGCAGATCTTCGGGGGTGCCTTCTCCGAAACCGCCCTTGGTCTGGAAGTAGGTGAAGGCCTGCGTCGATAGCGTAAGCAGGTCGTCGAGTTGGAGTTCGCGGGCCTTGTTCTCGACGAACTGGATGAGCTTCTTGCCGATGCCCTGGTTCTCGTGCGTGGGCGCGACGAAGAGGCAGGCGAGCTCGCCTTTGTTGTGCTCGGGGTAGAGGTGCAGCGCGACGCAGGCCACGGGGTTGCGGTCGATCTCGTAGAGGTAGTATTCGCCGATCTGCTTTTCGAGTGTCGCCTTGGTGCGGCGGACGAGCTCCTCCGAATCCACGGCGGACTGGGTAATCTTGAGGATGGCGGCGACGTCCTTCTTCTGGGCGCGGCGGATCTTTTCGTATTCGTTGGCGTAGACCATCGTGCCGACGCCTTCGTTGGAGAACATCTCGGCCAGCAATCCCTCGTCCTCCCTGCCGTTGATGATGTGGACGCGCGCGATGCCGTTGCGGCAGGCGGTGGCGGCGGACTGGGCCTTGGTGAAGATTTCGGGGGAGAAGTCCGCCTTGCCCTTCGAGAGCATGGCGTCGAGCTGGGCCACAGGCAGATGACGGACCACTTTCCCCTGATGGACGATCCCGTCGGTCGTCGTGATGTAGATGAGCTTGGCCGCGTGCAGGGCTTCGGCGACTTCCAGCGCGACGGTGTCGGAGTTCACGCGGAAGGTTTTCCCTTCGCCGTCGAACCCGAGCGGCGGGATCACCGGGATGATGCCGGAGCTGACGAGTTGCTGGAGGAATTCGGTGTCGATGCGCTCCACCTTGCCGGTCATCTGGTGGTCAAGTCCGTGGAGGATGCCGAGCGGATGGGCGATGACGGCGTTGGTGCTGGCCGCTCGGAGATCGTTCGCGGCCAGGCCTTCGAGGATCTCGTGGGTCAGGCGGTTCGCGGCGGTCAAGGCGAGCTTCAACGTCGCCTCGTCGGTCACGCCGTTGCCGGAAAGGTCCGTCGGAATGATGCCCTGCTGCTCGCCGAGTTCGCGGATCTGGAGGGCGGCGCCATGGACGAGGACGACGCGGATGCTCAGGGACCGGAGGACCGCGATGTCTCGGAGAAGATTGGCGAAGTTGTCATCCGTGATGATCGCGCCGTCGACGGCGATGACGAACGTCTTTTCCCTGAAGCTCGGGATGTATTGGAGGATGCCGCGAAGGTCGGTTGGTTTCACGAGTGTCTGTTCGGATCGGATGTCGCAATGCGCTGAGTATAGGATTGCCGGTTCGATTCAAGACGATTGTGATGCCGCTACGAAGGACACCATGCACGCTCCGAGATCCGGCTCCGCCAACATCGTCAGCTTTTGGTCGCGCTTGAATCGAAGCGCGCGCTGGATTTCGAGAAACTTTATCCGCTGAACCTGGAGGCAAATGCACCTCGAAGCACACGCGCTCCTTGGCTGGGCCATTGCCAACATGGTGAAGGGCGATCGACACACCCGTGTCTGGTGCGTCGCGGCGGCTTCGGTGCCGGATCTGGATGCGTTGACCTACCTGGCTGGAGCGGATGCCTACCGCGACTGGCATCACACTTTCGGGCACAACGTTTTTCTCTGGGGCATCATGACCGCGCTGGCGTTTTGGAAACTGGGACGGCCACTCGGCGCGTTGATGGTGGGGATCAGCTTTGGCAGTCATCTTCTGACCGACTTCTACTTCAGCGGTTGGAGGCTCTACCTGTTCTGGCCTCTCAGCCGCAGCGGCTACGTCTCGCAGCATTCGGTGGATCTGGGGAACTGGATCAACCTTGCCCTGATCTACGGGCTGATCGGCGTCGCGTTCCTCATCGCGCTGTGGCGAAAGCGGACCCCGATCGAACTCTTCTCGCCGGCTTTAGACTCGCTAGTGATTTCGGTCCTTCGCCCCAAGACGTCGGTCTGCGGAGACTGCTCCCAGCCTTCAAACTTGGATTGCGCCCGCTGCGGTTCGCCCGTCTGTGCGAAGCACGCGCGGGTTGGGAAACGCTTTCGCGTCGAATGTCTCAAGTGCGGGCAAGCCAAGTCGGCAAGTTCCACTCCAATCTGAACGTCACTTCGGCCACGGGCAGCGGAACAGCGTCGGGCGGATGTCCAGCGGGTGCGCCTTGCGGCCGAGGCCGTTGTTGTCCGTCACCATCCAGAATCCACCGGCGTCCACGGCGAGGCCCTCCATGTTGCCGGTGTTGAAGCGCGTCAGGTAGGCGAACTCCGGATCACGTTCGCAGGCAGACCAGTCGTATTCCGCCACGACCCTCTTGGTCGCCGGATCGACTTCCAGGATCTGCGCGCGGCTGCGGACGAGGATGAATAGATGGCCCTTGTAGGCGGCGAGATCGGAGAAGTGGGCCTCGTTGATCAACGGCACGTTGTAGGTCGGGCAGAAATCGTCGATGACCTTCAGCGTCCCAAGGTCCACCACGATGATGCGCGGCAGGCTGCGTTCATTGGCGACGAAGAGGTGGTTGCCGATGACCGCCACGCCCTCGAAGGATGCGTTGCCGTCCTTCGGATCGAAATACTTCGCGACCGGCGACCAGTCGATGGCGAGCCGTTCCAACGACGATCCATCCGGGCTCATGTGGAGAATCCAGCGGTTGGCCTCCTCGCAGATGTAGATGCGGCCTTGGTCGTCGCGGGTCAGGCCCTCTATGTCGTAGCGGTCGATCTTGTCCTTGTTGAAGGGCGCAAGCTGCGCCGGCTTCAGGAACTGCGGCAGGACAGTGAGGCTGGCGGTGTGGGTGCCCTTCGGGAAATCGATCCGGTAAAGGTTCGTGTGGTTGTCGCACAACGTCCACAGCTCGCCGTTCGGCTGGAGCATTAGCGCGGAGGAATCGAAACGCCCGTCGGCCGGAAGGTTGATCTGCCATGCCGCGGATGGCTTTAGGACGAAGCGTTGCGGCGCTGGAGGGTTGGTCTCCTGCGCGGAGGTCCGGCAGCCGGTGGCGTCGAAAGCCAACAGGCAAAGGAATGCGAGGCTAGGAAGGTTCTTGAGCGACGATTTCAACGCGGAAGAGGCAACGGCATCAGAAAGGGGAGTTGTTGTGCGGACGGAGATTCCATTCCTCCAGCAGATGCTTCGGGATCTCGCCTAGGAAACGCGACGGTTGCTGGAAGACATCGCCGGTCATGCCCGGCGTGAAACGCATCAGCGGATAGGTCAGATAGAGTTCGTTCTTCGCGCGCGTCACGGCCACGTAGAAAAGCCTGCGCTCCTCCTCTTCGCCGTCGGTGCTGTCGGAGGAACGGCCGGAGGGGAACATCCCGTCGCAGAGCATGATGACGAAGACGATGTCGAACTCGAGGCCCTTGGCCTGGTGGACGGTGGAAAGCTTGAGCTGCTCCTGGTCGCGAGAGGCGGCGGCGGATTCGGAGGACTCCACGTTCGTCATCAGCGCGAGCTGGCTGAGAAATTCGTCGAGCGACTCGAAACGCTCTGCGAATTCGGCCAACTGCTTCACGTCTTCAAGGCGCTGGCGGTAGTTCGGGAACTCTTCCTTCAAGTAGTCCTCGTAAACCGCGAGCAGGATCAGGGCGATCATCTTGCCGGGCTTGCTCCGGACGTCCGGCGCTTCGATCTGCGACATCGTGGCGGTGAACTGGGCCCACGCGACGGCAGCTTTCTTCGGCACGAGGTTGGAGAGACGCGCAAGGGCGACGGCGAGGGCCGGACGCTGCGGGGCAGGAAGGGCGGTGGCCGCGTTCATCTCCGTGATTACGTCGACGCGGTTCATTGCGGCGAAGAGCGCCTCCCAGAGCTTCTCCGCCGCCTTGCCGCCGATGCCAGGAAGCATCCGGGCGAGTCGCTTGAACGCGAGTTCGTCCTTCGGGTTCGACACCATCCGGAGAAAGGCGGCGATGTCCTTGATGTGCGCCTGCTCGAAGAAGCGGATGCCGCTGGTGATGGAGAAAGGGATGTGCCGCCGCGTCAGTTCCAACTGCAGTTCCAGCGCGTGGAAGTGCGAGCGGTAAAGCACGGCGATGTCGTTCAAACTCACGCCCTCGTCGCGGAGTTCGAGCACGCGCTGGCAGATGAAGCCGGCCTGCTCGCTGCCGTCGTTGCACGGGATGAGCGCCGGCTTCAGCCCGGACGCACGCGCGGCATTCAGGACTTTTTTGAACTGCTGGGTGTTCGGCGCGATGACGGCGTTGGCCACTTCGAGGATCTCCGGCGTGCTCCGGTAGTTGGTCTCGATCCGGTGGACGGACGCGCCGGGGTAGCGCTCGGGGAACTTCAGGATGTTTTGGAAGTTGGCTCCGCGCCACGCGTAGATGCTCTGCGCGTCGTCGCCCACGACGGTGAGGTTTCGATGGCCGGCGGCGAGCACTTCGATGATCTCGCTCTGGAGCGAGTTCGTGTCCTGATACTCGTCGACGAGGATGAACTGGAAGCGGCGTTGGTAGACCTCGCGGACTTCGGCGTGGTCGCGCAGGAGCTTCAGCCAAAGCACGAGCAGGTCATCGAAGTCCATGCCGTTGGCCGCACGCTTGCGCTCGATGTAGAGCCGGGCGACGCGTTCGATCTCGGGCGCGAGGTGGGCGAAGTATTCGTAGAACTGGCCGAGCGTTTCGGCGATGGACTTCCTCGTGTTGACGCTCATCGAGAAAATGTCGCCGAGCACATCCGCCTTTGGGAACCGCGTCTCCTTCGTGTCGATCTTGGACTCGGCGAGGCAGGTGGTGATCAGGTCCTTCGCGTCCTCACGGTCGAGGATGGAGAAGTCGGAAGTGAAGCCGAGCAGGGCCGCGTGTTGGCGGAGCATGCGGTTACCGATGCTGTGGAAGGTGCCGCCCCAGAGCGCGCGCAGCTCGGTGCCAAGCAGGTCTGTCACACGCCGCATCATCTCGCGCGCGGCCTTGTTGGTGAAGGTCAGCAGGAGAATCCGTTCCGGGGCGATGCCCTGTTCCAGCAAGAAGGCCACGCGGTAAGTGAGCGTGCGTGTCTTGCCCGAGCCGGCCCCGGCGATGATGAGCGACGGCCCCTGCGGTGACATCACGGCGGCCAGCTGCTGCGGATTCAGCTCCCCGGCGTAGTCGATCTGGAGATCGGCCGGAGCCTGGGTGTTGTGCAGCACGTAGTCCCGGGACATGGCGGCGATTCAACGGCCCGCCCGGAAAAAGGGAATGCTGAATCCGGAGAACGAAGCCCCGGGGCCGACGGGGAAGTTGAACCGCACCTCTTGGCCGGGTGGGAACGCCTAGTCACGCCCTACACGTCGCACAGCTTAACCGCTTCGTTCAACGAGGCGACCTTGTCGCGGAGGGGGATGAACTCCTGGCCGACGAAGCCGTCGTATTTCACCTCGAGCAGCGACTTCATGATGGGCGGGTAGTTGATCTCCTGCGTGTCGTCGATCTCGTTGCGGCCGGGATTGCCGGCGGTGTGGACGTGGCCGATCCAAGCCTTGTGCTGGCGGATGCGGCTGATGACGTCGCCGTGCATGATCTGGACGTGGTAGATGTCGAAGAGGACCTTGAGCCGGGGTGAACCGATGCGTTTGCAGATCTCGACGGAGCGTTCGATGTCGTCACAGAAGTAATCCGGGTGGCCCTTCATGGTGGTGGCCACCTTGGAGTTCAGCATCTCCAGGCAGAGAGTGACCTTCTTCTCCTCCGCATACCCGACGATCTGCTTCAGTCCATCGACCATGTTCTTCATGCCCTCTTGGTCGCTCAGGCCGCGGCGGAAACCGGAAAAGGTGATTACGGAATAGAATCCGGCGGCGGCCGTGGCATCGATGCTCTTGCGCAGGCTGGCGAGGCATTCGGGCCACTCTTCCTTGTGAGCGAAACCCTTGGCGAATCCGTGGCTGCCGGTGAGGGCGCAGACGAGACCGAGTTCCTTGAGCAGCGGGAAATTCTCGGGTCCGGTCAGCTCGACCGACTTGAGTCCCATGGCGGCGGAGTGTTTCGCGAGCTCGGCCACGGGCATCGGGTTGAAGCACCATGGGATGACGGACTGTTTGATCCGGCCGTTCTTGGCGACGTAGAGCGGTTCGGCGGCCGAAGCTTTTGACGACAGAATGGCGGGTGCGGCGGCTAGGGCGGCGGCGGATTTTTTCATCCAGTGGCGGCGTGAAGAAGGTTGTGGGCTCATGGCGGGGAGATGCTGGTGGAAGCCAGCCAAGCCGCCCCTCCCCTGACAAGTCCCGTTGCCGGAAAAGATTTGGGGCCGGATCCACAATGGGCCTCGGTTCCTCCAAGTGCCCACGGCAAACCCGGCCCCTGCCTTCAACCCATCCGCACCACACAGTGCAGCGGGAGATCCTGTTCAGCTCATCCAGTTGCGGACCAGCTCGACGAAGTTCGACCAGCCACCGCCGAAAAGCTTCAACGCGTCGGCCATATACCAGACAGCCGCCGCCGCGACGGCCCCGAAGATCACGAACAACATCTTGTCACCCGCGCTTCCCGTCCTCAGCTCGGCCTCGGCTTCGGCCCGGGTGGCCAAGAGCGACCTTGCTTCCGGGCTGAGCGGCTTCTGCGGCCGGGCATCGGCCGTGTCCGGCTGTCCGGGTGCCGAGATCGGCCCGTAGATCTTCGGCAGTGTCGTCGTCGTTTGCATGGTCGTTCCCGTTCTTGCTCTCGTTCGCCATGTCTTACCCGCGACGACGACCTGGAGTTTCAACTATTCAGCGGCACGGTGGAGGATTCTTGTGTGACGAACTGGTTTCTTTTCGTGGCGGAACCGCAACGGGTTGCCCCGGACGGCCGGGAGTCCTAGCGTCGCCGCTTGCCAACTGAGCCGAACACGATGGTCCCCGCGAAATCCGGTCCGGTGTCCGGATGTCGCTCCGCCGTGTCGGTTGTGATCCCCACCTGGAACGAGGCGGAAGAACTGCCTGAGACCCTCCGCAGGCTGGGGGCTGCTGACGGGATCCATGAAATCATCGTCGCCGATGGCGGAAGTGCCGATGCGACCCGAGCGGTCGCCGAATCGGCGGGCGCCCGATGGCTTGAAGCTCCACGGGGTCGTGGTGGGCAGCTGCGGGCCGGCTGCGCGGCGGCGACGGGCGACGTAGTCGTCATGTTGCACGCGGACACTTGGGTTCCACGGAACTTCGCTGAAGCGGTCCACCAAAGCCTCGCGAAAGCGGATGTGGTTGGGGGAGGATTCTGGAAAGTCTTCCGGCGTCCGACATTGCTGATGCGCGGGTCGCGGTTGAAATGCTGGCTGCGACTCAAAGCGGGTGGTCTCGTGCTTGGAGACCAGGGGATCTTCGTGCGGCGCGAAGTCCTTGAGAGGATTGGTGGAGTGCCGGATCTGGCGATCATGGAGGAGTTCGAGCTCTGTCGGCGGCTGCGAGACGAAGGGCGGCTTGTCCTCGCGCCGGCGACCGTCGTGACATCGGAACGGCGCTTCCGGCAGTTGGGCGTATTGCGCACCTACGCGCGGATGTGGCGGGTCAGCCTCGCGTATCGTGCGGGTGTCCCACCAGACGAACTGAAACGGATATACGAACGGTAACGGTGATGAGGACTCGATGGCGCGGGGTTGCACGTCGCCGTCCAGCGGAGAACGATTGGGCGGAATGGCGAACAAGTTCTACCAGCCGGGAACCGAGCGGGCGCAGAAGGTCAACGACCTCTTCGCCGCCTTAGCCCCGCGCTACGATCTGATCAACGACCTGCAGAGCTTCGGGCTGCATCGCTGGTGGAAGCGCCGGATGCTTTCATTGGCGGAGGTCTCACCCGGGAATGCGGCGTTGGATCTTTGCTGCGGCACAGGCGACGTGGCCTTCGCCCTCACGAAACGAGGGGCCAAGGTGGTCGGTTTGGACTTCAGCGAACCAATGTTGGCCGTGGCGCGCCGCCGCGGCGACAGCCGGACGGCGGAAGGAAAAGTTGCTCCGGAGTTTCTCCAAGGCGACGCGATGAACCTCCCGTTCGCCGATGCGAGCTTCGACGTGGTGACGATGAGCTACGGGCTTCGCAATCTGGCGGATTGGGATCGTGGATTGAAGGAGATGTTCCGTGTGGCCAAACCGGGCGGACGCATCCTGGTCCTCGATTTCGGCAAGCCGGATGACCCGTGGCTGCGTGCGGCCTACTTCGCCTATCTTGGTCGGCTAGTGCCGGTCTTCGGCCGCGCCTTCTGCGGCGATGCGGATACGCACGGCTACATCCTGGAATCGCTGCGGGCGTTCCCGGCGCAGCGCGGCATCGAGTCCCGCATGCGCGATCTGGACGGCCGCGCGGTCCGCGTGGTGAACCTGCTCGGCGGGGTCATGGGCATCAACATGGCCGTGAAACGGATTGGATGACGAAGTCGGAACGGCAAATTCCGAAGGACGACGGAGACCTGAATTCTACTTGGCCTTCGCGCTTCGGAGTTCCGCCGAACAGGCGGCGTCAGTAACGCGATTTCTTGCGCGGCTGATATCTGCCGTGGCCGGAGAGCGTGTAGTTCGTGCCGTTGATCCACGGCTGTTCCTGCAGATCGAGCTTGAGCGTCCGGGGGAGAAGTTCGATCTCGTGACCGAGCAGGTTAAAGGTCAGCGCGCCGGGCAGGAAGGTGCCATCGAAGTAGGGCATCTCGCCGAAGGCCGGAGTGTTCGTCGTGTTGAAGAAACGGACGAGCGTCGAGGGCGGCCGGTTGGTCAGGGTTTTGTCCGAGACGCGGATGGTGACGTTCGAGATGCCAAGGGCTTCCTGCGAGATCGTCAGGGCCGGGTGGCCGGCTTCGTCGGTGGCGAAGGCCACGTTCCACGGTCCCTTCACGACACGGCGATGCTCGAGCCAGCTGAAACCCACCACATAGATGATCAGGGTCACGACGAAAACCGCGACGACCTGCTTGCCAACGCCTTCCGAATTCACCCGCGGACTGTTGGTGCGGAGGTGCCACCCGTCAAGCCACCTGCCAAAGCCGGATTGACTCGGGAATCGGTTCTGACGCTAAAACGTGGTTCTGCTGATGCGGAGCGCCCTCTCTCCACGGTTCTTCCGGGCGGTCCAGATTCATGAGCGAAAACAGACTCTTCGGGAGAAATCTGTCCTACTAGGCACTTAAAAACGTCCTGACCTACCTTTTCTCACAGGTCGGCTCTGTCGCGTCGGTCAACCTGATGTTCGACAAGTTCACCGGAAAATCACGCGGCTTCGCCTTTGTGGAGTTCTCCTCCGCCGACGAAGCGACCAAGGCGGTCGAAATGTTCCACAACGATTAATTCCAAGGCCGGCCCCTGAGGGTCAATGTCGCGCGCCTCCCGGAGGAATACCCCCCGCGTGAAGGCAGCTACCGTGATGGTCGGGGCGGAGATCGTGGTTCGCGAGGAGGCGAAGGCTTCTGAGGCCCATTCGACCGTTGGATGATTTTGCAAAACGGACCCGGGGAACGGTCCGTTCTGCGTTTAAGGGAATATCGGTTTGACACTTCCAAGCCGCGACAACTAGCGTCCGCTTAAATAACCCGTATGTCAGAGAACATTCCTTCTCCGTCCGGTGGCGCCGTGCCCCCCAAGCCTGCTGAAGCCAGCAAGGTTCAACCCAAGCAGGCTACTGTCCGTATCGCCCTCCCGCCCAAGCCGGCCGGTGGCGGTGCGACGATTCGTCTTCCAACGGCGGCGCCGGCCGCGCCTACTCCGGCGTCCGCAGGTGCTACGGTTCGCCTGCCGACGGCAGCTCCCGCATCTTCTTCCGCTCCGACCGCGCCCAAGCCGCCGGCTCCGAGCGCTACTCCGGCGTCCGTGTCCAGGCCCGCTCCGGCCCCGACGAAAACTGCCGCTCCGGTTGCTCCCGCTACCCAGAACAGGCAGTCCCGCCCCGCTTCGGCGTCAGTCTCCGGTCTCGACAAGGCGCTGAGCGTTGTCGCGATGGTGGCGGCTCTCGCCGGGCTTGGTGTGGTGGCTTACCTCGTCTGGGGTCTTCCGACGACGCTGTAACCGATCCCTGATCCTACTGCCATGGCATCAGCGAACGTCCTCACCCTGACCAAGGAGAATTTCGACGCCGAAGTCATGAGGTCCACCGTGCCGGTGCTCGTGGACTTTTGGGCAGAATGGTGTGGTCCGTGCAAGATGATTGCTCCCGTTCTCGACGAGATTGCGGCCGAATATCTCGGAAAAGCCAAGGTCGGGAAGATCAACGTCGACGAGCAGTTCGAGCTGGCCCAGAACTTCCGCGTCTCCTCGATCCCGATGCTGCTCGTGATCAAGAACGGCCAGGTCGTCGACCAGTTCGTCGGTGCCCGTCCGAAGTCCGAATTCAAAGCCAAGTTGGACAAGGCCCTTTGACGTCGATGGAACGTCGCCATGCCGTTCCTCGTCCTCCCCAATCAGTTTGAACGACGCGCCGAGCTGTTTCATCAGCTCGGCGCTTTGCTTTCAGCCGGTCTTCCGGCGATCCAGGCGCTCGAACACCTCGCGAAGAATCCACCGGCAAGGGCCTTTCGACGGCCATTGCTCCGGGTCCTCGAACGGATCGCGCAGGGCGACACGTTCAGCGGTGCTCTTCGAGGCGCGGATACCTGGCTGACGGTCTTCGACCTCTCCCTGATCGAAGCGGCGGAGCAGAGCGGGAGGATGGATTCCACCTTCAAGATGCTGGCGGGCTACTACCGGGACCGGGCGACGCTCGCCCGCAAGATCATCTCCGGCTTGTCCTACCCGATCCTGGTGCTTGCGTTCGCCCTGTTGATCTTTCCCCTAAATCTGTTCCAAGGATTGTTCCTTCACGGCAAGGTTCTGCCTTTTGTCCTCAATAAAGCGTTGTTCTTCGGCCTCATCCTCGGGGTTCCGATCCTGATCATGAGCCTGCTTCAGCAGAAGACCGCGGAACGGTTCCGGAGCGTGATCGAGTCCTTCTGCCGGCCGATTCCGATCCTCGGCGGCACGATGCGCGACCTCGCGCTGACCCGTTTCACCGCCGCCTTGGGCGCTCTCCTGAGTGCCGGAGTTCCCGTGCTAGGCGCGTGGGAAATCGCGTCGCGGGCCAGCGGATCCCCAAGACTCATCCGGACCATCGCCGGATTTTCCGAAGGCTTTGAGCTTGGGAAAACGCCTTCTGAGCTCGTGACGGAATCCGGTGAGTTCCCCGACCTGTTCTGCAATCTCTACGCGTCCGCCGAGATCAGCGGACAGCATGACCAAACCCTCGAACGCCTCCACGCCTACTACAACGGCGAGAGCATCCGGAAGCTGTCCATGCTCGCCGAATGGACGCCGAGGGTGGTCTATATCGCCATCGTCATCTACGTCGCGTTCCAGATCATCAACTTCTACACCGGCTACTTCAGCAACATCGGCAGCCTCTCCTAGTCGCCCATCGACCCGCCATGTCCCTGCGCCGTCTCGATCAGATCCTCTCCAGTTGCGGCTACTGCACCCGCAGTGAAGCGCGCGACTGGTTGCGTGGCGGTCGCGTGACGGTCGACGGCCAGCCCGCTTCAAAGCCGGATGCGAAGGCTGATCCGACCAGGGTCCTCGTCGACGGAAAACCCATCGAAGCGCCGGATGGGTTGCTGGCGATCTACCACAAACCAGCCGGCCTGGTTTGTTCCCGGGACGAACGGGAAGGCGATTCCATCTATGGAGCGTTGCCCGCGCTTTGGTCGGAACGAAATCCGCAGGTGACGTCGATCGGCCGTCTCGACAAGGACACGACGGGGCTGCTGTTCATCACCGACGTCGGCGAGCTCGTCCAACGTTGGACGTCCCCCAAGCACAAGGTGCCGAAGATCTACGAAGTCACCGTTGACCACGAATTGCCGGTCGGCCTTGCCGAGCTTTTTGCCGCGGGCACGCTGCAATTGGAAGACGAAGACAAGCCCTGCTTGCCAGCCAAGTTGGAGATCATCGGTCCGCGCGCGGCTCGTCTGGAATTGATCGAAGGAAAGTTCCACCAGGTGAAGCGCATGTTCTCCAGCCAGGGCTGCAATGTCGTCCGGCTTCATCGCAGCCGCTTCGGTGACTTCGATCTGACCGGCCTCGCGGAAGGCGAGTGGCGGCTGCTGGAGTTGCCGGCCGGATTCTCGCGTTGAACGGAGGCCGCCGTTACTTGCCCTGCACGCCGCGCAGATAGGCCAGCACCAAGTCCGGCAGGTCGTCGCTGTAGCCGCCTTCCAGCACGCTGAAGAACTTTACGCCGCAGTCCCGCAGTCGCGCGCCGAGCCATTCGTAGTCTTCCGCCTCCAGCAGTTCCTGCGCGATCGGATCCCGGGCGTAGGCGTCGAAGCCCGCCGACACGCCGATGAGATCCGGCTTGAAGGCGAGCAACCGCTCAAGCGACTGCTTCAGGGCGCCGCGGTAGATCTCGCGGGGTGTGCGCGGCGGCAGGGGATAGTTGAAGCAGTTGTTTCCAACGTCCCTCAGCCCAGTGCCAGGATAACACGGCGACTGGTGGACGGACGCGAACGCTGCGTGCGGATGACCGAGGAGAATCGCCTCGGTGCCGTTGCCATGGTGGACGTCGAAGTCGAAGACCGCGACCCGGTTGACGCCCATGGCCAGCGCGTCCAACGCCGCCACGGCGATGCCGTTGAAGTAGCAGAAACCCATCGCCCGGTCCCTCGTCGCGTGATGTCCCGGCGGCCGCAATAGGCTGAAGGCGGCCTTGCCCTGGCGCGCCAGTTGCATGGCCTTGATGGCGCCGCCGACGGAGCGGCGGGCGTGTTCGGTGATCTTGGGATGGTTGGGAGTGTCGGCGTCGAAGTCGCCCTTGGCCGTGTCCACGTCGCGGATCAGAGCCGGCGAATGCGCCCGCAGCAGTTGATCGAGATCGACCTCTGCCGGCTTGTCCCAGGTGATGGCGACGTCGGTTTGAGCGCGAAGCCGTGCGAGCGTCCCGGCGATGCGCGCGGGTTTCTCGGGATGGCCGGGCGCGGAATACTCCACGCAGCGTTCATCGGTGATGACGATCATCATGTGACGCTAGCGAGATCGCGACGGCTCAGCCATGAACTTCAGGACCATCGCGCGCGGCCTGCCCCGAATCTCATGGCCCCGGCTTCAATCGACTGACGATCTCGTCCACGTCGAACACGCACCCGCCCCATGTGCCGCCGCTGACGCCCTGGAGCGCGGCCCACAGCCGGGTGTCGTCGGGAAGGTTCTTGTGAGGCGCCAGGTCCTCGCGGATCGAACGTGCGGCCAAAAGGCGCGCGCCTTCTTCCGGGGAAAAACGTTCGGCGCCCTCGCCGATGAAATCGACGGAACCAACGAGTTGGTTGCGATCAACAACGATGCGGATGATGTCGCCGTCGCGCAGTTTTCCGATCGGTCCGCCGGCCAATGCTTCGGGTCCCACATGGCCGATGCATGCACCCGTCGAGACGCCGGAGAAGCGGGCGTCGGTGACCAACGCGACATGTTTGCCGAAGGGCAGGAACTTGAGCGCACTGGTGACCTGGTAGGTTTCTTCCATGCCCGTGCCCATCGGCCCGACGCCTGCGAGGACCATGACGTCGCCGGCTTTGATGCCCCCGCCTTTGATCGCGGCGATGGCGGCGCGTTCGCTGGGGAACACGCGGGCCGGGCCTTCCTTGCGATAGACGCCGTCGGCATCGACGACGGAAGGATCGATGGCGGTGCTCTTGATGACGCAGCCTTCGGGCGCAAGGTTGCCGCGAGGGAAGGTGACGGTGCTGGTGAGTCCACGGGCTTTCGCCTGATCGGGCGACATGATGACGTCGTCGGGATCGACACCGTCGCGCTCGCGAAGGATCTCGCGGAAGCGCGTCCGGCGTTCGCTCGTTTCCCATCCGTCGAGCACTTCGCCCAGGCTGTGACCGGTCACGGTGAGAACATTTGTGTCCAGCAGGCCTAGGCGGCGGAGATGCAACATCACTTCCGGCACGCCCCCGGCGAGGAACGCCCGGACGGTCGGATGATAGACGGGGCCGTTCGGCAGGACACTGACGAGGCGCGGCACACGGCGGTTGACGTCGCTCCAATCGTCGACAGTCGGTCGCCGAAGCCCGGCGGCGTGGGCGATGGCCGGGATGTGGAGCAGGAGATTGGTCGATCCGCCAAAGGCCGCATGGACAACCATCGCGTTGCGGATGCTGGCGTCGGTAAGGATGTCGCGGCTGAGGATGCGGCGGGCTTCGAGTTCGACCAGGGCCTGGGCGGAACGCACGGCGAGATCGGTCCAGACGGGTTCTCCCGAAGGCGCGAGCGCGCTGTGAGGAAGGGAAAGTCCGAGGGCTTCGCCGACGACCTGCGAAGTGGCCGCCGTGCCGAGGAACTGGCAACCGCCTCCGGGTGAACCGCACGCTCGGCACCCGAGGTCGGACGCTTCCTGGAGCGAGAGAAGGCCATGCGAATACCGTGCGCCCAGTGTCTGCACCGCTCCGAGGTCTTCACCGTCGGATGGAGGCAGGGTGACTCCGCCGGGAATAAGCGTGACGGGCAGATCACGCATTCCGGCCAACGCCATCATCATCGCTGGAAGACCCTTGTCGCAGGTGGCGATGCCGAGAACGCCCGATCGGCAGGGCAGGGAACGGGCGAGGCGGCGGAAGATCTGCGCGGCGTCGTTCCGGTAGGGCAGGCTGTCGAACATTCCTGCTGTCCCCTGGGTCCGGCCGTCGCAGGGATCCGAGCAGAAGGCCGCGAAGGGAATGGTCTTCAACTTCCGGAACTCTTCGGCTGCCGCCTGCACGAGCAGGCCTATCTCCCAGTGGCCCGTGTGGTATCCGAGTGCGATGGGTTTTCCGTCGGGCGCGCGCACGCCGCCCTGGGTGCTGAGGATGAGATACTGTTTCCGACCGACTTCCTCGGGATTCCAGCCCATCCCGACGTTTTGCGTCAGGCCGAAGAGGTCGCCGCTCGGGCGGTTCAGCAACATGTCGGCGTCGAGAGGGAGGCTTCCCTCAGGCCCCGGCGCCCTGGTGCGGATGCGGTAGATCTCGGGATTGTCCGGGAACAGTTCGAACGGCATGCGCGGAGTGAAGCAGCGCCTGCCGACTAAGGAAGACGAAATCTTTTCCGCCCTTCACTTCGCCGCAGCGGCTTTCCGGATTTCGCCCACAAGATCGTCGGCCGTCCATTTGTTCTCCGGGACGATCGCCTGGACCCGCCCGGCGGCGTCGATGACGACGGTGCGGAGATTGTGGCTGATTGAATTGCTGGCCTTCCAAAACTTCAGGCCGAAATGGTCCGCCAGCGCGGTGATCTCGATCAAGTCGCCTGTGACGAAGCTCCAGCGTTTAGGATCATGCTTGTAGCGTGCGGCGTAGGTCTTGAGGACGTCGGGGGAATCATTCTCCGGGTCCATCGTCACAGACCACATCCGCCAGTTTTTCGGAGCTGAAGAATCGGTCGTCAGTGTGGCTTGGGCTTTCCGAAAGTTCTCGGACATCAGCGGACAAAAGGTCGGGAACGGGCAACTTGTGAAGATGAAGGTCAGGGCGATGGCGTTTCCCTTGAGCGAATGAAGGCTGACGGCTTTTCCCAGTTCATTGGTCATGGTGAAGTCGGGCATGACGTCCCCAACCTTGAGCTCCTCGACCGCACGCGAAGGGCGGAACTGGGGTTTCGGTTCGGGCGCGTCCGGCGATTCGCTGCCGACCTTTTTGATCGATTCGATCCAACCGTCGTCCGGCGTGACAACCAGTTTGAACTGCACGATGTCGTTGGAGGCGAGTCCGGACATGAGTTTCCGGTCTTTGACGGCGATCGGCATGGTCATCGCCTTCATGTAGCCGGGGATCTCCTCGTGCCGGATGACCAGTTCCGAGTCCTTGGACCGGACTTCCCGGACCACGCCTTTGACCACATAGGACTGCTGGTTGGTTCCGACTTTGCCCGTGGCCGCACAGCCGGTGATTGAGACGATGGACGCCAAAAGGGAGGCAATGCGCGTGAAGAAGTTCATGCTGGAGGTCAGAATTCGCACTCCATCGACCACGGGTCAAGCTGTCGCCCGGCCGCTTGACACGAAGGGTCTCACTGATAGGCTGCGCGGCCCTTGAACTCTGGCCGGTGGCCGGAGCGGGGACTATTTTATGAAGCGCCAGTATCAACCTTCGAAGATTCGCCGGAAGCGTCAGCATGGTTTCTTGGCCCGTAGCCGCAGCAAGAGCGGTCGAGAGATCCTCCGCCGCCGCCGCAATCTCGGCCGCAAGCGCCTCACCCCGGTTTGATCGTCTGAATGTCTGCCGCCGGTCCAGCCCGCCAGACGCTGCCGGCGCAACGTCGTCTCCGGGCTCCGGGCCAGTTCGCCCGGGCTCGTGAAGAGGGCCAGCGGCTCGCCTGCGGGTCTTTGATCCTGAACTGGGTCTCGGCGAGGAATGCCGCGAGCGGGCTTCGCCTAGGGGTCGTTTCGAGCAAGAAGGTTGGACCGGCCACCGTCCGAAACCGGGCCCGAAGGCTTCTCAGGGAAGTTTTCCGCCGTCACCAGCATGAGATTGGCCGGCCGGTGGATCTGGTCCTCGTGGCCAGAAATTCCATCGCACGTAAGTCGTATTCCGAGGTCGAGCGCGATTTTCTCAAGGCACTCCGCCAGCAGGGTTTGTTGAAGGCCAATCCGTGATCCAGCGGTTGATCATCTTTGCGGTTCAGCTTTACCGCTGGACCCTTTCGCCGGCCAAGCGGTTGCTCTTCGGAGCCTCGGCCGGTTGCCGGTTTTATCCCTCCTGCTCGCAATATGCCGTCGAGGCCGTCCAGCTTCATGGCGCCGGTGCGGGTTCTGTTCTGGCGGTTCGCCGTCTGTGCCGCTGCCATCCTTGGGGTGGATGCGGTTTGGATCTCGTTCCGCCGGTCGATCGTCCTCAATCCTCTGAAGCCCTCTCCTGATTTCCCATGGATCGTAAGTCCATCCTCGTCATCGCCCTGTCGCTCGGCCTGATCGTCCTGTGGCAGGTCGTGCTCGTTCCGAAGTTGTATCCGCCGAAGGTGGTGCCTGCGGGAAGTTCCAACCTGGTCGCGTCGGCTTCGAACGCCGTTGCCCCCTTGGTTCAGGCCGAAGTTGCAGCCTCGACAAATGTCCCGGTCCGACCGGTGACGTCGGTTGCCGAGCAGTTGATCGTCATCACCAATGGTGCCTCCGTCCTTACCTTCACGTCGCACGGCGGTGGCGTGAGGGAGATTGGCCTGACGAACTACAAGGCCATCATTTCGCGCGACCGGAAGACCAACAGCGGGCCGCAGGCGGTCGCCACCTTGAATGCCGGAGCGCAGTTGCCCGCGTTGTCCCTGCTTGGCGGCGCGGCCCTGGAAGGCGACGGAATCTATGCGCTTACCCAGGTCGGCGCGGGCGTTAGAGCCGAGAAGGCGCTGCCCGGTGGTCTGGTCATCATCAAAGAATTTCTCCCGACCTCGAACTATCTCATCAGTGCCAGCACGCGGCTCGAGAACCGGGGAACCCAGCCGCTGCTCATCCCGGAGCACCAGTTCCTCGTGGGCACTTCCACGCCTCTTACTCCGCATGACCTGCCGCTCAATCAGGGCGCGATGTGGTATGACGGTGGAACCCCTACGCTTGCGGATGAAGGATGGTTCGCGAATCGCACCCTTGGATGCATCCCCGGAACGCCGCGAACCGAGTATCGCGCCGGCAACAGCAACGTGGTCTGGGCCGAGGTCCACAACCAGTTCTTCGCCATTGCGGTCATTCCCGCGACGAACCAGCCGCCAGCCGCCGTCTACGTAAAACACTTTGACCTGCCGCCGCCTTCCAAGGCCGTCGTCGATGCAGACTCACGGGCCAACCTGAAACCCGTCGCCTTCCAGGCCGGACTGGTCTACCCGGCGCAAAGCCTCGCGGCGGGCGAATCGATCTTCCGCGGATATACCGTCTATGCCGGACCGAAGGAGTATGACCGCGTCGCCAACATCGGCACCGAGCTGAACAACAACCTCGACGCGTTGATGAACTTCGGCCGGTTCTTCGGCTTCTTCGCCCGCATCCTTTTAATCGCGATGAACGGCCTGCACGGTCTGGGCCTTTCCTACGGCCTCGCGATCATCGCGATCACGATCATCATCAAGCTCCTTTTCTGGCCCCTGACCAACGCTTCGACGAAGTCGATGAAGCGCATGGCGGCGCTCCAGCCGCAGATGAAGGCCATTGCCGAAAAGTATAAGGACGATCCGCAGAAGAAGAACCTGAAGACGATGGAGTTCATGAAGGAACACAAGGTCAGCCCCGTGGCCGGCTGCATCCCCATCTTCATCCAGATCCCGGTGTTCATCGGCTTCTACACGATGCTGAACAGCGCGATCGAACTTCGGGGCGCCAGTTTCCTCTGGGCCTTCGACCTGTCGCAGCCCGACTACCTCTTCACCATCCCGGGACTGGGTCTGCCGTTCCACCTGATGCCGTTCTTCTGGGCCGCGAGCACCTGGTGGCAGACCAGCCTGACGCCGACATCCCCGGGCATGGACCCCGCGCAGCAGAAGATGATGAAGCTGATGCCGTTCATGTTCTTCTTCTTCCTCTACAGCACGGCCTCCGGTCTTACCGTCTACTGGACCGTGCAGAACCTGCTGAGCGTGCTCCAGACCAAGATCACCAAAGCCGGCGAAGACCCGGCCAACAAGGCCAAGAAGGCCGTCATCGTGAAGGCCAAGAAGTAGCCCGACGCCGCCGGACCCGAAACACTTTCACCACCATGTCAGCCATCGCCAAAACCACGCTTGAAGAACTCCTCAAACACCTCGGCTTCGAAGCCACGGTCGAGGAGCTCCCCTCCGAAGACGGTATTCTTCTCAACGTCACCACCGCCGACTCCGCCGCCCTGATCGGCCGGGCCGGGCAGACCTTGGCGGATCTCCAGTCGCTCTTGAACCGCCTCGTGCTGCAGAAGGATTCCACCATCCCGCGCGTCACCGTCGATGTCGGAGGCTTCCGCCAGCAGAACGCCCTGGCCCTCGTCCAGAAGGCCAAGGAAGGCGCCGAACGCGTCCGCCGTTTCGGCGACGTCGTCGAACTGGAGCCGATGAATTCCTATGACCGCCGCGTCGTCCACCAGTCGCTCAAGGACGATCCGGACATCGAGAGCCATAGCGTCGAGATCGAAGGATCCGCCAAGAAGGTCATCATCCTCCGCCCGAAGAGCGCGGCTTGATCCGCCGGCCTGTAGGGAAACGATTCTAAAAGAGCCGCGCATCACAGCGCGGCTCTTTCAATTTCAGGACAGCCTCCGACCGCTGTCAGTCCTCCCGCTTCGTGGCGTGCAGCTTGCGCAGTTCGGTCTTCAGGATCTTGCCGGTGGCGTTGCGGGGAAGCGCGGGCAGGACGAAAGCACGGCGGGGGACCTTGTAGTCGGCGAGGTGGCTTTTGAGGAACTCGATCAGGGCGCGCTCATCGAGCGTGATGCCGTGGTCGAGTGAAACATACGCGACAGCCCGTTCTCCGCGGCGGTCGCAGGGTTCGCCGATCACGGCTGCTTCGCGGATGCCCGGGAACTTGTAGAGCACCTCCTCGATCTCGCGTGGATACACGTTCATGCCGTTCGGCTTCAGCATGTCCTTCTTCCGGTCGGTGATGTAGAAGTAGCCGTCGGGGTCGGCTTTGCCGATGTCGCCTGTGAGGAGCCATTCCTCGCGCATGGATGCGGCGGTCGCGGTCGGGTTGTTCCAGTAGCCAGCCATGACGTTGCCGCCCCGGACGCAGATTTCGCCTTCTTCTCCGTCAGCGAGGAAATTGCCCGACGCGTCCTGCACTGAGACTTCCACGCCATGGATCGGCACGCCGATGGAGCCGGCTTTCCACGGGCCCTGGACCGGGTTGATGGTGACGACGGGGCTGGCTTCGCTGAGGCCGTAGCCCTCGATCAGGGGGACTTCCGGGAACCGCTCGGTGAACATCCGCAGGATCTCGCCGGGCAACGGACCTGCGCCGCTGATGCAGAGGCGGAGCGGCAGTTTGATCCCGGCAGGAAGGCCGGCCAAAGCGCGGAAGAGCGAGGCCATCGCGGGCAGGATGGAGCCGCGGTTGGCAATGATTTCCTGCACCATCGCCTTCTGTTGCGTCAGGCCCCGGACGAGGACGATCGAACCGCCGGTGAGCAGCGGCAACAGGATGCAGACCGTCAGCATGAAGCTGTGGAACATCGGCAGGAGGAGAACGAAACGGTCGTGGTCGACGATGCGGAGAACCTTCCGGCAGGACTCGACGTTGTGGAGCAGGTTGCCGTGCGTGAGCATCGCGCCCTTCGGATGGCCGGTCGTTCCGGAGGTGTAGACGATGACCGCGAGATCGCCGGATGTGCGCGTGGCGAGCGGAGCGGCTTCGGTCCTGGCCTGTCCGAGATCCTCCAGGTGTTCGATGTCCCATGTGCGCAGATCCGGCAGCCTGTCACGGAGGACCGCCAGCGTCTCCTCCATCGCCTGTTCCGCCAGCAGCACGTCGACTCCCGCGTCATTGATGATGAAAGTGATTTCGTCCGGCTTGAGGAACGTGTTGAAAGGAACCACCACGGCGCCGGCCATCAGCACGCCGAACATCGCGGGCACGAACTCGGGACGATTCTTCAGCAGCAGGCCGACGCGCATGCCGGGCTCCACGCCGAATTTCTCCTTGAGCAGATGGGCCACGGCCCGCGCCTGATGCAGTAGTGCGCCGTAAAGCACGGAGGAATCGCCCCAGTGGATCGCGGGCTTGTCCATCGACGCCGTGGCCGAGTTGGTGAAGGCGGAAGCGAGGTTCATGCTTCCGACGTTAGCGATGAGTTTTGAAAAATGAAGCGCCGGTTGTGTGGTGGCCTTCCGTCATTGGTCGGATGCCCGTTGGATCGAGGTGGATCGAACCTTTTGCTTCCGGTGTCGCCCCGTGTCGTCTACACCCGCCGCGATGGCTGGAACCTGTTTTGTCACCGGAGCCTCGGGCTTCATTGGCGCGAACCTCGTCCACGCGCTCAACGCGCGCGGATTCGCCGTGCGCGCCCTGCTTCGGCCCGGGGCCGATCTGCGTGGACTCGAAGGTGCCGACTACGAGGCCGTTCCCGGCGATCTGCTTGATTCACCGACGAAGCTCGCTGCCGCCATGCGCGGCTGCGACCGGTGTTTCCACGTCGCCGCCAGCTACCACCTGTGGCTCCGCGACTACGTGCCCATGTATGCCGCCAATGTTGACGGCACGCGCAACCTCCTCACCGCCGCCGCCGAGGCCGGCTGTTCCCGGATCGTCTACACCAGCACCGTCGGCTGCATCGGGTTGCCCAAAGCGGACGGGCAGGGACGCTTCACACCGACCGACGAAGCCACGCCCGTCTCCGAGGCGCAGATGAGCAACCACTACAAGATCTCCAAGTGGCGCGGCGAAGTCGTCGCCCGCGAATTTGCCGCGAAGGGATTGCCCGTTGTCATCGTGAATCCCAGCGCGCCCGTCGGTCCGCGCGACGTGAAACCCACGCCCACCGGCAAGGTCATCGTCGACTTCATCCATCGCCGGATGCCCGCCTATCTCGACACGGGCTTGAACTGGGTCCACGTCCGCGACGTCGCTGAGGGTCACATCCTCGCGGCGGAGAAGGGCCGGATCGGCGAGCGCTACATCCTCGGAAACGCCGACGGCAACTGGTCGATGAAGGAGGCGTTGCTGGCCTTGCAGGAGGTCTCCGGCGTGCCCGCGCCGAAGATGCGCGTGCCCTACTTCGTGGCCTACGCCGCCGCCGTGGTGGACGAAGGCGTCTCCAAGCTGACCGGCAAACCGCCGAAGGCCCCGTTGGCCGGCGTGAAGATGGCGGCCTACAAGATGTGGTTCAGCCCGGCCAAAGCCATCCGCGAACTCGGCTTGCCGCAGACATCGCCCAAGCAGGCACTGGCCGACGCAGTGGAATGGTTCCGGGCGAAGGGATATTGAATGCTCTCCTGTTTCACCAGTAGTCGAAAGAAATTCAGGAACATCGGATTCATTTCACGAATCATGGTTGGCGCACTGTGCCTCCTGATGACCGGGTGTGCATTGCTGTTCAGTTCTGGAGACAAGGAGATTGGTGTGATCCCGGCTGGATCGGCTTCTAGTTTTCAATTTCGCACGGTGCTGCCGCAGCGAAGCCGGGCAATTCGATTTGTCGGAACTGATCCGAGCTCAACCAATCACATGGATGAGCGCGTCACCGTTTGGATTACCAATTCTTCAGCAAGGGTAATCTCTTTGCAGGTAGCAAACTCGTTCAAGGAAGTCGATCCGCACACCACAGAGCAACTTTATGATGGGAGGTTGTCGTCGCTACTCAGCGGCGAGACGCTGCCTGTTTCAAGTTGGTCAGGGCGTGCGTCGTGCGGAATCCTGGTTCGTTTTCCAACGAACACCTACCGTCCAGCTCCAATCCGGGTCGTCGTTTCGTATTCCTCACCGCCGCTGTGACCTGCCGGCCTATAGCCCGTGTTACTCGCCCTTGGTCCGTTCGATCTTGGCGCCAAGCGCGTTCAGCTTGAGCTCCATCCTCTCGTAGCCGCGGTCGAGGTGGTAGACGCGGTTGACCTGGGTGGTTCCCTTGGCCGCGAGGCCGGCGATGACGAGCGCGGCCGATGCGCGGAGGTCGCTGGCCATGACGGGCGCGCCGCTGAGGGGACGGCCGCCCTTGACGATGGCGCTGGGGCCTTCGATGGAGATTTCCGCGCCAAGCCGGGCGAGTTCGCTCACATGCATGAAGCGGGCTTCGAAGATGCGTTCGGTGATGATGCTGATGCCGGGCGTGAGGCACATGAGGGCCATCATCTGCGCCTGCGCGTCGGTGGGGAACCCGGCGTAGGGCTGCGTGGTGATGTCGACGGGCTTGAGCTTGCGGCCGCGCGAGACCTTCAGGTCGGGGCCGACGCGGTCGAGCTTCACGCCCGCTTCGCGGAGCTTGTCGAGGACGGCGTGGAGATGGTCGGTGCGGATGCCCTTGAGCGTGACTTCGCCATCGGTCGCGGCGGCGGCGATGGCGTAGGTGGCGGCTTCGATGCGGTCGGGGATGACCTCGTGTTCCGCGCCGTGAAGTTCCTTCACGCCGGAGATGGTGATCGTGGGGCTGCCGGCCCCGGTGATGCGTGCGCCCATGGCATTGAGGAATTTCGCGAGGTCGATGACTTCGGGTTCGCAGGCGGCGGAGTCGATGACGGTGATGCCTTCCGCGAGCGTGGCGGCCATCATGACGTTGGCGGTGCCGAGAACGGTCGGGCCGGCGCGGCCACCAAGGAAGATGCTGGAGCCGACGAGATTCTTCGCGACGGCCTTCACGTCGCCGCCTTCGATGGTGATCTTCGCGCCGAGGGCCTCGAATCCCTTCAGATGAAGATCGATCGGCCGGGCGCCGATGATGCAGCCGCCGGGGAGGGAAACGGTGGCCTTGCGCGTGCGGCCGAGGAGGGGGCCCATGATGCAGACGGAGCCGCGCATCTTGCGGATGAGTTCGTAGTCGCCGACGGGCTTGAGCTTGGCGGCGCGGATGCGGACGCAGTCGCCGTCCCACTTCACCTCGCAGCCGAGCGATTCGAGGATTTGGCCCATGAAACGCACGTCGCTGAGGTTCGGCACGCGGCGGATGACGCACTCGCCGGAGGTGAGGAGCGTGGCGGCCATGAGCGGGAGCACGGCGTTCTTGGCGCCGCTGATCTGCACGTCGCCGTGGAGCGGCACGCCGCCTTTGATGAGAAAGCTGTCCATGTCGGGTCTGGGGTAAATCGGGCGCGCGGATTAACTCCCGGCGGTTGCGGCGGAGCAATCAGGATTTGTTCTCCGGGCGAATCTTCCGCGCGAAAGCTCAGCCGACCCGGAACGAGATGCGCTGGATGAGCTGGGGGCCGAAGGCGCTCTGAAGACGTTGGAGGATCTCGCGGCGGCGGTAGCGGACGATCTCGTCGAGCCAGACGCTGCTGTCGACGGTGACAAAGAGCGTGCCGTTGCGGATGCCCGTCGGGTTGGCGTGGGCGGTGAGGGTCGGGTCGATCAGGTTCTTCCAGACTTGGAGGATCTCCGTCTCGGACTGGCGCTGCTCGATGCGGAGCTTCTGGAGGATGCCCGGCATGATCTCCCCGATCGTCTTGCCGACCCGGCGAAGGGCCTTGTCGTCCGATTCGAAGTCGCCGGTGCGCCACTGCGCCAGGATATCCTCCTTGGCGGAGCGTTTGCGGAAGATCCGCAGCGGCGGTGATTGGAACGGCGGACGCACGAGAACAGAAGCGCTCGATCCTCAGATCGAGTCAAGGGCGGTGTCGGATGTGGTTTGAGGCCGTGGCCCGCCTCCGAAGTTTTCTGTCACCATTGATCTGGCGGCTGGGTCGTTGTTTCCGGCTGAATCGGGGCTTCGGCACCGTTTTGCCAAGATGATGTTCACACCCTTGTCGATGCGATCGCGGATGACAGAAGCGCTGGTGGGCTTCTGCGCTTTGATCTGGAGTCTTGACCAGGCAATTGCGGTGGATTCCGGCCCGACATTTACGAAGGACGTGGCGCCCATCCTGTTCGCCAACTGTGCGTCGTGCCATCGGCCGGGTGAGGCGGCGCCGTTTCCGCTGCTGACCTACGACGACGCGCGGCGAAAGGCCAAGATGATCGTCGAGGTGACGGGCAAAGGATTGATGCCGCCCTGGATGCCGGACGCGCATCCGGCCGGCTGGATCGGCGAGCGTCGCCTGTCGACGAACGAGATCGCCCGGTTGAAGAGCTGGTTCGACGGCGGAATGCCAGAAGGAGCCGCCGCCGATCTTCCCAAGCCGCCCCAGTTCTCCGACGGGTGGCAGTTTGGAAAACCGGACTTGATCGTCGAGATGCCCCGGACCTACACGCTTCCAGCGGAGGGAAAGGATGTTTACCGGAACTTCGTCCTGCCGGTTTCCCTGGCGGCTAAACGAAACGTCCGCGCAGTCGAGTTCCGGCCGGACAACCGTCGGATCGTTCACCACGCCTTCATCAAGATCGACACGACGGCCGGGGCCCGCTCGCGGGAGGCGCGTGAAACGGAGCCGGGGTTTCCTGGTCTGATGGCTTCGGAAGGGACGGCGATGCCCGAAGGGCAGTTCCTCAGTTGGCAACCAGGCCACGTAGCCTGCGTCTCGCCGGACGGGTTTCCGTGGGTGCTGGAACCGGGAACCGATCTGGTGCTGCAGCTCCACATGAACTCCACGGGCAAACCCGAGCCACTGCGGGTTAGCGTGGGGCTGTATTTCACGGACAAGCCCGCCGCCGCCAAACTCTTCAAGCTTCCCATGATGTCGCTGGCGCTCGACATCCCGGCGAACGCTCCGCATCATGTGGTCGAGGATCGCTTCGTCCTGCCGGTGGATGTGCAGGTGCTTGGGCTTCTCCCGCACGCGCACTACCTCGCGCGTGAAGTGGAGGGAACGGCGCGTCTGCCGGATGGCTCGACGCAGCCATTGATCCGGATCGGCCAATGGGATTTCAACTGGCAGACCGACTACAAGTTCCGCACGCCCGTCCACCTGCCGAAGGGGACCGAGGTGACGATGCGCTGGGTCTTCGACAATTCGACGGCCAATCCGCGCAACCCTTCCAATCCGCCGAAGCGGGTCCGCTTCGGAGCGCAGTCGTCCGACGAAATGGCCGAACTGTGGCTCCAGTTGCTCTGCCGGCCTTCGGAGCTCGCCGCGCTGGACGATGCGGAGCACGACCACATGTATCGGCAGATGCTCGTGGCGGAGGAACTCGCCGTGAAACAGGAGCCGACGAATGCCGAAGCGTATTTGAGACTCGGTCTGGTCCAGCTCAACGGAGGGAACCGGCCGGCGGCCGTTGCGGCGTTCAAGGAATCGCTCCGGCTGAATCCGACGCAGGACCGGCCGCATTACAACCTCGGGACCTTGGCCAAGCTGGAGGGCCGCGTGGACGAGGCGCGGAAGGAGTTCGAGGCCGCCATCGTCATCAATCCGGACAATGCCCGTGCCCACGGCAGCCTGGGGCTCATCCTGGCCGAGGCGCAGGAGTTGGACCGGGCGGAATCGCATTTCGCCACCGCGCTTCGCGTGAATCCGGCGGACAAGGTGGCCGCCGAGATGCTCCGTCGCCTGAAGGAGTTGAAGGACTCGCAGGCCCCGGCCAAGCCGTGAGCTCGGATGGAAGCTTCGGACCAAGGTCGGGTTTTCAGGGCGGTTGCTGGCTGCTAATCAGGGAATCGCCATGCGCTTCCTGTCAGCCTTGCGCTAAGTCGATTGTTCCTGCGATCCGGTGTTCCAGCATCCCGTCGGGATTGATCCCACCGGTTCCAACCACCGCATCACCGCGTGTCTTTCCTACTGCGAGGTCGAGGCCACCAAGGCCGCCGCTGATGAGCCCGCGCGGACGCACGTTGCGTCGGGCGGGTGTTCCGGTCGGACCGATTGCCGTGGATCTCATCCTTCAACGCCGGGATCGGCTCCTGTTGATGAAAGAATTCATCGTCGATCCAGTCCCCGAATTTCGGGCTGGAGCGTTCAACGTCCTCCGCGAAGACCGGTCCTTTCTTCCGGATGTGCTGCCGTTGCTCTTCGAGTCGATCGGGCGGATTCCTGTGTTTCCAGACCGCCGGAAACGCCGGATTTCCGCCTAGCGCGACGTGGAGGCGATTCTGGGGATTTTGGCCGAATTGAGGCCGGTTCTCGTTGATATGACCGCAGCGTTGAAGGAGCTGGGCACGCGGATCGGCAAGCGGGACTACGAACTGGTCCGGCGCATTTCCTTCACGGTCCGGCTGCTGGCCGGCGAGCACGTTCCGTCGCGGACCTTCCTGGGGATGCTGCCCTGAATTCGGCCGGAGAAGCCGGCGCCGGCGTCCGGCCGGGGAAGAATTCCTTTTCATACCTCCTGCGTGGCGAATAAAAATCCTATATGGCGCAAGGCGCACGACCCGGTGAACGCATCTTTCGAGGCACGGCTGTCTCGGGAGGGGTTTGTCGTGGGCGCATCCTCGTGGTGGGCAAGCCGGACCACACGATCCCGCACCAGCTGATCGAGGAATCCCAGGTCAAAGCCGAGCTGGATCGGCTCCAGCACGCGTTCGTCCTGACCCGCCAGCAGATCACGGAGGTCCAGCGAAGGGTGACCAAGGCGCTCGGTTCGGCGGACGCCAGCATCTTCGACGCCCATCTGCTCGTGCTCGAGGACCAGTCGCTGGTCGACGAGGTCACGCGGCTCATCCAGCAGGAACGCGCCAATGCCGAACACGCCTTCAACACGGTGGCCGAGCGCTACGCGAAGACGCTCGGCGCCATCGAGGACGAATATCTCCGGGAGCGCGCGGCCGACATCCGCGACGTTTCGAACCGCGTCCTGAACAACCTCCTCGGTCGGTCCAACGAATTCGATCCCGCGAAACTTTCCGAGCCCTGCATCCTCATCAGCGACGACCTGTCGCCGTCCAATGCGGCCATGATGGACAAGAAGACGTTGCTCGGCTTCGCCACCGACGCCGGCAGCCGCAACAGCCATTCGGCGATCATGGCGCGCGCGATGGAGATTCCGGCCATCGTCGGCCTGCAGAACGCGAGCACCGTTCTCTCAACCGGTGAATATGCGCTGCTCGACGGATTCAACGGCATCCTGATCCTCAATCCGACGGATCAGACGCTTTTCGAATACGGCCAGCTCGTCCGCAAGCAGGTCGATCTAAACGAGAAGCTGCGCGATGCCGTCGAGAAGCCCGGCGTGACGCTCGATGGTGTCAGTGTTCCGCTCCTTGCGAACATCGAGAAGGCGTCCGACGCCGCGTCCATCCGCAGCCAGGGCGGGGAAGGAATCGGGCTTTTCCGGACGGAATATCTTTTCATGCATCGCGAGGAATTGCCGTCGGAAGACGAGCAGTTCGACGCCTACCGGCAGGCCGCCGAAGCGGTGAAGCCCGCGCCCGTCGTCATCCGCACGCTCGACATCGGCGGGGACAAGTTCCTTGCGGGTGGCGACATTGTCCGCGAGGCCAATCCTTTCCTTGGCTGGCGGGCCATCCGCCTGTGCCTTGGCGAACTCGCGCTCTTCCGCACCCAGCTCCGGGCCATCCTCCGCGCCAGCGCCCACGGCAACATCAAGGTCATGTATCCCATGATCTGCACGGTGGAGGAGGTCGATTCGGCCAACGCGCTTCTCGAAGAGTGCAAAGCGGAGCTCCGCTCCGAGGGCAAGCCGTTCAACGAGCAGATCGATATAGGCGCGATGATCGAGATCCCTTCGGCCGCGCTCATCGCACCCGCGCTGGCCCGGCGCTTGAAGTTCTTCAGCATCGGCACGAACGACCTGACGCAATACACCCTCGCCGTAGACCGCCTCAACGAACGCATCGCCCACCTCTACGAGCCTTCGCATCCGGCCGTCATCCGCCTGATCAAGATGACCGTCGACGCCGCGCGCACGCAGGGCCTCACCGTCAGCGTCTGCGGTGAAATGGCGGGAGATCCGGTCATGGTTCCACTGCTCCTGGGTCTGGGAGTGGATGAACTCAGCGCGTCGCCCGCGCTGTTGCCGCCGGTGAAGTTCCTGATTCGCCGCCTGAAGATGGACGAGGCCCGCGCGCTCGCCGAGTTCGCGCTTGGCTGCGAAAGCGCGAAGGAAATCCTCGTCCGCAGCCGGGAGCTCGCGCGGTCGATCGCCCCCAGTCTTTTCGAGAACCAGATCCAGTAACCCGTCATGAAAGTGCTGATCCTCGGCGCCGGTTATGCCACGCGCCTTTATCCGATGACCCTGACGCAGCCGAAGTCGCTGCTGCCGGTCGCGGGCAAACCGATGATCGACTACGTCCTCGACAACCTCGCGGCCATCCCGGCCGTCGACCATGTCTACGTCGTCACGAACACGAAGTTCGCCGGCCACTTCCAGAAGTGGGCCGACTCCTATCGGGCCAACAAGTCCAAGCTCGACTTCACCATCGTGGACGACGGGTCCACGGACGAATCGAACAAACTCGGCGCCATCGGCGACCTGCACTTCGTCCTGAAACGCGAGAAAATCGACGACGACCTCATCGTCGTGGCCGGAGACAACCTGTTCAGCCAGCCGTTGCCCGAGTTCGGCCAGTTCTGTCTGGAGAAGAACGCCCCTGTGCTCGGCGTCTACGACGTCGGCACCCTCGACCAGGCCAAGAAGTATGGCGTCGTTGCGACCGATGCCGCCGGGAAGCTCACGTCCTTCATCGAGAAGCCGGACAATCCCGCGAGCACGCGCGTCGGCATCGCCCTCTACTACTACCCGAAGGCCGTCCATCCGCTCATCGACCAATACATCGCCGAGGGCAACAACCCCGATCAACCCGGGCGCTTGATCCAGTGGCTGCATACCCGGACTCCGGTCTACACGTGGACCGTTCCCGGCCTTTGGTATGACATCGGGTCGAAGGAGACCCTCGAGGAAGCCAACCGAATCTTTTCATCCAAGCGCTGACCAACCCATGAATACGGCCCGTCGAATCTTTGTTTGCCCAACTCTGCTTGCTGTCCTCGGGTTGCTCTCCGTCGCGTCTGGCTGTGCGACCCACGAACCGGTCGAGCGCGTCGATCCGATCACCGGAACGAAGTCCTACTCGACGACGGTATGGTCGTCCGAAAAACCGGGGCCGACGGTGACGCCGGATGACGTCAAGAAAGCCTCCCAACAGCCGAAATAGTTTCGTATGCCGATCTACGAATTCCACTGCTCCAACTGCGAACAGGACAGCGAAGTCCTGGTCCGCTCGATCCGGTGGGAAGGTGAAGCCAGTTGCCCGCACTGCGGATCCGAGAAGCTCGCCAAGCGCCTTTCCACATTCGCCAGCAGCGTCTCCGGCCGGGCCGTCGATGCCAGTTGCTCCGGCAACCCACGCTCCTGCGGCATGTGCGGCACGGGTAAAGCCCATTCGCATTGACCCGTAGGCCGGGCATCGTTGCCCGGCCAGTGGGTATTCATCACCGCAGTGCGCAACAGAACGTGAAGAGGACCCAATCAGGCGGCCTTGATTGTTGAGAGTTGGATGTTGGTTGTTCGATGTCCCCACTTCCTCCCGCCTTGCCGACGAGCGCCCCGCTTCCTAGCTTCGCGGGATGACCACCTGCCGTTCACTCCGCCGCCTCGCCGCGCTTCCGCTGCTCACGGCGTCGGTTCTCTTCACCGCCATGGACGACGCCGAAGCCCAGCCCGCCGGATTCAACTACGACGAATCCAAAGTCCCCGCCTACAGCCTGCCCGACGCCTTGACCTGTCTCGATGGCAGCAAGGTTGCCGACGCGAAAACGTGGCAGACGAAACGACGGCCCGAGCTGCTCAACCTCTTCGCCGAACACGTCTACGGCCGCACTCCCAAGGGCGACGTCACCGTCAGGGAGGAGTGGGTCCAGCACGAGCCCGCGCTCAACGGCCTCGCCACGCGCAAGCAGGTCCGGCTGTCCTTCGAACGCAACGGCGTGAAGCGCCACGTCGACGTTCTGGTCTACCTGCCGGCCAAAGCCAAAGGCCCGTCGCCGGCGTTCATCGGGCTGAACTTCCAGGGCAACCATACCGTCCATGCCGACCCGGGAATCATCCTGCCGACAAGCTGGCTGCCGAACGATCCCAAGCTGGGAGTCACCAACAACGTCGCGTCGGAGTTGGGGCGCGGAAACCAGTCGACGCGTTGGCAGGTGGAGAAAGTTGTCGCCCGTGGTTACGCCGTCGTCACGGCCTACTACGGCGACATCTTTCCCGACCGCGCCAACGGCTTGAACGACTCCGTGATCGCGCTCTTCCAGAAGGAGCTTTCCCCGACCGATTGGAACGCCATCGGCGCATGGTCCTGGGGACTCAGCCGCATCACCGACTACCTCGTGAAGTCCGGCGACATCGACCTCAAACGCATTGCGCTCCACGGCCATTCGCGGCTCGGCAAGACCGCGCTGTGGGCCGGCGTGCAGGATGAACGCTTCGGCATCGTCATTTCCAACGACTCAGGCGAAGGCGGCGCCGCATTGGCCCGGCGCTGGTTCGGCGAGACGACCAAGCGGATTAACACGAGTTTCCCGCACTGGTTCAACGGCGCTTTCAAACAATACAACGACAACGAGGCCAGGATGCCCGTCGACCAGCACGAACTGCTCGCCCTCATCGCCCCGCGCCCGCTCTACGTCGCCAGCGCGACGGAGGATCAGTGGGCCGATCCGAAGGGCGAATTCCTCTCCGCCTACCACGCGGGCGAAGTCTACGCGCTCTTCGGCAAGAAGGGCGTCGGCGTCAGCGAACAACCCGGACCCGAGAAGCCTGTCGGCAACCACGTGGCCTACCACCTCCGCACCGGCAAGCATGACATCACCGACTACGACTGGGACCGCTACCTCGACTTCGCCGACCGGCACTTCGGGAAACCTTCCGGGAAGTAGACCAACCTTTTTCGTGGAACAAAAACGGCGTCCGGATTTCCGGACGCCATTCTACCTTGAGGAAATGGACCGGTGGCGAGCTGCCTACTTCGCATTCAGTTCGCGTAGCTTCATGTTCTTGAACCACGCTTCATCGTGGTGGTCGGTCAGCAGGATCGGGCCCTTGATCTTGGAGCCGAAGCCTTCGACCGTCTTGAATTTGCTCTGGGCCAGGGCGGCTTTCACCATGTCGCTGCCGATCTCGTATTCGAGGACCTTGGCGCCGTTCAGCCAGTGCTCGACGTGGTTGCCCTGGATGAGCAACCGCGAATTATTCCATTCGCCGCCGGGCTTGGAGGGCTTGTTGGTCGCAGGCGGAAGCACGTCGTAGAAGGACGCGGTCTGGCGTTTGGGACCGATCTTGCCGTCGGGGTGCTTCTCGTCGTCGAGCATCTGATACTCGGGTCCGGGAGCGTTCTTCCTCTTCTCGGAGACGAGATACTTGATGCCGTTGTTACCGCCGGGTTCGACGCGCCAATCCCATGCCAACTCGAAGTTGTCGAACTGCTTCACCGTGATGATGTCGCCCGCCTTGCCCTCGTGGACCTTCTTCAAGATGCCGTCGCCGACCTGCCAGCCGGGTCCGGGGGCGTTGGTGGAACCGTAGAGCCGCCAGCCTGCGGTGGTCTTGCCGTCGAAGAGCAAGGTCCAGCCATCCTTCTTTTCGGCGGCGGTGAGCGTGTTGTCGGCGGCCTGGGCGGGGGTGATCGCCGCAGTCGCGAGGAGTGAGAACAGGGAAAGGCGTGGGAGCATGTTCATGGCTGGAGTTCTTTTTGAACCCGCCGGGGTCTTTAACGCAAGCAGCGTCCAGCCGGTGGGATGTGTCATGCCTACAGCCGAGAGTTGCCAGCTCCCTCCGCAGGGATTACCTCCACGAGCCAGATCCGCTACGCTTGGAAGGAACCCAGGCGTTTTCGGACTGAGCCACCAACGTGTCGTCACAGCTCCGGCCGGAAACGGCCTGCGTCATCTTCAATCCTGCCGCGCGCGGGGCCAAGGCCGGTTCCCTGAACCGCCGCCTGGCGGAACTCTGCGCGGGCATCGCCCTCAAACCCACCTGGGCTCCCGGCACTGCGCGCCTCTGCGCGAAGCAGGCCGTGGAAGAAGGGTTCGACACCATCTTTGCGGCCGGTGGCGACGGAACTGTGAACGAGGTGCTCAACGGCATCGGCGATGCGGAAAGAGGGTTCGAGCGTGCGCGGTTGGCCGTTCTGCCGATGGGCACGATGAACGTCTTCGCCCGCGAACTTCGCCTGCCGCTCGGCATCGAGTCCTGCTGGAACGCGCTGAAACGCGGGGTCGGCGAGCGGTTGATCGACCTTCCGGAAGCGGAGTTCGAGACGCCTGCCGGCCGCGAACGACGTTTTTTCATCCAGATGGCCGGCGCAGGTGTGGACGCACGCGCCGTCGCCGGGGTCAGCTGGGAACTGAAGAAGAGACTTCGGTCGGGAGCCTATGTCTGGGCGGGCCTGAAGGCGCTCTTGGGTCGACGGCCGCCCGTCCATGTGGTCGTCAATGGCGAAAGGTTCCCCTGCGGCCAGGCGCTGATCGGCAACGGCCAGCTCTACGGTGGAAGCATCGCCGTGTTCTGGAACGCGACCATCGACGACGGTCGGCTTGACCTCCTGACGCTCCAACCGGCGTCCGTTTGGCGGCTTCCCTATTATGCGGTGCAGCTGTTCTCCAAGACCCGGAAGCCATCCGGCGGCCTTCGT
>JBBRDN010000002.1:0-66263 GCA_038203875.1 Verrucomicrobiota bacterium
GACCTCTTCGCCTCCTGCGTTCCGGTGGCTCGCGCCACCGGCTAATATCCATCCGGCCCTCCGGGCCTACACGAAGCCCAGTGAAAAAGTGAGTGCCGCCAGTTTCGTCGAAACCTGCATCGTTTTCCCTTCTGCTTCTTCCGCGTTTTCTGCGGTTCTACCTCCGAGGACAACCCGATGAACAACCACATCCTCTCCTCCGCCTGCGCCAGCTACCACCGCACGCACATGTCGCGGCGGCACGCGCTCAAGGTCGGCGGCCTGGGATTGCTCGGCCTGACGATGCCCAAGCTGCTCCAGGCGGAATCCGTCGCGCAGAAGATCGCCATCAAGGCCAAGGCGAAGTCGGTCATCTTCCTCTTCCAGTGGGGCGGCCCGAGCCACATCGACATGTTCGACATGAAGCCGGATGCGCCCGAGGGCATCCGCGGTCCCTACAAGCCGATCTCCAGCAACGCCGACGGCATCCAGGTCTGCGAACGGCTGCCGCGCATGGCCAAGATGATGGACAAGGTCACGTTGATCCGGTCCATGCATCACACGATGAAGAACCACAACTCGGCCGGCTATTACGCGCTGACCGGGCATCAGCCGCCGGTGGACGACATCCGCTTGAAGGAGACGTTGGACCTCTATCCCGCGCTCGGCTCCGTGGTCGACCGCTTGGCACCGCTCACCACACCGGAGATGCCCACGTCGGTTTCGTTCCCGCACATCATCAGCGACGGTTCGCGGACACCCGGACAGTTCTCCAGCTTCCTCGGCAAGGTCCACGATCCCCTGCTCGTCACGCGCGATCCCAACGCGTCCGACTTCAAGCTGCCCGAACTTAGCCTGCCCGCCGGGATGAGCTACGAACGGCTCGAATCACGGCGCGAACTCCAGAAGCTCGTCGACGCGCAGTCGCGGCTGCTCGACTACTCGGCCGCCGCTCGCGGCCTCGACGCCTACTACGACAAGGCGCTCGCGATGTTGAATTCGCCCAAGCTACGCACAGCCTTCGATCTCTCGAAGGAGTCCGCCGAACTCCGCGAAGCCTACGGCCGCCACAGCTACGGCCAGAGCTGCCTCCTCGCGCGACGCTTGATCGAGGCCGGCAGCAAGTTCGCCACGGTCTATTTCGACGCATCCATCGGCGGACAGAGCACCGAGAGCGGCGGATGGGACACGCATGGATTCAACAACACGCGCATGTTCCCCATCGTCGAGAAGCGCCACTTCCCCATCACCGACCAGACGATGCCCACGTTCCTTGAAGACATGGAAAGCCGGGGACTGTTGAAGGAAACGCTCGTGATCTGGATGGGTGAATTCGGGCGCACGCCGCGCATCAACGACAACGTCAGCCGCGACCACTGGCCCGACTGCTACACGGTCATGCTGGCCGGCGCCGGGGTGAAGAAAGGGTTCGTCTACGGCGCCTCCGACAAGCATGGCGCGTATCCCGCCGAGAACGCCGTTCGTCCCGAAGACCTCACCGCCACCGTCTACCAGTTGCTCGGGATCGACCCGCACACGGAAGTCCGCGACGTCGGCAACCGCCCTCTGCCCATCTCCAGCGGCAACGTGATCCAAGGAGTGATCGCGTGAGAGCGGAAGGACTGCGCCTGTTGAAACAAGACCGGAGGAAAGTAGGGCGGGCTTCCAGCCTGTCCCGTCCTAGTCAGCGTATCCGCACAAGACCGTCGTCCGATCAGACTTTAGTCACGTTCGTCGACAAGAGGGCTTCCATGGGCAGGCTCGAAGCACTGCCCTACGTTTCCGCCTGCTCGGGGCGGAAGCATCTGAACGAATTACTGCTCCTCCTCACAACGATCCTGCTCACCAGCCTGCCCTGCTCCGCACAGACCCTCCGGGTCAACCGCGTGACGCCTCTCGGCCTCAAGACGGGCGTGGCAACGGTTCTCACCATCGAAGGCTCCGGCCTCGTCGGCGCGACCAACTTGTGGCTGTCGGTTCCTGCCTCGATCCGGCCGCTGACCAACTCCTCTTCGCGAAGCCAGTTTGAGATCACGCTCGCCAAGGATCTCAACCCGCAGGTCGCCGCTCTGAGGCTCGTCGGTGAAACCGGAGCCGCCGCGCTGTTTACCGTTCTCGTCGATGACATCGGCACCGCGCCCCGTTCGACGACGAACACCTCGCCCGCCGCCGCGTCCCTGCTCAGCGCGCCCATCTCGGTCGAAGGCACTGCGCAGGAGAACGGCAGCGCCTACTACGCCTTCGACCTGAAGAAGGGCGAACGCCTGTCCTTCGAGGTTTTCGGCGCGCGTCTCGGCAGCCAGATCGATTCGCTCGTCCGTATCCTTGACCCACGCGGCCGCGAACGCGCCTACGCCGAGGACGATCCCGTCGGCGGCACGGACAGCCGGCTCTCTTTCACTGCGCCAGAGACGGGACGCTTCGTCGCTGAAGTGCGCGACACCGCGTGGGCCGGAGGCGAGCGGATGTTCTACCGGATGCGCGTCGGGGATTTTCCGTTGGCAAAAGCTCCCTTCCCGCTCTCGGGCGATTCCGGAAAGAAACTGACCGCGACGCTCGCCGGCGACGGCATGGAGGAATCCCGCCTCAACCTCGTCATGCCCGATGGGGCGGACGCGACTCCGATTGCCAGCCTCGCGGCCAAGGCGCGCCGCAATGGTCAGTCGGGGATCGTTTCGATTCCGGTGGGTGATCTCCCGATCCAGATGGAAACGGAGCCAAACAACTCCGCCAGCAACGCCACGAGGATCGTCTGGCCCGCGTTGATCGAAGGCCGCTTCCAGACAAAGGCCGACGTGGACTGGTATGAGTTCGCCGCGAAGTCCGGCGACAAGATCGTCTTCACCGGCCGCACACGCAGCGTCGGCTCCGGCTGCGACCTGTCGATCGAACTCTTTGACTCCTCCGGCAAACGATTGGCCGGCACGAAGCCCACCGCCGCCGATGAGGGAATCTTCACCAACCGCTTTGCCGCATCCGGAACCTACCGGTTGAAGGTCGAGGAGCTGAACCGTTCCGGCGGCCCCGGTTTCAGCTACCAGATCGATATGGAACGCGCCTCGCCTAGGATCGCCGTGCGCGTGGACGGCGATCTCGTCGAGGTCGCCCTCGGGGGGACGAATACGTTGAAGGTCTCCGCCAAGCGCACCGACTACGACGGGCCCATCCGCTTCGAACTCGCGCGCCCCGTGCCCGGTATCCAAGTCACCGGCCAGATCGCGGCGGCCAAGGAAGACGGCGAACTCACGGTCTCCGTCGATGCGCCCCTCGTCCCCGGCCAGCTCCGTGTCATCCGGCTGCGCGCGTTGTCCGACGACACGGCCGGCCTGAAAATCAGCGTGACGACCGCGCGGACCACCTCCACCCCGGCGACAAAGAAGAAGCCCAAGCCCGCTCCGACGACCACTCTGATCGGCTGGCATGACACGTTGAGCGTCTCAATAGTAGGTCCTGGACCTAAGCCTTAACCACAATCTGCTCCGACAACCTCTCGGAGAAATAACAAGCGTGCCCACCAACTTCTTCTACGTTTACGCTCTGAAGGATCCGAGCACCTCGCCAGCCAAACCATTCTATGTTGGAAAAGGGACAGGCAGCCGGGCTTTCGACCATCTTGCCAAACCGGATTCGACCAAGAAGTGGGGAAGGATCGAGAGCATCAAGCAATCAGGACGGAAGCCCATCGTGTCGATCCTTGCAGACGATCTTACCGAATCACAGGCTCTGAAACTTGAAGCAGAGCTGATCTCGGCTTTTGGAGTTGAGGAATGTGGTGGCATTCTTACCAACGCGATCGTGCCTCAAGGATTGGGAGGCAAATCCAGAGTGGGCATCACCGTCCCTCACGGAACCGTCGAAAAGGCACAACTGGGGCTCCAATTGCTTAAAGACGCGGTGCTGGATCTTGCAGCCGCAAACCAGCAAGGAGTTGGAAATTCAGACGTCGCAAGCCTGCTGGGCCTACGAAGCGACTACAATGGAAGACAGAAGGACTACCTCTCATACAGCGTCCTTGGACTGCTTCTTCGCGAGGGCAAACTTACACGGCGAGAAAGAAAGCACCTCGTAAGGGCGTGATTCCGAAGAAGCCGTGCAGGTATGCGGGGGTGTTGGCGATCGTTTAGTCCGCCCTTAGGAAGGACGGACCGGTTAACGTTGCCCCTCAAATTGACACCTCTTCCTCCGCTCCCTAGCGTTTACCTACGTATGCAAGCCCTGTTCGATTCGCTCGTGGAGCTGATCCGCCGCACCTCGGCCGAAATTCCGGATGACGTGAACAATGCGCTCGTCCACGCGCTGGAAGCCGAGAAGAAGGGCACCATTGCCGAATCCGCCCTCAAGATCATCGACCGCAACATCGAACTCGCGAAACGCAAGTCCCAGCCCATCTGCCAGGACACCGGAAGCATCCTCTTCTACATCGACTGCCCCGTGGGCTTCGACCAGATCGCCTTCGAGGAAACCACGCGTGAAGCCGTGAAGGCCGCGACCAAGAAGGGCTATCTCCGGCAGAACTCCGTCGATTCCCTCACCGGCAAGAACGACGGCACCAACGTCGGCCCCGGTTCGCCCATCCTCCATTTCCACCAGCACCGCAGCGACAAGCTTGAAGTCCGCCTCGCGCTCAAGGGCGGCGGTTGCGAGAACGTCGGCGCGCAATACTCCCTGCCCATCGAGAAGCTCGCCGCCAATCGCGACCTCGACGGCTGCCGGAAAGTCATCCTCGACGCCGTGCTCCAGGCCCAGGGCAAGGGCTGCGGTCCCGGCATCCTCGGCGTGTGCATCGGCGGCGACCGCGCCACGGGTTACGAGTATTCCAAGAAGCAGTTCCTCCGGCTGCTCGACGACGTGAACCCGAACCCCGAACTCGACGCGCTGGAAAAGGACATCACCGAGACGGCCAACTCACTCGGCATCGGCCCGATGGGTTTCGGCGGCAAGACCACGCTGCTCGGCACGAAGATCTGCGCCATCAACCGTCTGCCCGCCTCGTTCTTCGTCAGCATCAGCTACATGTGCTGGGCCTTCCGCCGACGCGGCGTGGAGCTGGAAGCGGACGGCACGATCGGAAAGTGGCTGTATTGATAAGGAACATTTCAGCATGACCACGACGCTTGCACCTGTTTCATGGGCTAGGATGATCCGTTCCGTGGAAAAGGTGCGTGAACGTCTTTTGCGGGCAGCGGCGGCGCTGGACGCAGCCGGAGTTCCCTATGCTGTGGCCGGTGGAAACGCCGTAGCAGCGTGGGTTTCACGTGTGGATGAAGCCGCAGTCCGCACAACGAGGGTCGTCGACATCCTGCTGCGCCGTTCCGATCTCGATGTTGCCAAGGCGGCACTCTCAGCGGCGGGCTTCATCCATCGTCGTGTCGCCAGTCTGGGCCAACCGGGCGGCATGGAAGTCTTCCTGGATGGTCCAGAGGCCGGTGTCCATGACGCGCTGCACATCGTTTTCGCCGGAGAAAAAGTCCGGTCGGACAATCCCCTCCCCGCTCCGGATGTCTCCGAATCCCAGCCGGCCGGCCAGTTCCGGCTCATCTCGCTGGATGCGCTGGTGCGGATGAAGCTGACCGCCTACCGCGACAAGGACCGGACGCACCTGCGTGATCTCATCGAGCTGGGTTTGATCGACTCGGCATGGCTGGAACGCCTGCCCTCGGAGCTGCTTTCGCGTCTTCGGGATTTGCTCGAGCATCCCGAAGGCTGATCGGTAATCCATTTGGTTGTCCGGCGAGATGTCTCCACCACCACAAGGGCCAGGGTCCATCGACTCTCTCATCACTGCGTTGCTCGCTCCCGTCCTCGCCGTGCGCGATCCGCAGCAGCGGTTGGCGCGGTTGGTGGAACTGGCCAAGGCTCGCCCGCTCCTTCCTGACACGCTGAAGCTCGATGCCCATCAGGTGGAAGGCTGTCAGGTGCGGATCTGGTTCGTGCCCGAATTCCGCGACGGCCGGTGCTGGTTCCAGACCGATTCGGACGCCGTCACCCTCAAGGCGTTGGTTGGCCTTCTCTGTGAAATCTACAGTGGACGCACCCCGACGGAGATTGCCGCACATGAACAGACGTTCCTCGAAGAACTCGCCGTGTTGAAGCAGCTCGCCGAAAGCCGTCGTGCCACCGTCCTGCGAGTGGCACAAATGATCCGGGACTTCGCCGCGACCAACCTCGGCGCATGAGCGGCCACTCAGTCTCAGGCGTGCGAACCTGAGCGCACCCCCGCAGCGGTTGTGAAGATCGCGGACTTGCACTGGCGGTGCGCGGTAACGGAGCTTCCGGAGGTGTCTAAACGCGTCTTAGGAAAGGGCCTCGGTTCACTCATGGACCGTCCGAACGCCACCGACTCCCCGGCCGGCGAAGTGCCGGCAGGAGACGAACGTGATGGGTCGGCGGCGGCGGCCAAGGTTCCGGGACCGGGTCTCCGACAGTTCATCCGCGTGAACGTCGGCTCCGGCGTTTCTTCGACGACGCCCGTTTCCGAAACCGCCTCATCGCCTTCCACGATCGCTGCCATACCAGCGAAACTTTTCAGCCCGGCGCCCATGCCCGTTCGGCGAGCAACGACTTGGGGAATTGTGCCGCTCGGTCTCCTGCTCGCGGATACAACGATTCTCGGTCTTTCATTCGCCCTGCTGAAGGCATCGCCCGCACCATCGCTGGGCAGGATCGCGATTTGCTCGGCGGCCCTGGCGGTCGCGTGTGTGGCGGGCTGCCTGGCCGTCGTCGCGGCTTCGGAGGAATCGTGACATGAGCCTGAACGCAGAACTCATCCCTGCGAAGGAGCGCGACAACCGCAAGCTGCTGGTGGTGCTCCACGGCCTGGGCGATAGCCGTGAAGGCTATCGCTGGCTGCCCGTTGAACTGAACCTGCCTTCGCTGAATGTGCTGCTCGTCGACGCGCCGGACGAATACTACGGAGGCTTCTCCTGGTATGACTATCCGGGCGACCCGATCCCAGGCGTGGAACGCAGCCGCAAACTTCTGACCGCACTGCTGGATGAATTGCCGGCGAAAGGTTTTCCGGCCGACGGAACAATCCTCTTCGGCTTCTCCCAAGGTTGCCTGATGACATTGGAGACAGGGCTGCGTCTGGCGCAGCCGCTGGCAGGATTGATCGGGGTGAGCGGCTACGTGTCGGATGCGGCGAAGCTGATTCGCGAAGTGTCGCCCGCTTCGAAGGCAACGCCCGTTCTTGTGACCCACGGCACGCTGGACCCGGTCATTCCGTGCGCGAAAGTGCGTCAACAGATGGCGGAACTGAGGGCGACAGGACTGAACTTGGAGTGGGTCGAGTTCCGGAAGGAACACACGATCATCCGCGAGGAAACCAAACTGTTCCGCGAATTCATCACCCGCACATTGAAGCCGTCCTGACGGCATCGGAGGCGTCAGTTCTCAAGGGCCTTCGGCGGACTCAGAACGAACGAGGCGATCACGGCCTGACGCGCCGTGGCGGGATTACGGAACGTGGCCACCAGACGTTCCGCGTCGTCAGAGCGGTGCCTGTTTACCTTTCCGACAGGAGCGTGGTGGAGAAGATTAGACGCCTCGCTCAACTGCGCCCGGATGCGCGCATCAATTGAACCGGCGCGGTTCCATGCGTCGGCCGCGTTCCCGAAGGTTGCAGCGCTCGCCATCCGTCCATCGACAGTTTGCTTCAAACCAGCGGCCCGCCGGTAGGCGCTGTCGGGGCTTTCCATCGAACTCAGATAGGTCGGAACGGGCTCTTCGGACTCGCCCTCCTCGACAGCGACAACTACAGGCCGGCTCTGATAGACCGGCGGTGGGGTCTGCCGGACGATGGGAGGCGGCAAAGGCGGCGGGACAGGGACCTGCGGATCAAGGCCATTCAACATACGCCTGATCTCCTCCTCCCATTGGCTCAGAGGTTTCCCCTCAGCGTTGGTCGCGGGAGATGAGGGACCAGCGGTTCGATCCGGTGGAGCGGACAATTCCGTTTCGGAAACGTCGCCCGCCTGTTCACGCAGACGCTTCTTTTTCAGCCACTCCGCGACGGCCGAGATTCCCGCAATGACCAGAAAGATCAGAAACCCTTCGATGCCCACGGCCAGTAGGCCGGGCGCACTGAGAAGTGAATTGAGGGTTTCGATCATCGAGGAAGTTTTCAGCGGTTCAGTCCGGGAAAAGATCCTACTTTGACTGTGTCGGCGTCTGACCACCACCCGCGATGTTCTCACGCATCGAGGTGTCGGCCTGGACGTTCTTCATCTTGTAGTAATCCATGATGCCGAGATTGCCGCTGCGGAAGGCTTCGGCCATGGCCATCGGGATCTGAGCCTCGGCCTCGACGACGCGGGCGCGCATTTCGGCGACGCGCGCGGTCATCTCCTGCTCCACGGCGACGGCGGCGGCACGGCGGACTTCGGCGTGGGCCTGAGCGATGAGTTTGTTGGCTTCTGCCTGCTCGGCCTGGAGCTTCGCACCGACGTTCTCGCCGACGTCGAGGTCGGCGATGTCGATGGAGAGGATCTCGAAGGCGGTGTTGGAATCGAGCGCTTTGTCCAAAACGGTCTTCGAGATGCGGTCGGGATTCTCGAGAACGTCCTTGTAGCTGTTGGATGAGCCGATGGTGGTGACGATGCCCTCACCGACACGGGCGATGATGGTCTCCTCGGTGGCGCCGCCGACAAAGCGGTCGAGCGCCGTGCGGACGGTGACGCGGGCCTTGGCCTTGATGACGATTCCGTCCTTGGCGACGGCGTCGATCGTGGATTTGCCGGAGGATGCCGCAGGACAGTCGATGACCTTGGGATTGACCGAAGTCTTCACGGCCTCAAGCACGGTCTTGCCGGTGCCTTTGGTCGCCAGGTCGATTGCGCAAGCGCGGTCGAAGTCGAGGTGGATGCCGGCCTTCCGCGCGGCGATCAGCGCGAGGACGACCATCTCGATGTTGCCACCGGCGAGGAAGTGGGTGGAAAGGTCATCGATTGTCAGGTCGATGCCGGACTTCACCGCCGTGATGCGGAGATCGACGACGACACCCACAGGGACGCTCCGCAGGCGAAGGGCGATCAATTCGAACGGGCCAACCGGTGCGCCGGAAAACGTCGCCCGCAGCCAGATGGAAAAGAAATTTCCTGCCCAAATCAGGAACACGAGGCCGAAGACCCCGAGAACACCCCAGAGCAGGATTTGAAATGGCAACTCGGCGATCATGGGTTGGTAATCAGTCATAAAAGGATTAAGGCGTTGGAGAATGAATCACGTGGCGGAGACCTGCCGGACGACGACCCGGAGTCCTTCGACGCCGACGACGGTGATGGGTGTCCCCTGTTCGATCATTGCGCCATCCGCAACCACGTCGACACGCTGATGGTTGATCAACGCCGTTCCGGAGGGACGGAGCTTGGTAAAGGCGACGCCGCTCTGCCCGACCAACTCGGGGCGTTCAGCGCCGATATCCCCGATCGTGCGGGTAAGGGTGAACCGTCGCGCATACCGCGAGCCGGGGAAATATTTCACGTAGACGACTGCCCCAACGAGGCAGAAGACCACCACTCCGGCCATAACGTAACTGCCCGTCTCGGCGCCAAGTCGGCCAAAGGCAACCACAACCCCGGCGACCAAACAGCAGAATCCGATGATTCCCGCGATCATGCCCGGAAGAACGGTCTCAAGAACCAGAAGCAGAGCTCCCGTTATCAGCAGTGTGATGACCAGTTCCATTTCCCCAAAACTAGCGGGCAATGGAACGTCAGCAAGTGGAACGACGGCATGATTTTCCAGCCGAACGACCGCAGTTGGACCGCCACCGGCTCAAACAATCCGGTCAAGGGCGGCGTCGAGACGTTTGACCACCCGGTCTTTGCCCAGGACTTCGAGCAGATGATACAGGCTCGGTCCCACCGTCCGGCCAGTCGTAGCCAGGCGGGTCGGATGGACGAGGACCCCGGTCTTTACGCCCACTTCGACGGCGACCGCCTTCAGGGTCGTTTCGAGCGTAACGGCGTCAAAGGCGGTGAGCGACGCGAATGCATCGCGCAGTCTTTGGATGCGCGGCTTGGCTTCGGAGACGAAATCCTTCGCCGCTCCAGCCGCATCAAACTCGGTGACTTCCTTGAAATAGAACCCGCCGAACAAAGGCAATTCGGAGAAGTGTTTGATCTTCTCCTGACAGGATTTGAGCGCGCCACCGATGTAGCCCGGCGCAAAGCCGTCGAGGCTGATGCCAGCTTTGCCGAGCGCAGCCCGGGCCAACGTTTCGAAGCGGTCGGGAGCCATCAGGCGGATATATTCGCCATTGACCCAATGGAGCTTGTCGAGATCGAAGCCGGCGTTGTGGCGGATGATCTGGGGAAGGTCGAAGAGCTGGACCACTTCCTGAAGCGGAACGATCTCGCGATTGCCCTTGGGCGACCAACCAAGGAGGTAGAGGTAATTCAACACGGCTTCCGGCGCGTAGCCTTCGTCCATGTAGTTGGTCAACGACGCGCCGGTGTCGCGCTTGCTCATCTTGGACTTGTCCTTGTTCAGGATGAGCGGGATGTGCGCGTATTTCGGCGGCTCAACACCGAAGGCTTTGAAGAGTGCGATGTGTTTGGCGGTGTTGCTGAGATGGTCTTCGCCACGGATGACGTGGGTGATCTTCATCTCAAGGTCGTCGATGACGTTGACCAGATGGAAGACGGGCACGCCGTCGCTCCGGACGATGACAAAGTCGGGGTCCATCTTCTCGCGGTCGGTCAGTTCACGGGTAACGTTGCCGACGACGAGATCGGGGATCAGCACAGGTTCGCGCTGCATCTTGAACTTCACCGCGCCCTCGTGGTCGTAGGCGAATCCTTTGTCCTTCAGTTCCTGGATGCGCTTCTTGTAAATCTCACCGCGGGCGGACTGGAAGTAAGGGCCGTAGTCGCCCTTGCTGGGACCATCGACCGAGCCGGTGGTCGGGCCTTCATCCCAATCGAGGCCAAGCCAGCGGAGGCCATTCAGGATCACGTCCACGGCTTCCTGCGAGTTCCGCGCCTGATCGGTGTCCTCAATGCGAAGAACGAACGTGCCGCCCATGTGGCGGGCGTAGAGCCAGTTGAAAAGGGCGGTGCGGGCGCCTCCGATGTGGAGATAGCCGGTGGGACTGGGGGCGAAACGGACGCGAACGCTCATAGTGTTTCTGATTTCAGGAGGCGACACCCTAGCGATGACGATAGTCGAGGCAAGCCCGAGGCCGATGCTCACTTCCTACCAATAGACTGAAGCGCCTGGAGCTCGGCCTTGCTGAACCCGGAATTCGACAGCGATTCCGACAACTGCACCTGCTCGGCGACCTTTCCGTTGAGTCGGTAGACCGTCATGACCACTGCGCGCCAGCGCGCCGGCAGCAGACTCGGAGCAACAGGAAGGCTTTGGATCAGCTTGAGCCCTTCCGGCGCATTACCCATTCTGCAATGGGCAAGCGCGGCCATGATCCGAAAGTCCCAGCGATCGGGAGTCACCTTAACTTCTCGAAGGCATTCCTCCAGCGTCAGCCGGGACTGAAGGTCTAGCAGGAGGTTCAGGTAAAAAAGATCTGCCTTAACTCTCTGATCAACTCGGGTCCCTTGAACCATTCTGGAGAGAGCTTCGTGAGCCAACCTAAGTTCTCCTAATCCCATCTGAATACGTGCTGTTTGTTTGTTGGCTTCATATGCAACGGCCGGCGACCCGCTAATCAGCAAATGGGGTGCAAAGACCCGAAGGGCAATGTCGTTCCGTCCGATTCGTTCAGCCAGCGAAGCAAGGGTGAGAGCTTTCCTGAAATTGTTCGTCGTCTCGAGAATCGCAGACGACCACAAAGCCCGCTCACCCATTGCATCGCCGCGCAGGGATTTGATGAATGCGGCCATACCGAGACGGAACATTGGCTCGACCGGAACATTGGTTGACTGCAGGAATGACTCTGCTTCATCCCAGCGCTTCATCCCCGAGAGAGCCTCCAAACGCATGGTAAAAAGTGGCACATTCGTCCCTACCCGAATCGCAGGGACGACCATCAGGGTTGAATCGAACGCTTTCCGCGAGTTGAGCCAAACTGCGAGTTCATTCAAGGCCACATCGTCGGCAACCGCTGTTCGGTTGATCGTTTCGGCAATGAGGGCGTCCCGACGTGACTGGACGGCGCTATCGGACGGCCAACGAAGATCGGCCCTCAGGACGGCATTGGATAAGCCGGAGGAGCTAGCCTCAACCCAGTTGATCAACTGTCGTGATTCGGCCGGCTTTAGATCGGAAAGACCTGCCAGTCTTCGCCAGGCGTCGACTTGAGATCGCCCCGGGCGACCGGCTAGTTCCAACAGCAGTCGACGGCCTTCCTGCTTTTGCTCCTGCGAATCCAAGGCCAACAAGATCGAGCCATACAAGAATTGGAATCGATCGTCGTTTGGCTCTGCTACGAAAGCCGCTCGCGCAGCGCTCGAAGCTTGGACCAAATCCCCTTGGATGCGGAAAAATTCAGCCGCCAAAAAAAGACTTCGCGCCTCAGGCGGCCGGCGCACCATCAGCCGCTTGATTTGTTGTCCCGCCACTTCAATCAGACCTACCTTTAGTGCAAATTCAGTGAAGTCTTGCCGTTCCTCGTCCGTCACGTCAGGGAGACGCAAGATTTCAACCCACGACTTCAGTGCCTGATCAGTGCCGATTTGCTCAGAAGCACGGGCCATCGCTCCGCGAAATCGTGTTTGATCCGAATCCATCTGCATCGCCAACTCGAACCGATCGAGGGCGTTGGTCCACTTACCTTGCTCTAAATAAACCTTGCCGCTTTGGAAGAACGACTCTGCCCTCATCCCCTTGAGACGCCCGTAAACCGGTGGCATCGCAAACCACGCCAATACGACTGCCAAAATGCCGAGGCCGGAAAAGATCAGTTTCTTCTTCAATGATGAAACCTTCCTGGAGAGCGCTCGATCCTGGGTAATCTGAATTGAATCATCCATGGTCACTTAGCAGGAGTCTGCCCTCGATACTGGACCAGGTTGTTCATCAATTCCGTCATCGTCTTGAGATCAGGTGGGGTGCCTTCATACGGAATATTTATGGAAACAAGTTCGGTCGCTGAACCCCGTTTTCCCGCCATTTCCAACCATGACACGGCTGCGGCCGAGTCCAAATCACGGTAGTTGACCTGCACCGGCTTACCGTTTCTCCAGATTCCCCAAAGTTGAACGGCCTTCTGCTCGCCCCGCTTCCACATGAACTTGTAGAAGTCCATTTCCTTGCCCGAAATCGGAAGTTTCACGGACTCAAAGTCCCCGTCCTTTCTCCATCCCACGCCGGCCATACAGACATCCGGGCGGTGGCCAAGCAGGTAGACGTTGGCCGCATTCGGGACCCAAAAGAAATAGTAGCCACCGATCTCCCGGTCTCCAACCGACGCCGATCGAAAGAATACGTTGTGCCCAATCTCAGGATTCGGTTGGAGAATCTTCAAGGTCGCTTCGGAAACCGCTTCCTTTTTGACAGAATCACGAACGAGAAAGTTCGGCTGCGTCTGCTCTGGAACCTTGAGTGCCTGATACCAAAACCAGCCGTTGGTCCCCATGAAGCCCAACAAGAGAACGACTACCGAGAATCCTACTAGGCCTACCCTCGCAACCGGCCGGGCGACAGCACCCAAGGTCGTTTTGCGGGCAGCACCCATCGCGATCTCCTCCTTTCTCAGCAACCACGCCGCACCGAAAAGCATCATCGGCAAAACCATGGACATTGCTCCACCCACAGGGTCGTGAATTTTTGCCAAGATATCCAAGCCCTTCGAGTCGACCTGCCAACAGAGGATGAACGTCCGGCAAACGTTGAGAAACACGGCGAATGCGAACGCAGCGACGAACATCAGCAATCGGCGTGGGATCGAAAGCAGGAACAATTCGCCCAGAGCGACTCCATACATTAACCCCGATTGAAGCGAACGAATTCCGGAGCACGCCTCATCGACGCCGACCGGACCTGGCTTCATCGTGATCGTGACTCCGTTGCGCTTCGCGTGGATTCCAAGCCAATGCATTATCTCAGTGATGGTCGCCGATACCTTCTCGGCAAGCCCCGCCGTCACTGGTTGCTCGATCGCTGTCACCCATGGAGCTGCCATGAGGAAAAATAGGGTCGGAAACAGCATCTCCCTTCGAAGTTTTCGCCCGCCCATCCATCCTAGGCAAAGCATCGTAACGACAACCGCGTTGACCCCGATTAGGATAACCAACGACCTCGATAGAGGGCTCCTCTGCCGCGCATACTCAAGCGGGACCACACAGGCGGCGAGAAGGATCAGGAGAAGCGCCCCTTTCAGGTTGTCCCGGGGTCGCGTAGCGATTGGTGCCAGTCCATTTTTTTGGGAATAAATCCCCAATCGCCGCCAGAAAAAGAACCCTCCAAGGAACGGAACCAACCAGCCGTAGGCATACTGCTCGAAGTAGATCCAGTATTGGGCAAACGCATTGAACGCCAACAGCCACGAAAGAACGATCATGGCTGCCGCCGGCCAAGCCAACTTGATTGGCCCAGATACCTCATCCGGCCCCGCTGTTGTCGCTCCTGTTTTGCTCATGAACGCCGCCGATTTTATTGCTGGCTAGGCGCTTGGCAACCAGCCAAGTGCCTTGTTGGATTCTTTTTCCATCGGGTGACCGACTTCAAGGCCTAAGCGTATTCAGCCCTCGATCACCGCTACGGCTGCCGAATGGACTGATGTATGAGTCATGCTCAAGTGGACTCGTTGACCCCCTCGGCTCTTCAACAGTTCAATTCCAACCCCTCGCATTTCCACCACTGGCTGCCCAGAAGCGAGTCGGACGACTTCGATGTCCTTCCAGCCAAGATCGGCTCCAATTCCCGTGCCGAACGCTTTGGCCACGGCTTCCTTGGCCGCGAACCGTGACGCGACGGTCTCTGCCGGAGCTGTCTGCGACTGGCAATAGACTAGTTCGTTTACGCAAAGGATCCGTTCGAGGAACCGCGGGCCGAATCGCTCCAATGCCCTTTCGATTCGCGCCACTTCCACCAGATCGATGCCGAGGCCGAGGATCATCTCAACCGGGGTATCCTTTCATCACTTCCAGCATGTCCTTCACTGCGCGTTCCAATCCGACAAACACTGCCCGGCTTACCAAGCTGTGCCCGATGTTCAACTCGACCATATGGGGAACGACATGCAGCAACGGAAGGTTCTCGAGATTCAAGCCGTGGCCCGCGTTCACCAGGAGCCCCAACTCGTGCGCCTGCTTGGCACCAGCCACCAGACGTTCGATCTCGCCGTTCCGCTCTCGTTTCTGAGGAAAGTGTTCTGAATAGGCGCCGGTATGCAGTTCGATGAACTTGGCTCCTACCCTCGCCGAAGCCGCGATCTGCGCAGAATCCGGCGCGATGAAAAGGCTCACCTCAATTCCGGCGTCCCGGAATCGCGAGCAGACATTCTTCAAGTCCGATTCCTGTCCGATCACGTCAAGGCCGCCTTCGGTCGTCAGTTCCTGTCGTTTCTCCGGCACCAAACACACGATGTCGGGCTTCAGATCCAACGCAAATGCGACGATTTCCGGCGCGATCGCCATCTCAAGATTGAGCCGTGTGGAAATGCGTTCGCGAAGCTCGCGGACGTCGCGGTCCAGAATGTGGCGGCGGTCTTCGCGAAGATGCGCTGTAATCCCATGGGCGCCCGCCCGTTCACAGACCATCGCCGCCTCGACCGGACTCGGTTCACCGCGGGACTGACCTCGGTAACGCGCCTCACGGAGAGTCGCGAAATGGTCGATGTTGACGCCGAGCTTAAGCATGGATTCTCCAGGAGCAGTTCAAGGATTCCCCGGCTTCGGAGCCACTCCCGGAACGGGAGCCACCGCCGGGGATCCCGCGGGAATCGTCAATGGACTCAGCGAGGACGGCGAGTCCGCCAACCAACGCCCCAAGTGAACCAGTTCGAAGCCGCTCAATCCGAGGTGGGATTTGCGAGTCACCGAAAACTCCTTCGGTCCCGCCGACTTCGCCTCGGTAACAGTGTTGCCAAGTTGCGGCGCGATCCCGTCGAGAAATCTTTCCGTAGTTGAAAAAAGCCGTCGTTGCTCGCGGATATCAACCCCGGCAACCTTGCGACCGAACACCGGCGCGATCTGGCCCATCACCCGCCAGAATCCCACCCGTTCCTGGCTGATCTCCCAGTCGTAGTAGACAAGGTCCTTCCGGTTTTGGAATTCATCCATCAGCTCCTTCGGTGCCGGCTGACGGTTGGGGACGAACGGGAAAAAGCCGCCGGTGATCCAGCCTCCCGTCGCATCGTTTGTCGCGAGGACAAACGGAGCCAGCAGTGCCCCGCCCTTCATCTGGAGCTGCGTCTTGTTCGAGTTCCAACCGAACTCACCCGAGTTGGAGGCCTTGAGGATCGGATTCCAGGCCAGTGGAATGGCGGCGCCCAACCGGTCCATTTCCGCTCTGGGCGACCCCGAGGCCATTGCGAAGTAGTATTGGAAGGGGACCTGGGAAAGAGTCCAAAGGTAAGTTTGGGACTGGTTCATCTGCCGACCGATCACCGAGTCGAACATGGAACCAGGCAGCAAAAACGCCCCGAGCGATCGGATCGCCGTGAAATTCACCAACGGATCCCGCAACAGGTTGGTTGGAGCGTTCCACACTTCCTGGCCCACGACGATTGTCTCCGGGAAAGTAACCTTCGCGGTCGTCTTCAGGTTCTCACCCTGGGGCGAAATCGTCAGGGCGATCGCTCCCAAACGAACCGGGGAATCCTGCCAACCGAAGAACACCGAAAGCTTTGGAAGGTCGGCCTCGAGGGAAACCACCGTTCCGGCATCCAGCTTCCAGGGCCGTCCCGAAGACGCGATCGCCGACTTCGTTTCGCTCAACGGAACCAAGCCTTTCGAACCGACCCCGACGATCAGCCAATCACCCGCAGACTCCAACGAAATTGTCCGACCCAGCGACGCGGCCACGGTCTTGAACTTGCCTTCCAGACCGGGACGACCCGTCGCAGCCGCCTTGATCGCGACGGTGGCTTCCCATGATCCGGCGCCCTGTCGCAGCTCGAACGCGGCGTCGGCGGAAACCAGTTCGTTTACCAGATCGGACAACCCGTCCACCGCTGCGCCGTCCGCTTTGCCGACGCCAGCCACCAGCCACTTCGCAAATCGCTCCGATACCAGCTTGCGGAACGCGACCGCGTTGGTGGACGAAAGCAGCTCGACCGCCTTGGGCGTTTTGGCGAGAGAGGCAACGGCCTGAGCACCGACGAATTGGTGCCGGAAGACGATGGGAGGCCGTTGGGCGCCAGTTGCTTCCTTTGAGCAACCCGCAGCCATCAGGGCAAACGCCAGGCAGAGCACGATTTTACTAAGTTTAATCATGGTTCACGACCGACAGAGTTATCCGCGAGACCCGCGCGTTGGCAAACGAACTTTGGACGGTTGATGAACATGAAGCCCGTTGACTCCGTCAGACCCAGCCGAAATCTTCCGCTTACTACGCACATGAAAACACTCTTTACTCTCATCATCGCCATCGGCATGGCCGCCACCACCTCGATCCACGCCGCCACGCCGGCAGTTGGCGACAAGGCGCCCGCCTTCGTCGGCAAGGACCAGGATGGCAAGACCCACAAGCTTGCCGACTATCTCGGCAAGAAGAGCGTGATTCTTTACTTCTATCCGAAGGACAATACCCCCGGCTGCACCAAGCAGGCCTGCACCCTTCGCGATCGTCTGGGCGATCTGAACAAGGGCGGCGTCGAAGTCCTCGGCGTGAGCATGGACACGGCGGACAGCCACAAGAAGTTCATCGCCGACCACAACCTCAACTTCCCACTCTTGAGCGACGTCGACGGCAAACTCGCCGCGCAGTTCAGCACCCAGATGGAAGGCAAGAAGATGAGCCGCCGCGTCAGCTTCCTGATCAACAAGGAAGGCAAGATTGTCCACGTGACCGACACCGGCTCCGCCGACATCCACCTCAAGGAAATGCAGGAAGCCGTCGCCAAGCTGGGCAAGTAATCCCTGGCTTTCTCAACCATTCCAAAAGCAAAGGGCGGCCAATTTTGGCCGCCCTTTTCACTTCGTTCGAACTGGTTCAGGCGACATCGCAGATGCCTACGCCCTGCTTGAGCGAGGTCAGCGGGTCGCGCTTGGGGATGAACTCCTGCGCGACGTGCCCCTTGAAGCCGGTCGCCACGATGGCCTTCATGATCGCCGGGTAATACAGCTCCTGTGAGTCGTCAATCTCGTTGCGGCCGGGAACGCCACCGGTGTGGTAGTGGGCGAAGTATTGGTGGCTGCGCTTGATGGTGGCGATGACGTCGCCCTCCATGATCTGCATGTGGTAGATATCGTAGAGCAGCTTGAAACGCTCGGAGCCGATGCGTTTGCAGAGTTCGACGCCCCAGGCGCTCTTGTCGCACTGGTAGTCCTTGTGGTCGACACGGCTGTTCAGCAGCTCCATGACGAGCGTGATCTTCTTCTCCTCGCAAAACTTCATCAGCCGCTTCAGGCCGATGGCGCAGTTCTCAATGCCTTTCTCGTCGTCCAATCCGGCGCGGTTGCCGGAGAAGCAGATGACATTCTCCAGTCCGGCGGCGGACGCCTTGCTGATCAGGTCCTCGTAGACGGTGACGAGCTTGTCGTGGTGTTCGACGCGGTTGAAGGCCTTGTTAATGCCGCCCAATCCATCGACGGTCGGGTTGCTGACCATGGCGCAAGTGAGGCCGTGTGCCTTGAGCACGGGCCATTCAGCGGGTCCAAGCAGTTCGACGGATTGGAGACCCATTTCCTTGGCCGCCTTGGAGAACTCCTCGAGCGGGATTTTGCCGTAGCACCACTTGCAGACGGAGTGGTTGATCTTGCCCTTGAGACCGGCGGCATCGGCGGCGGCGACCGTTTGGCGCAGGGCGGAGAAAAGTCCAGCGGTGCCGGCGGCAAGGCCGAGCTGTTTGATGGCGGAACGGCGGTTGAGCGGGGTTTTCATAGGAGGTGATACCGGATTCATCCCAGTCCGGGGACGGCACGTCAATGCAACCGACGGGAGGAAGGACGGAGCCTCGGGGTAGCTCCAACGGGCGTTTGACGGCTTCCGCCAAGTTGGCACTCTCAACCCATGTCCCGAGTCGTTCTCCTGCTGGTCCTGGGTCTGGCGCTGGCCCGCGGCGTGACCGCCCAGCCATTGATCGGCATCACGGACAGTTGGGCCTACTCTGTCGGCGTGGCGGAACCGTCCCCGTCCGATCCGCCGGCATGGCAGCGGGTCGGCTTCGATGATTCAAGCTGGCCGCGGGGGCCGATGGGCTTCTCCGCCGGCGTGCACAACGAGGCGACGCCGCTCTTCGGCATGGCGGGATCCTACAACTCCGTGTTCCTTCGCCGGCAGTTCGTCGTCACGAATCGGGCGGACATCGCATGGCTATACCTGCGGCTCGATATCGAAGACGGTGCGGTCGTCTACCTCAATGGAACCGAAGTCCATCGCCTCGGCCTTGCGGGAAACCCCGGGACAGGGGTGCCGTTCAACGCCGCCGCAGCCAACCGGGATCGAACGGGACCCGATGACATCGATGTTTCCGCGTCTCTGCCCCAACTGGTCAACGGCACCAACGTGCTGGCCATCCAGGTCCATTCCAGCGGCCCGTTCGACGCGAACCTTGCCTGCATCGCCGAACTGCTCGCGAACTTCACGCGCGGCCCGATCGTCCAGAGCGTCACGACGAACTCGGCCAAGGTGCTCTGGAAAACGGGCTCCAACCTGACCGGCCGTGTCGAGTTCGGGCTCGCTGCCACGACGGAACGGTCCACATCCCTTCCGGCCGACGCCCCTCTCCAGATCGCGGCCCTCACCGGACTCCTGCCGGGCACGAACTACGTCTACCGGGTCGTCGTCTCCGACGGCGTGCGAACCGGCCGGTCCATGATCTCGACCTTGCCGACCGCCCCCACCAATGGGGTGACGCGCTTCAGCGTGCTCGGCGATTCTGGGAACGGCGGCCTCGCGCAATACGCCGTCGCCGCGTCGTTGCGAACCTGGAATCCCGACCTCGTGCTCCATATGGGCGACGTGATCTATCCGGCATTCTCGAACAGCCTGGCCGACATCCGTTGCCTCTCGGTCTACCAGCGGCAAATGGCCTCGACGCCCTACTACTTCACGTTTGGCAACCACGACCTGTATTCCAATGACGACGCGCCCTACCTGAATTCGTTCGCCCTTCCGACCAACTCGGCCAGCGGCACGTCGCACTACTATTCCTTCGACCACGGGGACGTCCACTTCGTGTCCGTCTTCCTCCCGACGCTCACTCCCTTCAGCCAGCAGGCGACCTACGGTCTTTCCGATGGCTCGGCCCAATACAACTGGCTGACCAACGACCTCGCCACCACGTCGCGTCGGTGGAAGGCGCTCTTCTTCCATGCGCCCATGAACACGTCGTCCGCACACCGCTACGATGATCTGAACGGCAACGGGACCTACGACCGGTTCGAGATCTCGACGATTCTGGATCCGGTCTGCGAGCGTTACGGCGTGCAGCTCGTGGTCAACGGACACGACCACAACTACGAGAGGTTCCGTCCCAAGGGCGGGCTCACGAGGATCGTCTCGGGAGGCGGTGGTTATGCGCTCTACGGGATGGTCGAGCGCGATCCGGAAAGCGTCTGGTTCCAGAGCATGCACCATCATCTCCGCGTCACGGTTGAAGGCGATTGGATGAAGACCGAGGCGGTAGCGACGGACGGAACGGTGATCGATTCAACCACGATTCCGCGCGTGCCGCCGGCTCCAGGAGTCGACTCCGACAACGACGGGCTCACCGACGAGCAGGAGCTGGCCGCCGGAACGGATCCGCGCGACGCGACGTCTATGGTCAAACTGCAGCTGACCAATCAGCCGACCGGTCCACTGCTGTGGTGGAAGTCCATTCCCGGCCGCCGCTACGACCTGCAAGTGGCGGCCGATTCCCCCACCAACTTTAGCCGCATTGCTCCGTCCTTCCCGCGCACGGCCCAGGGAACGAACGAGACGTTCTCCGATACGGAAGCGGCCACCACGCCGCGCTTCTATCGCCTCAATGTCGGTCCCTGATCAGTCTCAGCGCGCGCATGGCACCTGAGAACCATTGCCCCGAACCATCTCCGGTCTACGGTCGCGCCATGCTTCGTCGCTCTGTTGTCCGACTCCTATGCCTGCTCGCAGCCGTTTTGGTTGCGGCCCGCTCGACGCCGGCGGCGGAAGCGGCCAGACCATCCGCGAACGGCCATTCGACCAACAGCGCGCCGATCACCACGGACGCCGCCGAAGCGGCCATCAAGAAATTCACCGTCGCGCCCGGCATAAAGGTCGACCTCTTCGCGTCGGAACCGCAGCTGGAGAATCCCGTGGCCATCAGCGTGGATGAACGCGGCCGTGTCTTCGTGGCGGAGACACATCGCTATCGCAACGCCGTCTTCGACGTGACGGTGAAGACCAACTGGCTGCTGCCCGATCTTTCCTTCCGCACCATCGGCGACCGCGATGCGTTTCTCCGCGAAACCTTCGCCACGAACCTCGCGATACTCACGCAGGACTCCGAGATGATCCGCCTTGTCGAGGACCGCAACGGCGATGGCAAGGCGGATACTTCGTCGGTCTTCGCCCAAGGCTACAACGAACCCGTTTCCGGCGTCGGCGCCGGTGTGCTCGCGCGCAACGGCCAGGTCTGGTTCACGTGCATACCGGACTTCTGGCAGATCACGGAAACCACCGGCCCTTCGGACAAACCGCCCGAAGCCGTCCGGAAGAAGATCGCTTTCGGCTTCGGCGTCCACACGGGCGTGAGCGGCCACGACCTGCACGGGCTCACGCAGGGACCGGACGGCCGGATCTATTTCAGCAGCGGCGACCGTGGCTTTGTGGTCACCAACCTTGAGGGCAAGGTTCTCAGCCTGCCCGACGAAGGCGGCGTGCTCCGCTGCGAACCCGATGGCACAAAGCTGGAGATATTCGCGCGTGGGCTGCGCAATCCGCAGGAACTCGCCTTTAATCATCTCGGCGATCTCTTCACGGACGACAACGACACGGCCGGGCCGGACGACTCGCGCGTCATCAACGTCGTCGAACGCGGCGACTACGGCTGGCGGGCCTCGTATCAATTCGCGCCAAGCTTCGGCCCTTGGATCACGGAGAACGTCTGGCGCGGCGGCATCGACGGCACTCTGCCCTACGCGGGACTCGCCGCCCAGGGACCAAGCGGATTGGCGTTCAATCCGGGCGCCGGACTGGGCGAAAGATGGAGGGACCATTTCTTCGTGTGCGATTTTCCAGGCGGAGTCTGGGCGTTCTCGGTTGAGCGAAGTGGCGCGAGCTACAAGGTCTCCAAGCGGGAGAAATTCCTCTGGAACCTATGGCCGACCGACGTCGATTTCATGCCGGACGGATCGTTGCTGGTCGCCGATTGGGTGGGCGGCTGGGGCCAACCGCAGAAGGGTCGGCTTTACACACTGCGATCGAGCGAACGGGCCACCACCAACGACACGGCCGCGCTGCTGTCTTCGCTTGGCCAGAAATCGATGCGAGAGCTGATCGGGTTGCTCGGACACGACGACTACCGTGTTCGTTTGGCAGCGCAGCTGAAGGCCGAACGTGGATCAAAGCGGGACGGCATCGCGATCTTCGAAAACGTCACCGCGGAGCAGATGCTTCTCGAAGTTGCCGCTTCGGCCACGAATCGCCTTGCGCGCATCCATTCCATATGGGCGCTGGGAAACATCGCCCGCCGTGGCTTCCACCAGCAGGCGGCCAAACTGATCGGGCTGGGACTGCGCCACGATTCGGATCCGGAGATCCGCGCACAATATGGCCGAACCCTCGGAGACTCCTGCGCGCTCGAGCCCGCATGGCGCGAGGCCGCCGAGCTTGCCAGGGACCCGGAGCCGCGCGTTAAAATGCTGGCTTTGCTCAGCCTTGCCCGCCTCGGCCGCGCGCTCGGCAAGCCGCCGATCGATCCAACCGACCTTCTGGTCTCGCTGGCCCGTGAGAACAACGACGCGGATCCCTTTGTCACCCATGCCCTCGTCGATGCGGTCGTGCCGCATGCAGCCACCCCGGGCCTGCTCGCCAAACTTGAAGGTGATTCCCAACCGGCCGTCCGCCGCATCGCCCTGCTCACCCAACGCCGCATGGGACAGCCGGAAATCGCCCGATTTCTCGCCGACGCCGATCCGCGGCTCGCGACCGAAGCAGCGCGAGCCATCAACGACGTTCCGATCCCCGGGGCGATGAACGCCCTCGCCCAACTGCTCACATCGGACAACTGCCCGACGAACGCAGTCACCCGCGCCATCAACGCAAACTTCCGTCTGGGCGGACCTGAGCCCGCACGGACCGTCGCAACCTACGCGGCCCGAAAAGACGCCCCGCCAGCCCTTCGAGTGGAGGCGCTGAATGCGCTGAGCGATTGGAACAAACCGAGTCCGCTGGATCGCGTCATGGGTCTTTGGCGTCCGATTGCCCCCTGATTCCAGCTGTTCCAAACGCACGGCAAAACTCCCACTTCGCACCCAGATCTCGATCGTCCCCAACGTGGACATCGAAAACTCGTTACCGTTAATCCGAGAACATCAGCCACCCAAAGGGTTCCGTTGCGGGTCATCACCCAGCTCCTCAGGCCTTCACGTTGATTCCACATTGCAGACACGAGATTAGCCGCAACGCCACAGCGCCCGGCCAATGAACCGTGGGGCTAATACATGAACGAACGTCTAGGCAAGCAGGCTGCACCTGTTAGGCTTAACCCTCACTTGTTCGTTGACCGCGCTCCGGTGCCGCAAGGTGGAGGACGGGTCAGCCCTCGGTCAGGCAACGATTGAGCCGATAGAGGAAGGAACGAATCGAGAGATATGAGCAACGACAGTGCAGAGAGTGTGGGCAGCGCCAACGTGGGGTTCGTCGAAGAACTCTACGAGCGATGGGTGGGCAACCCCGCCTCGGTGGCCGCGGAGTGGCAGGAAAAATTTGCCAACGGGTTCATGCGCGACGGCGATGAGCCAACCCCGCGATTCGGACCCTCGTTCGAGGCCAAGAGCCTTTTCGCCTGCGGACCCGCGCCAGCCACCGCACCCGAGATGCGCGCCACCGCGGCCTTGCAGGACAAGGTCGACCAACTGGTGCGCGCCTTCCGTTTCCGCGGGCACATGGCGGCGCAGCTGGATCCCCTCGACCAGCCGCGCACGGCCGTTCCCGAGCTGGACCCGGCGTTCTATGGATTGACCGAGGCCGATCTGGAAAAGGAGTTCTCCGTCCAGGGCGTCGGGCCCAAGGACCGGCCGGTGATGAAGCTCCGCGAGATCGTGGAGAACCTCCGCAACACCTACTGCCGCTCAATCGGCGTCGAATACATGCACATCGACGACGTGACCATGCGCCGGTGGCTGCAGGTGAGGATGGAACCATGCGAGAACCACATCGATCTCAAACGCGAACAACAGGTCCGCATCCTCACCCGTCTTACAGATGCGGTGATGTTCGAGGAGTTCATCCGGAAGAAGTTCATCGGGGCGAAAAGCTTCTCCCTCGAAGGTTCCGAGAGTCTGATCCCCCTGCTCGACCTCGCCGTCGAGAAGGCCGCCGAGCAGGGAGTCACGGAGATCGACATGGGCATGGCCCACCGGGGCCGCCTCAACGTGCTCGCCAACATCATGGGCAAACATCCCAAGATCATCTTCCGCGAGTTCGCTGATCTGGAGCCCGAGAAGTATCGCGGCGGCGGCGACGTGAAATACCACCTCGGCTACAGCCGCAAGGTGAAGACGGCCTCCGGCAAGCAGGTCCACATCTCGCTTTGCTTCAACCCGAGCCACCTCGAATACGTCAACCCCGTCGTGCTCGGCCGAGCCCGCGCCAACAGCGACCGCCTCGGCGATACCGAACGCCGCAAGACGCTCGCGCTGCTCATCCATGGCGACGCGGCTTTCGCCGGACAGGGCGTTTCGCAGGAGATCCTCAACCTTAGCCAACTCCCGAACTACCGCACCGGCGGAACGCTCCACGTCGTCGTCAACAACCAGGTCGGCTTCACCACCTCGCCCGAGGAAGCCCGTTCGACGATTTACTGCACCGACGTGGCGAAGATGCTCCAGGTCCCGATCTTCCACGTGAACGGCGAAGACCCCGAAGCCGTCGCCCAGGTCGTCAGCCTTGCGATGGATTTCCGCGCCACGTTCCAGCGCGACGTGATCATCGACATCTACGGCTACCGGCGCCTCGGCCATAACGAGGCCGACGAGCCGGCCTTCACCCAGCCCCTGCTCTACAAGCTCATCGAGAAACGTAAGCCGGTCCGAGAGGGCTACCTCGACCACCTCCTTCAACTCGGCGGCATCACCCGCGACGAGGCGGACAAGATCGCGGAAGAAAGCCGGCTGGCCCTGGAGGAATCGCTCGCCGAGTCCAAGCGCACCAAGCTGCCCAGCGAATCCGCCACCGGCATCTGGGCCAACTACACCGGCGGCCTCGACACCAGCGTGGCGGAAGCGGACACCGCGCTGCCAATGGAGCGCCTTTCCGCCCTGCTCGTGAAGGCCGGCGAAGTTCCCGGCGGCTTCACCCCGCATCCCAAGATCGCCAAACTCCTCGAAGGCCGCCGTGAAATGGCCGCCGGCAAGGCGCCGCTCGACTGGGCCTGCGGCGAAGCGCTGGCCTTCGCCTCCCTCGCGACCGACGGCTTCCGCGTCCGCCTTACCGGCCAGGACTCCGGCCGTGGCACCTTCAGCCATCGCCACGCCGCGTTGCACGATTTCAACACCGGCAAGATCCACGTCCCTCTCCAACATCTCGCGCCGAACCAGGCTTCCGTCGAAGTGCTCAACAGTCCCCTCAGCGAGATCGCCGTGCTCGGCTTCGAGTATGGCTACAGCCTGGAATGGCCGGACGGGCTCGTCATGTGGGAGGCGCAGTTCGGCGATTTCGTGAACGTCGCCCAGGTGATCTACGACCAGTTCATCAGCAGCGCGGAGAAGAAGTGGAAACGCCTCAGCGGCGTCGTGATGATGCTGCCCCATGGCTACGAAGGCCAAGGACCGGAACACTCCAGCGCCCGCCTGGAACGGTTCCTTGCCACATGCGCCGAGGACAACGTGCAGGTCGTCCAACCGACGACGCCCGCGCAGTTGTTCCATCTCCTGCGCCGCCAAGTTCTCAGGAAGATCCGCAAGCCGCTCGTCGTCATGACGCCCAAGAGCCTGCTGCGTCATCCGAAGGTGGTTTCGTCCTTCGACGAGTTTTCCAAAGGCGGCTGGCAGCACATCATCCCCGATGCCGCCGTCGACCCGAAGGCCGTGCGCCACGTGCTCCTTTGCTCCGGCAAGATCTTCTACGAACTCGACGCGCAGCGTGAGAAGCTCGGCCGTCGCGACATCGCCCTCCTCCGCGTCGAACAGCTCTACCCGCTCGCCGAGCAGACGCTCTTGAATGCGCTCGCGCCTTTCGGACCCGCGGTGCCCGTCACCTGGGTGCAGGACGAACCCGAGAACATGGGCGCGTGGTATTCCATCCGCCTCCGCTTCGGAGACCTTCTTTCACGCACGCGCGTCTTCGGATGCGTCTCGCGACCGGCCTCGGCCAGTCCGGCCACCGGCTCGCACAACAGCCACAAGCAGGAACAGGAACACCTGATCGCCGCGGCGTTTGCCACCCCTCTCCCGCTCGGCGGCGAAATCCCAAACCAGGAAAACGGAACACATGGCCATAGAACTGAAAGTGCCCGCGGTGGGCGAATCCATCAGCGAGGTTGAAATCGGCAACTGGCTCAAGACGGAGGGCCAGGCGGTGAAGGAAGGCGAAACGATCGTCGTCATCGAAACCGAGAAGGCGACCGTCGACCTCCCCTCGCCCGCCACCGGCGTGCTCGGAAAGATCCTCAAACCCACCGGCCAGGTCGCGGCCGTCGGCGAAGTCATCGCCAGCATCGAAGCCGGGGCAGCCGCGGCCGTCTCGGTTGCTCCAGTGACCCAACCGGCGTCCGTCCCAAAGGCTGCAGCGCCTGTTGAATCCAAGGTCATGCCCGCCGCCGAACGTGTCTTGGCCGAAGCCAAGATCGCTTCCTCCGCCGTGGCCGGCACCGGTCCTGGCGGACGCGTGCTCAAGGAAGACGCCTTGAAAGCCGTCGAAGCCAAACACGCTCCAACCACCCCGTCGGCACAGCCCTCCCCGACCAAAACGGCCCCAGCCCCAAAAGCCGCCGCCCAAGTTTCAGGCGAAGCCAACCGTCAGGAAGAGACCGTGCGAATGAGCAAACTACGCCGCACCGTCGCCTCCCGGCTCGTCTCCGCCCAACAGCAGATGGCCATGCTCACGACCTTCAACGAGGTCGACATGTCCGCCATCATGGCCTTCCGCAAGGAACACGGCGAAGCCTTCCAGCAGCGCCACGGCGCCAAGCTCGGCTTCATGTCCTTTTTCGTGAAGGCGGTCATCGACGGCCTGAAGCTCGTTCCCCAGCTCAACGCCGAGATCCGCGGCGACGACGTGGTCTACAAGAACTACCACGACATCGGCGTCGCCATCGGCGGCGGGAAGGGACTCCTCGTCCCCGTCATCCGCAACGCCGAGCGCATGAGCTTCGCCGAGATCGAGAAGGCCATCGTCGCCTTCGCCGTCCGCGCCAAGGACGGCAAGATCATGCCGGACGAACTCGAAGGCGGCACCTTCACCATCAGCAACGGCGGCGTCTACGGCTCGATGCTCTCGACCCCGATCATCAACCCGCCGCAGTCCGGCGTGCTCGGCCTGCACAACATCATCGAGCGCCCCGTGGCCCTGAACGGCCAGGTCGTCATCCGCCCGATCATGTATCTCGCGCTGACCTACGACCACCGCATCGTCGACGGCAAGGAAGCGGTCACGTTCCTCAAGCGCGTGAAGGAATGCGTGGAGAATCCGGCTCGGATGCTGTTGGAGGTGTGAGGCTGATCGTTCTCGATCTCCTCCTCTTTCTCGGCCTCGATTCCAGAGATGAACCCCTACTTCGCCCACGAGCGGCTTGAAGTCTATCAAGCCGCTCTACAATTCATCTCCTGGAATGCCCGACTGACGCCCGATCTCGCGCCGCCACCAAAGATACGAATCGCCGAAGTTACCGATCAACTCGACCGGGCCAGCCTCTCGGTTTTGTTGAATATCGCCGAAGGAAACGGAAGAAGGAGGCGGCCCATCCGGGCAAAATTCTTCGACGATGCAAGGGGTTCGGCCACCGAATGCGCCGCTTGCTTGGACGCTCTTGTGGCGAAGGGGGCGGTGGCCGATCTACGAATCGACGAAGGAAAGGCCCTGTTGGCCAGAATCACCGCGATGTTGAGCAAGCTGGTCGCGATGTTTGAAGAAGAAGGACTGAAGGAGGACCCCGTGGAATACCGGGTTGGTGGAGGTTTCGAGAACGAGAAGGAGAGCGAGTAAGAGAATGAGCACTTTCGATTTGATCATCATCGGCGGCGGTCCCGGCGGTTACGTCGCCGCCATCCGCGGCGCGCAGCTCGGCCTCGCGGTCGCCTGTGTCGAAAAGGAGTCCGCCCTCGGCGGCACCTGCCTGCGCATCGGCTGCATTCCCAGCAAGGCCCTGCTCGAATCCAGCGAGCTCTACTCCGAAGCCAAACACGGCTTCGACAAACACGGCTTCAAGGTCGGCGAAGTCACCCTCGACCTCGCCACCATGCTCAAGCGCAAGACCGACGTCGTCTCGCAGATGACCAAGGGCGTCGAATTCCTGCTGAAGAAAAACAAAGTCACCCGTCTCTTGGGCCACGGACGCCTTCTCGGCAATGGCCGGGTCGAAGTCGCCTCCGCCGACGGCAAGGCCGAGACCGTTTCGGCGAAGCACATCATTCTCGCCACCGGCAGCAAACCCGCCGTCCTGCCCGGCATCGAGCTCGATGGCCAGATCGTCGGCACCAGCACCGAGGCGCTCACCTACGACACGGTGCCGCACCATCTCGTCGTCATCGGCGCCGGCTACATCGGCCTCGAACTCGGCTCCGTCTGGCAACGCCTCGGGGCCAAGGTCACCGTGGTTGAATACATGGACCGCATCGCGCCCGGCATGGACCGTGAACTGGCCGACGAAGCGCAGAAGATCTTCGCCAAGCAGGGCCTCGAATTCCGCCTCAAACACAAGGTGCTTTCCGCGAGAGCCGAGAACGGCAAGGGCGTCGTTGTCTGCGAAGGCCAGGAACCGATCGTCGCCGACAAGGTGCTCGTCGCCGTCGGGCGTGTGCCGAACACGGACAAGCTCGGCCTCGACGTCGCCGGTGTCGCCACCGACAAACGCGGTCGCGTCGAAGTGAACGACCGTTTCGCCACCAACATCCCCGGCATCTACGCCATCGGCGATGTGATCAAGGGCCCCATGCTCGCGCACAAGGCCGAGGAGGAAGGAATGGCTTGCGCCGAGTTCATCGCCGGCAAACACGGCCACGTGGACTACAACTCCATTCCCGGCGTCTGCTACACCCATCCCGAGATCGGCAGCGTGGGCCAGACCGAGGAACAGTTGATCGAAGCCAAGGTCGAATATCGGAAAGGTGTCTTCCCCTTCAAAGCCAACGGCCGCGCCCACGCGCTCGCCCAGACCGATGGCAAGGTGAAGATCCTCGCCGACAAAAAGACCGACCGCATCCTTGGCGTCCACATCCTCGGCCCGCGCGCTGGCGACCTCATCGCCGAAGCCGCCGTGGCCATGGCCTTCAAAGCCTCCGCCGAAGACCTCGCGATGGCCTCCCACGCGCACCCCACGTTGGCCGAAGTCATCAAAGAGGCCGCCCTGGCCGTCGATGGCCGGGCGATCCATATCTGACGCTCAGTCCAGGACCCGCACAACGCAACCTTCTGAAGCCGCACCCCGCCGCGTGAGGGCACACGGCCAACAAAAAAGCTCGGGAATCACCTTGGTCTTGTAGGCCCGGTCCCCTGACCGGGCGTTCTTTGACGGGCTGTTAGGGCAGGGTGGAGACAGGCACACCGGGAGGCGATGCCACTCGTCACTTTCCCGCGACCTTGAAGGCGACGGCCACTGCTCCGGCTGCGCCCTTGGACCAGTTCGGACGCTTTCCTTCCGGATTGAACAGTTCCTCGGCGCGGTCCCGCCACTTTTGATCCGGCGCACAGCCTAAGGCCTTTTTGAGGCTTTGGGGCGCAACCTTGATGACCCGGTAACCACCCTGGGTCGCCGCGAGTTCCACCATGGCTTCGCCCTTGATTGCTTCCAGACAGGAGCCAAACCGACCGGAGGAGCATTTCAACAACGCAATGAGGGAACCGGCGCCTTTCCTCTTGCCGTCAAAGATGGTGCCGAGGGTTTTCAGCAGCTCGACCAGATCCTGGCCCGAGCGGGTTTGGAACGGAACCGGTCGAATCGCCGTGGGCACAAACTTGCCTCCGGCACGTTTGCTCTCCGCAATGACCACTGAGGACTTCGTTGAACTCACGCCGAATATCATGCGGGCAGAAGCGTGAAGGAATTGTCGGGGAGGTCGTGGCGTGTGCGTGGGCCGACGGCTGGCCATACGGGCGTCGCGACAGGCATCCTGCCTGGGCGGGTTGCGCAACGGTTCGTCGATCAGCGTCCGCGTCTGCTGTAGAAGAAGCCGCCGCCGCCCAACAAGAGCACAAGCACCACGACGATAAGGAGTGTTTCGGTAGACATAGGTGCGGACCATCGGCCGGGCCACGCCTTCGCGAAATGGGGTGTTCACCCCAAGAACCGCTTCGGACAAGGAAGGCATCACCAAATCACGGAGGAATGGTCCCAGCCGGCGTCACGGTGGCTGCGCCTGTGCGGCTCGGTGGCGAGAGGACGACGGCGTCGGGCGTCGGAGGGTAGGGCAACACCTCCCGGTGAGCCGCCCGTGGCGCGAACGGATGGTAAACAAGCACACTGGCGACTCCGGAACGCCTCGGAGTTGACGGTGGGCCGTGCTTGTTGTGAGGAGATCGCCGGGCGGCTCGCCGGGAGCCTTCGCCCTACCCGCCAACCTTCAGCGAAAAGACCGCGCCGTTTTCGGTGGTGAACGTGCCGTCGGGATGGACCGTCACCGCGACGACGTGTTCTTCGGTCGTCGTCGCATCGTCGAAGTCGCGCTCGCCGTCGATGAACTCTTGGAGCCGCGTCATCATGAAGTCCGCGATGTCCAACTGCGCTTCCCGCTCCGTCGCGAAGACGACGTAGAATCCGTCGTTGCTCAGGCTCGGAACCCGACCTTGGAAGATCGTGTTCATGAAGACGCAGAACCCGTGTTGAGGCTCCGTGGTCGCCTTGTCAGTCATCGCTGGGCCTCCAGTTGGGCATGGAGCTTGCGGAGGATCGCACGATAGCGGACGGCGATGGCATCGGCCTCAGTTGCGTCGCTGCACTCTTCGATGAGGAAAAATTCCCCGTCTGGAAACTTTTCCGTGCGGAGATAGTCGGCGGTGCGTTCCCAAACGACAGCGCGTTGCTCCAAGCCATCCAACACTTGGCCGAATTCGTGGTCGTCCAGTTCGAGGCAATAGGTCGTAGCCATGATCTGGCATGACTACCTGGCCAGGAACGGCACCTACTGCAAGCAGGGATTGGCCAACTCCTTTCGCTCTCATTTTTCGGAAGGCTTGCCGTAGCTGACGAAGTGAGGCCAAGTCTCGCCGGACAAACTCATGGCGGAAGATTGGTCACGTGAAGAAGTTGAAGCCGCAGTTGCGGACTATTTCGCCATGCTTGGATTGGAGCTTACCGGTCAGCCTTTCAACAAAGCAGAGCACAACCGCCAGCTTCAGCGGCTTCTTAACAAACGACCGAAGGGTTCAAGGGTTCAATTGAGAGAAAGCACCAAAACATCAGCGCGATCTTGATCGAGTTGGGCTACCCCTACATCGACGGTTACAAACCGCTCAGCAACTATCAGCAACTCCTTCGTTCCGTCGTTGAGGACAAGTTGTCGTCCGCAGAATCTCTGAATCGATCTATCGCCGCGGTTGTCGAGTCGACGGTAAATTCTATCTCGACACTCAGAGACATCCTCCCAGTTCAAGTGGCGGCTCCCAGCCGGGATCGGGCCGAGCCGAAGCTCTATGATCGAGTAAGCCTTTCGCCAGCCATAGTCAGGAAGAACTACCTTGAAATCGAAGCGAGAAATCAATCACTTGGTCTTGCTGGCGAAGAGATGGTTTTAAGGTTCGAACACGAACGTCTGTGGCGGTCAGGACAGAGAGCCCTGGCAGATCAGATTGAGCATGTGTCTCGAACGAAGGGAGACCACCTCGGGTTCGACATTCATTCCTTTGAAACTGACGGACGAGACCGGCTTATAGAGGTCAAAACCACTCGCTTTGGCGCATTGACGCCATTTTTCACTTCACGAAATGAGGTTCAAGTGTCGAAGACTCGGGAACGCGAGTATCAACTTTACCGGCTGTTTAAGTTCTGCGAGCAGCCAAAGCTATTCGTGTTGGGTGGATCGCTTCGCGAAACCTGCGAGCTAGAGCCCATCAGTTTTTCCACGCTTCCGAAATAAGCCTTCGTTCTTATCTGACCAGAGAGCCTTTGCGAGGGTGTCGTGGATGATGGTGAAGGCCCGGCTATTGTCGTGGCGGCGGCGGTTCTTCACGTTTTCCAGCACGAAGGCGGCGGGGTTGTGGTAGTCGAGGATTTCCGTGACGGAGAAGAAGAGGTTGCCCTGCTTCTCGTCCTGGAAGCCATGTTTGCGGCCGAGGCTGTTCTTCTTGGAAACGCCCGCGATGCTGAAGGGTTGGCAGGGGAAACCGCCGCAGAGGATGTCGTGCGACGGGATTTCGGCCACGGCCACGCTGTGGATGTCGCCGTGGGGTTCCTCGCCGAAGTTGGCCTTGTAGGTCTGGCGGGAATACTTGTCCCAATCGCTGGAGAAGACGCATTTCCCTCCGGCCTTCTCGAAGGCGAAACGGAAGCCGCCGATGCCGCAGAAGAGGTCGATGAAACGGAAGGGAGCCACCTCTTCCGTGCCCTCTCCCCCAAGCGGAGAGGGAGAAGAAGCGGTGCGATACGGCGGGGCATCTTCCTTGAACTTGGCAGGGCGATGCTGCCGCGCCGCCCCACCTTTACGTCCGTCGCCTACGGCGACAGACGGGAGGTCAGGGCTGCGGGGCACCACAGCCCCACCGGGTTTTGACGGGCCGCTCACGCGTCGACCCCTTCGCAGAGCCGGGCGGTGGTCAGGCCGAGGGCCTTGGCCAGCCGGGCGACGTTCCTGATGCCGGGATTCCGCAGCCCGCGTTCAATCCCGGAGATGTAGGTGGGATCCAACCCGGCCTTCTCGGCCAGCTTTTCCTGGGTCAGCTCGCGGGCTTCGCGGCGTTGGCGGACGTTCAGCCCGAGGGCGGCGAGAACGGGGTCACGTTTCGGCATGACTCATAGTCCATGCGGAAACGGGCGGGAACTCTATGGACGATCAGCCTGGACGAAGACGAAGGGGGCGCGGAACGCTCAAGGAGCCCCGTGCAACGCCGGACGGTCCGGGACAGGACCCAGGGTGGTCCAATAAACCCACGCGATGAACACGATCTGGAACGGGAGCCGCGCCCAGAGAATCCACGGCGGAATCGACCCGGCGCCATGGACGGCGGCGTAGATGTTGGCGGGGAACACGGCGATGAGGAGAGCGATCAAACCCCATCCCGCCGGCTTCCGCGTGGATGGAACCAGAACACCGAGGCCACCGAGGATTTCCGCCACCCCGCTGATGTGGACGAGAGCCAGCGGCCACGGCAGGGCGGGCGGCATGATGGCGAGATAGAATCGCGGCGCGACGAAATGATTGATTCCGGCCGCCACGAAGTCCACGCCCAGTAGCCAACGCAGGATGGTTCGTGTCCGGCGAAATCTCATTTGAGCCAGTGAATGGCGATCTCCTTCTCCAGGGCCTTGAACTCCGCGTCGCCGGTGACGAGTTCGGTCTTCTTCTCTTTGGCCAACGCAGCGGCGAAGGCTTCGGCCAGGGAACAGTTGGCGGTGGCGTAAGTTGATTCGCTCATAGGCCGATCGGTCGGACGCGGTGGACGAGGGTGTAGTAACCGAGCTTCAGGTATTCGTTCCAGATGTAGTTGGCCGACGCATGGTATCCACGCAGGCCGGAAGTCACGGGCAGGGAAACAAATTCAAGGTCGGGAGCCGCATCGCGGAAGCACGCCTGGGCGCGTCGGGAATGATACCACGAGGTGACAAGGATGACCTTCTTGGCCCCGGCCTTGCGAAGTTCCACGACGCTGAACCGGGCGTTCTCCAACGTGTTCTTCGATTCGCACTCGCGCCGGATTGCATCCCGGGGAACACCGGCGTTGACCAACTGCCGGACGTTCTCCGCGCAATCCCCGTAGCCGGTCACGAGGATCTGCGGAGCCGCGCCTTCACGGAACAGTTCCGCGGCGCGTTGCACGCGGATGCGAGGTTCGCCACCAAGGACCACGATGACGTCGGCTTTCGTTCTTGGACCTTCGACCTGCAGGAACCACTCGGGAAACGCGACGGCGATGATGGCGACAACAACCGCCAACCCGAAACCCCAGCCCGCGATCTTGAGCAGCCTGCGGGCCCAGCGCTTCATGTCAGAGGATGCCGGAGCGGGGATCCTCGGCCGCTTGGACCAGTTGCGACGCGTCGACTTCGACGGGTGTCTGGCGCCCGAGGAATTCGAGGAGCACGGCGACCCGTTGCCGCGACGGCATGATTTTGGTCACGACAGCCGTAAGCCCGTCAAAGGCACCGCCGGATACTTTGACTTCGTCGCCTGGAACGAACTCGCCGGACATTTCATAGAGCTCGGCATCGCCGGCCAATGATCGCAGGCCGACCATGTCACAGTCGGGCACGACAGGCCATTGGCTGCCGAAGTGGATGATGGTGCTGACGCCCCGACTGTGCATCACGTCCGAGAGGCTCTTCATCCAGTCGAAGCGCGCGAAGAGGTAGTTCGGAAAAAGCGCCTCCGTGAACCAGACCGGCCCACGACGGGTCGCCCGCTTGAACCGGATCCGCGGGAGGAACACCTCGACGCCCATGCCCCGGAGGTGGGCGGCGGCGATGTGTTCGTGTTTGGGTTGGGAACGGACGCAGAACCAATGCACGCCTTCGTGCGGGCGTGACGGAAGGTTTTCAGACGGCTCAGGCATTTGACCGGGCCAACAAACGGGACCACCGGTCCATCCGTCAAACTCTTTGTCGCCCCGGGACAGAACTGTCCCGAAACATTTCCACCCGAAGACTGTCCAAAGGTGGATTCTCAGCCGGCCGATCGGGAACGGAACTTGCCACCTTCCTCTAAACTGCTACCTGAAGCTTATGACCCTCCGAAGGAATCTTTTTACTGGCTGGTGCTGCCTTGCCGCCGTCTTCCTTGCCGCACCGGAGAATCCCCTAACCGCGAAAGCCGCAGCTGCGGCCGGGCCGCCAGCCGTCTCGATCACGGCGAGCAACACGCAGCGGGTCCTCAAATGGACGCCGTATCCGTCCGCGCAGAGCTACAAACTCTGGCGATCCCCGGCTCTCGGGCAGGCTTGGACCGAGGAGACCAACGGAACCCGCTCAGGCTTCCAACTGATCACCCCGGGAACCAACTCCTCGGGCTTCTACCGCGTCGAAGTCCAACCGCTCAGCTCCAACGCGCTGTTGTCGGCGTCCATCCTAAACCGTCTTGCCTACGGGCCCACTCCGGATGAACTGGAACGAGTCGCGAGCATCGGTCCCCAGGCCTACATCGACGAGCAACTCGCTCCCGAGGCGATCACAGAGACGTTTGATTCTGGCCTGTCGTCGACCAACGGCGGCTCAGTCTGGCTCTACGGATCGGCCATCGGCACCTACTCCGCGAACAGCCTCTACATCTATCTCTCTTCGGCGGGCACTTCCTATTTGGACGATGTTCGCCTCGTGGCGGGCAGCGATCCCACGACCGGCGTGAACCTGATCTCCAACGGGGATTTCGAGGCCGGATTCCCCACAGCGAACTGGATCGTCGGCACCAACGCGACCGCTTCGGCGGCCACCACGGAGACCGCGAAATCCGGAACCTCCAGTTTGAAGATGGTCTTCAGCAGTGGCGGGTCGACGTTCTACAATGCCATCCAGTTCACGAACATCACCGGCCTGACCAATGGTCAGACGTGCTCCATTGGCTTCTGGTATGTCCCGGCGACAAACTCGTCCCTAACGGTCCGCCTATCGGGTTCCGGCGTGCAGGCGACGCCCGACACCGGCATCCCCGGGATCACTTTCAAACTGAACAACCGTGCCGCCGCCATCGGAGACCTCCGCGCGTGGCACATCCAGCGGGCCGTCCGTGCCAAGCGCCAGTTGCTCGAGACCCAGCTCCAGTTCTGGGAGAACCACTTCGTCACGCAATACTCCAAGAGCCGGGACTATTTCGACCGCTTCTACGACGACGGGAATGTCATGGGCTGGCTCGCCACTGACTTGGAGCTGCGTGAAAACCAGCTCTGGCGGAACGCGCTGCTCAATCCCAATGCGACCTTCCTCGATCTCCTCCGAATCAGCGCCGAGAGCCCGGCAATGATCATCTTCCTCGACACCGTCGACAGCCGGGGTGATGGCTCGAATGTCCCGAACGAAAACTTCGCCCGCGAAATCCTTGAGCTCTTCACCTTCGGCGTGGACAACGGCTACGACCAGAACGACATCATCCAAATGTCCCGCGTCTGGTCCGGCTGGACGGTTCGCATCAAGGATGCCGACAAGCTGAACGATCCTTTCGCCGTCCAGACCACCAACCAGATTGTCGCCGGCATCGGATCGACCAACTCGGCGGTCTCCAACCTCTTCGGAGTCTGGGGTATGGCCTTCCGGCCGGAACGACACTTCACCAACTCGACGACCACCTTCACCACGGCCAAGAGCCTCTTCTACAACTGGACGACCAACCCGGTCACCCGCGTCCTGACCCGTGGCACGGGCAAGACGACCCCGGCCCGCTTCGGACCGCCCTGGGCCGGTAGCGACTACTCGTGGGCGGCTCCCCTCGGCAACGGCACCAACGCGATCAACGAAGGCTATGCGGTCGTCACCCATCTGGCCAACCAGCCCTTCACCGAAGAATTCATCAGCGTGAAGCTCTGCCGCCTGTTCGTTCACGACAACTTCGCCATCGGCTACGATTTCACGGACGGAGCCACATCTCCGGAAGAGGAGCTCGTAAAAGCCTGCATGCTCACGTGGGAAAACAGCACCCCGAAGGGCAACATCCGGACCGTCCTTTCGACGATCTTCAGCTCCGATCTGTTCCGCGGAAACGACGGATCGATGCAGAAGGTCCGGACACCCCTTGAATACGGAGTGGCCGCGATCCGCTCGCTGCGGGGCATCGACCTCAACGGCCGTCCCACCGCCGATACCGACGGATACAACATCGCAACGATGATCGGACGCGCCGGAGCCATGAGCCTGTTCGACCGCGCGGAGCCGGACGGATTCCCGGAAGCCGGCCCGCTGTGGATCAGCGCGGGCACGCTCGCCGAACGCATCCGGTTTGCCCAGGACATGCTCCTCTCGTCGGGCAAGGAATACACGGCGACGACCTCCGATCCCGTCGCGCTCATCAAGAAGAAGCTCCCGCTCCCGAGCCAGACCGATGCGGCCGCAGTCGTGGACTACTTCCTCGCCATTCTGTTCCCCGGCGAGGGTGCCGGAAACCTGGAGTCCTACCGCACACAGGGGATCAACTTCCTTAACACGGCTGACGATGGAACCACTGCGAGTCTGTTCTCCGCCTTGACCACAAACAACGCCAACTACGATCCCCGAGTCCGCGGCATGGTCGCCATGCTGATGACATTCCCCCGCTTCCAGGAGCAATGACCCATGAACTCATCGATCAACCTCCTCTCCCGACGCTCGTTTTTTGACCGAAGCCTGAAGGTCGGACTCGGTGTCGCGCTCTCCACCCTCGTCGACATCCCGTTCGTCATGAAACGGGCCCTCGCCGAAGGCACGATGGGCCTGAACGGAAAGAAACTCCTGTTCATCTTCCTGCGCGGAGCGAATGACGGCCTCAACTCCGTCATTCCCATCGGCGATCCCTCATACGTCAGTCTGACTCCCGGCGGAACTTATGGCACCAGCAGCATCCGGCCGAACATCGTCATCCCGCCGGATCCATTGACCGACTACACGGCCTTGGGCGGATGCGATTCGCCGGTGGCGGGCCCGAACCAGTCGACCTACTTTTATGACAAGGCGATCCGCGTTGGAAACGGATTCACTGCGATCCATCCGTCGCTGAAGTTCCTCGCGCCAGTTTACAACGCCGGCGACCTCGCGTTGATCCATCGTGTCGGCTACCCGAAGCAGTCGCGCTCCCATTTCGACTCGCAGAACTACTGGGAGACGGGGAACCCGAACAACAAACTGATCAAGGACGGCATCTTCTACCGAACGATGGTGGAGTCAGGCCTCGCCCAGACGAACGCCCTTACCGGCGTCTCGGTCCAGTCGTCCTTGCCGTTGATTCTCCGTGGCTCCCAGGCCGCAATGACCAATCTCAGCGATCCGAGCCGATACAACCTGAAGGGCATTCCCAACACGACCCAGGGCAACGCCAAGGCCGACGCAGCCATCCGGGCCGCGCTGGGATCCCCGGCGGCGGCCAAGATCAACCGCGACCTGCTCCGTCTCCAATATGAGAACATGAGCAACACGCTCCAAACCTTTGAGCAGCTCGACTGGTCGGAAAACGGGAACACCTTTCGCGATACGGCCGTGACCGACGACGACACGGGCTACGCGCAATCGGGAACCGGCGGCTACTATCTATTCCCGACAACAAACACCAAGAACGGCGGCTACAGCCGGACGGGCGGAACCACGGACACGTCCCGCTATGCTGTGTCGACCGGTTCCTATGGGTTTTTCAACCAACTCAAGTCGGCGGCCATGATCCTGAACAACACCGACGCCGTCATCGCCGGCACGGAGTTGGGCGGATTCGACACGCACAACATCCAGGGATCGTCCACCGGCGCGCACGCCAATCTTCAACGGACGATCGGCTGGTCCATCTACGCTCTCCGGAAATACTTCAGCCAATACGCGAACAAGGTGGATTGGAACAATGTCGTGGTCGTCACACTTTCCGAATTCGGCCGCACGACCAAGCAGAACACCACCACCGGCACTGACCATGCCGAAGCCGGACCGATGTTCGTCGCGGGCGGTGCCATCAAAGGATACGGCAAACCGAGCGGCCGCGGAGTCTTCGGATGCCATCCGACGGCCGATTCCGTCCCTTGGATCACAGGCCCAGCCAACCAGGCCGGCGGCGTGGACGGAACCATGTTCGGCATTTCCGACAGCTACCTCAAACGGTCCGTCGACTACCGGTCCGTGCTCGGCAAACTCATCCGCGATCATCTTGGAGCCACCCAGAACCAGCTCAACCGGATCATCCCCGGCTACACCAACGCCGGGGAACAACTGCAGACCGGCGGAACGTCGACGATCGACAACACCGCCATCATCGGCGAGCCGGCCTTGGTCTGATCGGTCCAATCTTCGCCAGGCCCCGGCTTCACCAGCCGGGGCTTTTCTTTTGCGGACGGTTGATCGGTTGACTCTTCGCCTCGCGGTGTGAACCTCCGGGCAAATCACCGCCATGCACGAATACGTCGAACGCGTCGTCAACCTTCTCGATCCGTCGCTGAACCGCCTCCACGGCATCTCCGGCGCGGAGGCCCACAAACGCCTCAAAGCAGGCGATACCGACGGCGTCCGGCAGATCGACGGTTCGTTCGCGATGCTCGTCCATGAGGGCAAGCTTGTCCGCATGGCCCGCTCGCTGGACCGCCCGATGCGCTACTTCCTCGCCAAACGCGCCGCCGGTCCTGCCCTGTTCGTCGCGGACCGCATGGACACGATCCACCGCGCGCTCCAAGCCGAAGGACTGGCCGATCAGTTTCATCCGAGCTATACCCGCATGGTCCCCGCGCACTACATCGTCGACATCCAGCTCGTCGGCTGCCCGGACCCGGACCCGGTCTACACCCGTTTCTTCACCCCTCACCGCAACGCCCTTGGCAATGACCTAGACCTGGTCGGGTCGCTCTACGTGGGAGCCCTTGCCGCGGAGATCACCCGCTGGCTGCGCTCGATTCCGGACCGTGAGCCGGTCGGCGTCTGTTTCTCCGGCGGCATCGACAGCGGATCGGTCTTCGTCCTCACGTATCACCTGATGCGAAAACTGGGGATGAACCTTTCACGCCTGAAGGCTTTCACCCTTTCTATCGGCGATGGCCCGGACCTCGAACAAGCCCGGCGCTTCCTGCGCAAACTCGATCTCGAACTTTTCCTGGAACCCATCGAAGCCGAAGTAGCCTCGCTTGATCCATCGGAGACGATCCGGATCGTCGAAGACTACAAGGCTCTCGACATCGAGGCGGCCACCATGCTGATCGCACTTCTCAAGGGCATCCGCAGCCGGTATCCCGACTGGAAGTTCCTCATGGACGGCGACGGCGGCGACGAGAACCTCAAGGACTATCCCATCGAGGAAAACCCGGAGCTCACCATCCGCAGCGTCGTCCACAACCTCATGCTTTACCAGGAAGGCTGGGGCGTCGGACGAATCAAACACTCGCTGACCTATAGCGGCGGCCTCAGCCGGAGCTACACCCGCACCTACGCCCCCGCTCGAGCGTTTGGCTTCGAGGGCTTTAGTCCCTTCACCAAACCGAACGTCATCGAAGTGGCGGAAGGCATCCCCTACATCGGCCTGACGAACTACGACGTGCCCACGCTCTACTCGCTCAAGGGCGAGATCGTCTCGCGCGGCATCCGCGCCGTCACGGGCATGGACATGCCGGTCTTCGAGAAGCGCCGCTTCCAGCATGGGGCCGTCTCTAAGGAAACGCTCCGCACCCGGCTTCCTTCCCAGGAAGTCGCCTATCGCCGCCAGTTCCTCTCGATCTACCAATAGCCCGTCGCCTCCAGTGGACGCCTTTCCGGATTCACCTTCCGCGCGCGACGCATGGATTGTTGGAAGGCGCGGACCACGCAACCGTCTCGATCCATCCAAAGCCTATGCCCAGTTCATCGAGATCGAACCCGACGAGCTCGGCTCGCCAACAGAAATAGCCACCGTCTTCCTGACGAACAAGGAGTGCCCTTGGCGCTGCCTGATGTGTGATCTGTGGCGGAACACTCTGGAGATTTCGGTTCCTCCCGGCGCCGTCCCGGGTCAGATCTCGAAGGCTATTCAGGATCTCGGACCAACCGGTGCCCGTCCGAAGACGAAGCGTTTTCTGAAGCTCTACAACGCCGGGAGCTTCTTCGATCCGCACGCGATTCCGACGGAGGACTACCCGGCGATCGCTGCCCTGTGCGCTCCGTTCGAGCGCGTCATCGTCGAATCGCACCCTGCGCTCATCAACGCCCGGTTCGACGAGTTCCATCCCCTGGTTCGAAGCCACCGCGAAACAAAAAGCCAAGGCCCCGCACTAGAAGTGGCGCTCGGGCTGGAAACTGTCCATCCCGTCGCCCGCGAACGTCTCAACAAACGGGTCACGTTGGAACAGTTCCGGACGGCGGCCTCAAGTATCGTCGTCAGCGGAGCCGCCTTGCGCTGCTTTGTCCTCGTGGCTCCACCATTCCTTGGCGGAAACGATCCGGTCGCGTCAGCCGTGGACACCGCCAAGTTCGCCTTCGACTGCGGGGCTTCCGTCGTGGCTCTCATTCCGACGCGTGGTGGTAACGGCGCAATGGAGCAACTGCTCAGGTCGGGCGACTGGACTCCACCGACGTTGGCCCAGTTGGAGCGCACGTTCGATCTCACCTTGGATATCCGGAAGACGACTGCATCAGGCGACCGGGTTTTCGTCGACACGTGGGATCTCGAGCGTTTCTCCGATTGCACCGCCTGTGTCCCCGCGCGCAAGGCTCGGTTGGGGCGGATGAACCTTTATCAGCGGGCCGAAGCCCCTCTGCCTTGCGTCCGGTGCGGGCGCTGATCCGGGAGGAATGGTCGGCTACTCCTTCTTCTTGGCCGTCTTCGGAGCCGGTGCCTTCAGCGGCCACGTTTCCGACTCCGTCCGGGCATCGGCCAGATACTCCTCGATCTTCTTCACCACGTCCTTGTTCGTGGCCGCAACGTTGTTGGTCTCGCCGAGATCGGACTTGAGGTTGAACAACTCGACCGGCTTTCCGAAAGGACGGATGGCCTTCCAATCGCCCATGCGCGCCGCCTGTTTGCTGCCGCCCTCGTGGAACTCCCAGTAGAGGAACTCCGCCGGCTTCTGTTCCTTTCCCAGCAGCGTCGGCACGACGGATCGACCATCAATACCGACCGGATTCTTCAGACCGGCCAACTCGACGGCGGTCGGGAGAAAATCCCAGAAAGCCCAGGGGAAATCGCTCACCTTTCCCGCCGGAACCCGCGTGTGCCCGCGCACGATCATCGGCACACGGATTCCTCCTTCCGACAAATCGCGTTTGATGCCACGCAACGGTCCGGAGCTCTGGAAGAACGCCGGATCGTTGCCGCCTTCCTTGTGCGGACCATTGTCGCTCGAAAAGAAGATGACCGTCTGGCTGTCCAGATTCTCGTCCTTGATCAGTTTCAACACGGCACCGATCTGCGCATCGAGACGCGTGATCATGGCCGCCTTGTTCTTCTCCGGTTGCGGCCAGTTGTTCGTCGAGTAGGGCGCGTCGCTCGGAACCTCCATGCCGTTACCCGTCGCCTTGGTCAGGGCATTGTGGGCGTGCGGCGTGGTGTAGGAAAGGTAGAGGAAGAAAGGCCTCTGCTTGTTCTGCGCGATGAAGTTGAGCGCCACCGAAGTGAAATAGTCCGCGACGTAAAGACTCTTCCGGCCCTGTTGGTTGACCTGGACCGGAATGCGGACGCCGTTCCGGACCAGCGTCTCGGGGTAGTAGTTGTGCGCTTCGGTCTGATCCAGGAAACCGAACTGCTCGTCGAAGCCCTGACGGTTCGGTTCTCCGGATGTTCCCTCGTTGCCCAGTCCCCATTTGCCGATCACGCCGGACACGTAGCCGGCACTCCGCAGAAGTTTCGCCACCGTGACCACGTTCGTCCCCAACGCCATCTTCGCGTTGCCCCGGATCGGCGTATGTCCTGTATGTTGGCCGGTCATCAACACGGAACGCGAAGGCGCGCACACCGTGCTTCCGGCATAGACGCTGGTGAAGCGCATGCCATCCGCCGCGAGTTGGTCTAGGTTCGGCGTTTGGATGAGCTTCTGGCCGTAGGAACCCAGATCGCCGTAGCCGAGATCGTCCGCGAGGATGAAGACGATGTTCGGCAACTGCGGCCGGAAATACCGCGGCGGCACCTTGCTGCGGTTCGTCTTCATCATCGTCTGCGCGAGCCGGGACTCTTCGGGAGTGTTCACCGTCGGCGGTGGCGCCTGCTGAGCGGAGACACGCGCAACCGCCCCACCGAGGAGAAGCAACACCACGCACACGAAACGAAGAATGGACATGCGCTGAACCTAGAGGCGAAGCCGGCGGGCCATCAACGGCGATTCGGTCGATGCGGTCAGGCCGTGACGTCGATGAAGGTCTTCACCGCACGATTTCCCGAGGCCATTCCCTGGAACAACTCCGGCAATCCCGTCAGCGGACAATCGGCATCGACGAAATCATCCGCACGGATCACGCCGCGTTCGATCCACGACAACGCCTCGCGGATCGCCATCGGCGTGTGGTGGAAACTCGCGAGCAAAGTGAGGTTCGAGTAGTGGATCAGACCCGTGTCGAGCTTCACCGAGGTGCCCGAAGGACACCCGCCAAAGAAGTTCACCCGCCCGCCCTTCCGGACCAACTGAACCGCCGCTTCCCAGCATTCCGGTTTGCCGACCGCCTCGACCACTACGTCGAAGGTCCGGCCGGACCGGCGGCACGCCGGCACCACATCTCCGTCAGCGCCGATCTCGACCACCGCGGCGCCTCCGAGCAACTGCGCCTTGGCCAAACGGTTCTCGCCCCGGCCCGCCACCGTCACATCGCAACCCGCCTCCTTAGCCAGCCTCACGAACATGAGACCGATCGGTCCCGCACCGATCACAAGAACGCGCTCGGCAGACTGGAGCTTCAGGTCCTGCACACCTTGAACCACGCACGCCAACGGCTCGGTCAACGCTGCGTCCCGGAAAGCCGTTTCCGGCCGCAGCTTCAGGAGATTCATCTCCACGATCCGACGCGGAATCACGATGGACTGGGCGTAGGCGCCGTTCAGGAATAGCAGGTCGTCGCAGAGATTCGGCTGGGCCGTTTTGCAGTGAAAACAGTGGCCACAGGGAGCCGAGTTCGCGGCCACGACACGGTCTCCCACAGAAACCAAGGACTGCGCTTCCGACGACACCTCGCAGACTTCTCCAGCCAACTCATGCCCGAAGACCGTCGGCGGAACGAGCATCCTGGCGTGGTATCCTCGCTTGAAGACCTTCAGGTCCGTGCCGCACGTCAGGGCGGCGCGAATACGCACGCGCAGTTCGCCCGCGACCAGCGCCGGCTCCGCCACCGACTCGACCCGGACGTCTTCTTTGCCATGGAGGACCGCTGCGCGCATGGCGGCAGCTTGTTCGGGCCTTGCCGCGGAACTCAATCTTTTCGCTTTGGGCCCGGCCTCGGCTTCGGCTTAATCGCGCGCCATGGAATGGATCAAGCAGCTCATCGATTTCGTCCTGCACGTCAACGTGCACCTGGCCGAACTCGTGCAGAGTTACGGTCCGTGGATCTACCTCATCCTGTTCCTGATCGTGTTCTGCGAGACCGGCCTAGTGGTAACGCCCATCCTACCCGGTGATTCCCTGCTCTTCGCTGCTGGCGCCCTCGCGGCCACGGGTGGAATGAACCCCTTCATTCTCTGCCTGGTCCTGATCACCGCCGCGATTCTCGGCGACACGGCCAACTATTGGATCGGCAAAAAATCCGGCCACGTCCTCCAACGGAAGTTCCCGCGAATCGTGAAGCCGGAGTATCTCCTCCGGACCAACGTGTTTTTCGAGCGCTACGGCGGGAAGACGATCATCTTCGCGCGCTTTGTTCCCATTGTGCGGACGTTTGCACCATTCGTGGCGGGTGCGGGCGCGATGACCTATGGGCGCTTCATGATGTTCAACGTGGTTGGCGCGTTTCTGTGGGTCCTGCTGCTGGTCCCGGCCGGCTACTTCTTTGCCAACTTCGAGTTCGTGAAGAAGAATTTCTCGGCGGTCATCCTTGCCATCATTGTTCTCTCCATCCTCCCAGGCGTGGTCGAGTTCCTCCGTGAACGCAGCCGGATCAAGCGGGAAAAGTTGAACGGCGCGAGGTAACCCGAATCCGGCGACCGCAGGCTAACGAAATCGCTTCGAGACGACCAACCCACGGTCACTCCGAGGTAATGCCCGGAATCTCCCGCGCCGGCGGAGCTTTCACAAACGACACGGCACGCAGGTAAATCGGCTCGATCTGGAAGGCAGGCAGGAAATTCGTCCGCATCGCGGCGAGCTGACCTAGGACCGCGGCATCGGGCAGAACGCGCCGTCCGGTGAGCTTGGTTTCCACGGCGGCATCGGGACCAATCAACGCCTCGTCCGGCTGCCGCGCTGCCAACACCTGGTCTGTGGAGATGATCCGAAGCGGTTCTTCCACGGACCACTCGCCTTCCGTCACGCGGTAGGCGGTGTGGTAAAACTCCCCCCGCTGCGCATCGACGACCACGTGCACACGCCCGCGCAGGCCTTCACGGCGGGCCTGTTCCGCCAGACAATCCACACTGCTCACGCCGATGGTCTTCACGCCCGTGCCAAGCTGCCAGCCCTGCGCAGTCGCCAATGCGATGCGGATGCCGGTGTAGGATCCGGGTCCGATTCCGATGGCGATGGCCCCGATGGCTTCCCGCTGGATGCCCGCCTCGCCCAAGGCTGTTTCAGTCAGGCCCAACGCGTGGGTTTGCCGGCCGCCCTGCTCGTCAGCGCGGCCGGCAACACGCCCAGTTACCGCATCCACCACGGCGACACCACGGCGGTCCGAAGAGAATTCAAAGGCCAAGATCCACATGACGAATTCGCCGTTCGGTTTCGTTGATCGACTCGATACGCACAACGCGGATCCAACCGTCCGCCGCGTTGGACGACTTTGAACATCCAACTTCAAACCTTGACCCGAGGTCCGGCCGCCACCGCTCGATCCATTCGACGACCGACACGCCCTCCGGTTGGACGAGATACGGCTCGAGCCCGGCACCGATGATCTGTTCCGGCGTATCGAGGCGGTAGAGGTCCAAGTGAGCCAAAGGCAACAGCCCGTCGGAATATTCGTTGATCAGCCCAAAAGTAGGCGATGTGACCTTGCCCCGGCACCCGAGACCACGGGCCAGTCCTTTCACAAGCTGTGTCTTGCCCGCACCAAGATCACCGCTCAGTCCGATGACCCAGCCGGACTTGGCCTCGGCGGCCCAATGTTCGCCGAGCGCCATGGTTTCCTCGGGCGAGCGCGTGATGGTTTCGTGAACGGGGCTCATCATCACGCCACTCCATTGCCCTGGAAGTGCACGTAGCCGCCGACATCGAAACCCCGGAGTCCCCGTTCGTCGCGCAGACGCAGCCCCGGCTCCTCCGTGATACGGCCGATGCAGGTCAGCTTCACTTCGGGGAACTTCCCCTTCCATCCATCGAGCACGGCGACGGCGTCGCGGCTGGCGACGGTAAAGACGAGTTCGAAGTCCTCGCCGTCGGTGAGCGCGGCGAGCAACGGAGGTTTGGACGATGAGTCCCCCTTCGACTGCGCCCGGGCTTCGCGGGTGATCGGAATGGACCGTGACAACAACTCGGCGCCGACGCCGCTCGCCTGGAGGATGTGCCGGAGATCTCCCGCCAACCCGTCGCTCACATCCATCATCGCGTGAATACAGCCGACACCGGCCAGCCATGCGCCTTCGGCCAGTCGAGGCTCGAAATCAAGATGCCGGCCCTGCAGGGATCCACCGAGTTCGCCGCTGACGAAGATGGCGTCGCCAACCTTCGCACCCGACCGCAGCAACGCCTGGCCGCGGGGAACCGTTCCGAGAACCGAGACGGAAATCAGAAGCCGATCGGGATTCGTCGTCGTCTCCCCGCCGACAATTGCTGTGCCGGTGCGGACGGCCAACGCGTTCAGACCGGCGTAGATCCTTTCCACCCGCGCGGCATCGAAGTCCTTTGGTAATCCAAGGGTGATCAATGCGGCTGTCGGAGTTCCGCCCATCGCGGCGATGTCGCTCAGGCAACGCGCGAGGGCCTTGTGGCCGATGCGTTCCGGCTCGGTATCAGCGGTGAAGTGGACGCCCTCGACCACGGCGTCGGTCTTGAGGAGCAACTGCCGGTCACCACCAAGGTCCAGCACGGCGCAATCATCGCCGGGGCCGACGACGACGGCGGAATTGGACGGAACCGAGCGGGTGAGCCGGGCGATCAACTGGAATTCGTTCATTCGGTCAGAGCAGCTGGAAGCGCTTCCACCACTCAACTATCTGGGTCTGGAACCAGATGAAGAAGAAGTTTGTCAGGTTGAACAGACAATGGGTCGCGATCGGCACAAGCAGGTTGCCGCTGCGGACGTAGAGCCACGCCAGCAAAGCCCCGAACAGCGTCAGCGGAATGAAGGAGATCTTGTTGAAGTGGGAAAGACCGAAGATCACGGCCGTGCCCCAGATCGCCACCCGGAACCAACCGCGATCGCGGAAGAACGGAACGAGGATCCCCCGGAAGAGCAGTTCCTCGATGACGGGGGCCATCACGACGGCCGCGACTCCATAGTAGATTCGACGCCACGCCGGCAGCTCGCCCTGAAGGATCTGCACCACCTGCTGGGGCGGCGCTGCGACGTTGACCTGGGTCAACGCGATGGCCGACAGCTGCTGGAGCGCCCAGGCCATCGGCAGGAAAACCAGGACCGCGGCGATGCTGACAAACGAATTGGAAAACCAGCGTCCGCTCCGGAAACCAAACGCCTCGGACCAGGTCATCTTGTGCCGCGAGAGGAACAGGCTCACCCAGATGATCGTGCCGGCCTGCAGCCCGGTGTTCCCGAGAAGCATGGTGAAGAATTCGGCGTTCTCCTTGGTCATGCCCGGCCAGAATTTGGTGACTCCCAGACCGATCGACATGGCGATGAAGACCGACGTGAACACGCCGAGGAACAGCGTGAACACTTCGTATTTGTCCCATTTCTTTGCTGATAACACCGGCCGGAATCTCCGGTCCGCCGAATCAAACTTCAATCGCGGACTCTGCAGTCACGTTTCTCCACGCGATGGTGTTTGGCGGCTTCGTCCGGGTTTGTCAGGTTGGCTCCGTGCCTGAACACGCCCCATCCGCCGCCGACCCGATCGCCACTTGGTTCGACCATCTTAAACGCAGCCTGACGGAAGGTCGGTTCGTCCGTGTCACCCTCTCGGCCACCAAGGACCACTCGTTGCCGGAACGGATCATCGGCCGACTGGTTGAGCTGAAGGAAGGCACGCACCTCAGCTGCACCCTGCGCCGCAGCAACAAGGACGAGACGAAGAATATCCCTCTCGCCACCGCCGCGACCTGGCTACGTGACCGGGTCGGCCACGAGTTCCGATCAGCCCTGCTTCAGACCACATCGCGTGACTGGCAACTCCACGCGAACCCCAAGGGCCTGTGGAAGCTCGTCGCACACAAGGCGACGACCTCGCAGGCGCCGGATCGCACGCACAACACGGCTTCGCAATACTTGTTGGCGGCAAGCGCAGCCGACTGGCTCGCCGGCCTCGGCGTCGTCGATACCGACGGGCGCGTCCGGGAAAGGATGGGCGACAAACACCGCCAGATTCAGCGTTATACGGAAATCCTGAACCACCTCGTCCGCGACCTCGACTGGCAACAGGACAACGCCGCCCCGGTCATCGCCGACATGGGCTCAGGCAAGGCCTACCTGACCTTCGCAGTCTGGCAATTGCTTCGACGCCAGATGGGGATCAAGGCCCGCATCATCGGCGTGGAAGAACGGCCCGAACTCGTGCAGACATGCACCGCCCTTGCCTCGAAGATCAAGGCGGATGGGCTGGAGTTTCGAGCGGGTGACATTGCGTCGGCCGACCTGCCGGCGATCGATGGACTCATCGCATTGCACGCCTGCAACACCGCCACCGACGCGGCCATTCTCCGCGGCATCGACTCCGGCGCGCGGCTGATCGTGGTCGCCCCGTGCTGCCACAAGGAAGTGCGGCCGCAGCTCGGTTCACCCGTGGCTTTGGCGCCGGTCCTCGCGCACGGTTTATTCAAAGAACGGTTCGCCGAATGGGTGACGGATGGCTTGCGGACTCTGTTCCTCGAGTGGGCGGGCTACAAAGTCCGCGTGATCGAGTTTGTCGACGCCGGCCACACGCCGAAGAACTTGATGCTCGCGGCGGTCCGCGTGGCGGAGCCGTTCAGTCAGAAGGAAGTCTGGGAGCAGATCGTCAGCCTGAAAACATTCGCAGGCGTTGGCCACCATGCTTTGGACGAGCTTCTCACGCATGTCCACCCGTAGCCGCTGAGGTGATTTCCGGGGCTGCCGACGTCGTCAAAGGCATGCTCGAACTGCTGCCCGGCAACGACGGAGTTGTCCGTAGCCGAGGGCGCGTTGGTCATACACGCCAGTCGGCCGGATCGCGTGGACATGGTTTCTGGTTTCATTGACAGAAGTGCTCTTAAAAGCGCGCTTTTCGGCCCAAAGCTGTGCGGCAGGCGCGGGTGGTCGACATTCTCCGCCGCCGCCTGGGCGGCGCGAACTTTCTTCAAATCTTTTCCCGGGATACCGGCGTTTCAGACGCGCTTTTGGAGCGAAGTTTCCGCCGAACAAATAATGTGAGTCCAACGGCCGCGATGCCCGGAAGGAGAACGAAAATCACATATGGATAGACGAAGTATGCAAGGCCGGAGGATAGGTATTCCGGAGAATAGCGGTCTGGCGGGCCATCCAGAATGAGGACTGCGACAGCAACAAGAACGAGACTTACCAGTGCAGTTCTGAGGCAGAGATTCCAGAAAGTCCGCCGATGAAACCACGCCAGAAGTCCGCCGACAAAAACGGCAACAATACTGAAAAGTAAGAGAGCTTCCATAGGTGGCCACCTTCCGTTACTCGAGTCGTGATATCTATATCCGTAGTAGATCGGCCCCCACGCGCGGAGGCTACTTTGATTCAACCACACTGGTGGTGCGGAACAGCGGGGGAAGCGGATCGATGCGCTGAAGCTTGCCGCCCGGCCAAACGACAGTCACCTCATCGACCTTTCCGCCGCCCAGGCCAAAGGTGATCGGCAATTCGGACTGCGACAGGTAGCCGCGCGTCGGCATGACCTGACGATGGAGCACCTGGGTCCCCGAACGCACCCGGACCCACGCCCCGATCGCGTCGCGGTTGGCCGAGGTGCCGATCAGCTTCAGTCGGAGCCAATTCTTCCCAGCCTTGAGATCGTTCCGCAGGAGCAACGGCGGTCCGCCGATTTGGGTCAGCACGACGTCCAGATCGCCGTCGCCGTCGATGTCGGCAAAGGCCGAGCCGCGTCCGACGATCGGCGGGAACAGGTTCGTCGCCGAGCCGACGGCCGGAGCCAGTTCAAACCCTTCCAACTTGGCGCCCCGACGATTCCAGAAAAGCTGGGCCGACTGCCGGTAGCGCTGATCGGGAAACGCCTTGGCAATCTCGGGTTCGATGTGGCCGTTGGACGTCAGGAGATCGAGATGCCCGTCGAGATCGTAGTCGAAGAAGCAGACGCCGAAGGTGAGCGCGTGCCGGCTGGCGTTGCCGATGCCGAGGCCGATGGCCTCATCGGCGAACATCATGGGATCACGCCGCGAGACGTAGAGCGCGGTCATCTCGTTGGCGAAATTCCCGATCGCAACACCCATCGCGCTGTCGTCGAACCGCGCGGTGTCGATGCCCATGGCGCCACGTATGCCGCCAAAGCTGTCGAGGGCGATGTAGCTGCGCATGCCGATCTCCTTGAAGGTGCCGTTGCGTTCGTTGTGGAAGACGAAGTTGCGCACGGTGTCGTTCGCCACGATCAGGTCGATCCACCCATCGCCGTCGAGATCGACCGGCGCGACACCGAGCGCCTTGGCCAGCGGACCGCCATTGGAGGTGTTCGTGACGCGGATGCCGGCCGCTTCGGAGACGTCGGTGAACCGGCCGTTCCCGTCGTTGCGGAACAGTTGGCAATGCAGCCCCTCGTAGTTCATGGGCGGTCCATAGGCGCGGCCGATCCCGGGCAGCGTGTAGTTCACCTTGCGGTCGATCTCCGGCGACCAACGAACGTAGCTGGCGATGAAGAGATCAAGCCGGCCGTCGTTGTTGAAATCGATGAACGAGGCGCTGGTGTTCCATGTGTTGGTCCCTCCGGCGATGCCCGCAAACGAAGTGACATCACGAAATTTGCCGGCGCCCAGATTGCGGAACAAACGGCTGCCACCGACGCCCGTGATCAAGACGTCGACCCAGCCGTCGTTGTCGTAGTCGCCTACGGCGACGCCCATGCCGTAAAGCGGCACGTCGAGCCCGGAACCGGCGGTCACATCGGTGAACCGGCCGGAGCCGTCGTTGCGATACAAGGCAGCCGTAGTTTGTCCGGCGTTCCGGTCCCAACCGGTGCCGTTGATAAAGAGAAGATCGGGCGCGCCGTCGGCATCGAAGTCGAGGAACGCGACACCGCCACCCATGGTTTCCGGCAGCCACTTGGAGCCGGTCGCACCGTTGTTGTGGATGAACGAAATTCCGGCCGCCTTCGTGATGTCGGAAAACGCCGCAGCCGGAGCCAACGCGGATTTGCCCGATGCATCGGAGGCTAGTTGACCCGATGTCCGCGACTTCATCACGAACGCCAGCGCTCCCAACAGGAGGACCGCCGCCAGGACGAGGACTCCGAAAACCCAGACGAACTGGCGCGTCGCGCTGCCGGCGATGGCGTTGGGCTTAGGCGGGGGCTTCACAGTGCGGAGAGACTAGGACGCCTCCACCGACGATGTCATGCGCCGAACAACCGGGGCTTCTCCTGTCCGGAATCCCGCTCCATGCTCCGCGCGTTCATGGCAGCCGACCCCATCCAGTTCTTCAACCGTTACACGGGCCGCGTCGAGACCGAGCAGGTCTATGGCGAAGCCTTCATGCGACTGGTCTACGGCAATCCGCTCGGCATCGCGGTGCTGCACGCGGTGGCCAAACGCGCCCTCTTCTCACGCTGGTATGGCTGGCGCATGAACCGCACTGTCAGCCGGGCCAAGGTCGCGCCGTTCATCCGCAACTACGGACTGGATCCGGCGGAGTTCGCGGACGCGCCCGAGTCCTTCCGCACGTTCAACGAGTTCTTCTACCGCAAACTGAAACCCTCGGCCCGGCCGGTGGACGCGGCTCCGGACGTCGCGGTGTTCCCGGCCGATGGACGCCATCTTGCGTTGCAGGACGTTTCGACCGCAGAAGGATTCTACGTGAAGGGCCAGCGGATGAACCTCGCTGACCTTTTCGCCGATGCCGCGCTGGCAAAGGAGTTCGCAGGCGGAACGATCGTCTTCTCGCGGCTTTGTCCGGTGGACTATCACCGGTTCCACTTCCCGGTATCCGGCATCGCACCGGCCCCTCGCCTGATCAACGGCCCGCTCTACTCGGTCAGCCCGATCGCACTGCGGCGAAACCTCGCCTACCTCTGCGAGAACAAGCGATCACTGTCCGTGATCGAGTCCGAAAGGTTCGGACGAGTCGTCACGTTGGAAGTCGGCGCGACCAACGTCGGGAGCTGGGACTACACATTCACGGCCGGCAGCCGCGTGGAGAAAGGCCAGGAGAAGGGGTTTTTCAAGTTCGGAGGTTCGCTTACGATCACGGTGTTCCGGCAAGGCGTGGTGCGATTGGAGCCCGATCTCATGGAGAACGGAGCACGCCAACGGGAAGTCTATGCCAAGATCGGTGATCGCATGGCGACACTGCGGTGATGTCCGAATGACGAAGGCCAAGGGCGAAACGAATCAGTCGCCCCGAACTCTCGGGCCTTGGCCTTCGTGCTTCGTCATTTCTTCGCCATCTTGGTGCGGGCGGCTTCGAGGACCTTCTTCTCCCGGTCCGTCAGGCTCTGGATGCCGTGGGCGGAGATCTTGTCGAGGATGGGATCCACCTCCCGGCTGATGTAGTCCGGGGTCACCTCTGGCACCGAAGCGGAAGCCGTCGGCCTTGCGACGCGAGGTCCAGCCGGCTGCGATGAGCGGCCCGACGTCTTGGGCTCTCCCTTGAATCTCTTGAACCAGGCGGTGAACGAAAACTCGCTGGTCCAAATCCATTTCACAAAAGCCATGCCGAAGAGCAGTCCGCCCAAGTGAGCGCCATGGGCGACGCCGCCGCTGGGAATCAGGATTCCCGTAATCGAAAAGAAGAGGGCAATCCAGAGAAGGAAGATCGCCCGGAATGTCACCGGAAACACGAGGAAGAGGTGCACCGTGATCATCCTGTGCGGCTCGATGAGCGCGAAGGCGGCGGTCAGGGCGAACGTCGCTGCGGATGCCCCCACTACCTGGCTCCCGAAGTGCAACGGCGCCGCAGCCGACAGGGCGATCTGCAGCAAGCCACCGATGATCCCCCCTCCCAAATACAGCTTCAGCAACTGGCGAGGCCCCATCAGGTCCTCCAAGTGCCGGCCGAAAAACCAGGTCGCAAGCATATTGAAGGCAAGATGCAGGATTCCCTGGTGGAGGAACTGGTAGGTCACCAGTTGCCAGAGGAATCCATGGCCGATACCCGCCGGCCCCAGCGCCAGATACTTCCCGACAAACGCACCGACAATGGATTGGCCCGATGCCGGGTCGGTCGTCCAATAGGTGGCCGTTCCTTCGACCAGATACACCGCGGCGTTGATGAGGATCAGCACCACCGTCACGGGAACGCCGCGGCTTCGCCACGAAGGCTCCTGCATGTAGCTACGGTCGTGAATCATTGATGTGCAATCATACTAGGACCTCCGCATGGAATCGGCAATCCGCCGTCGTGTTTTCAATTCAACCTCGCCCCAACCCTTCGATCCAGAGGTCCGTCGAGCAAGCCGGCTTATCCCGGTCCAGTCGCGGACTTATCCACTCCGGCGGACTTCTTCAGCCGGGTGAAGAACCATTGGGAGAAGACAATTCCCATCATCATGCCGCCAAGGTGCGCGTCGTGAGCGACCTTCGCCTTCGTATCCACCATGCAAACGACGCCCACGACGAGGAAGAGGATGAACATCCCCTGCCCCGTCCACGTGTAGTTGATCCTGCCGCCGAGGAAGCTGCTGGTGAACCGTTCGGTCCAATGCGCCCACGCGAACGACCCGATCAATCCGTAGAGCCCGGCCGATGCACCGACGACCGCCACCTTGCCGTAGTGGAACGGGAAGACCCATCCGAGGACACAATGCGCCAATCCGCCGACCACCCCGGTCACCAGATAAAGCACGAGCATGGCGAACCCGCCCCGCGCCACCTCCAACGGCCGACCGAAGAACGAAAGGCCCATCAGATTGAGGACGAGATGCGACAGGTTGACGTGGAGGAACTGGAAGGTGAGGAGTTGCCAGAACTTCCCCGCCTGCACGTCCCGCGGCAGCAGGCGCAGCTCCCGATACCAGAGTTCGGCCAGTTCGGGATTCCTCATCCGCAGCCAATACTCGACGGCGAACACCAGCGTGTTGAGGAAGACGAGGACAAGCCAGACTTGGGGGAACTTCGAGGACTTGGTGCTGGGCGCGGGCGCTTGGCCGGACATCTGGGGGTGAAGCTAGGTTTTCATGGAACGCCGGTTCAATGGATTTCCGGAGGAATGCAGAGCCTTCGCTGCTGACATCGCGTTCACCCGCCGCTACAAACCGCCATCTCCCTATGCGAAACCGACTCTTCCTCACCCTCCTCTCATGCCTCGCCGCCATCGGAACGGCGCGGGCCGCCACCACTTCGCTCTTCGACGGCAAGTCGTTCGCCGGTTGGGACGGCGACACCAACAAGATCTGGCGGATCACCGACGGCTGCATCGTCGGCGGAACGCTCGCGGCGAAGGTCAAACAGAACGAGTTCCTCGCGACCACGCGCAACTACACGAACTTCGTCCTGAAGGTGAAGTTCAAGCTGCTCGGCGATTCCAAGAAGGACTTCGTCAATTCCGGCGTCCAGATCCGCAGCCAACGCCGCGCGGGCGACAGCGAGATGATCGGCTACCAGTGCGATCTCGGCGATCCGACGTGGTGGGGCTCGGTCTACGACGAATCGCGCCGCAACAAGCTCATGGCGCAGTCGGACATGAAAGCCGTCGAGTCGGTCCTCAAGCGGAACGAGTGGAACGACTACCAGGTCCACGCCGTAGGCCGTCGCATCCGCACCTGGATCAACGGAGTCCTCGCCGTCGACTACACCGAAGCCGATGAAAAGATCATCCAATGGGGCCGCATCGGTCTCCAGATCCACGGCGGCGGTCCGGCGGAAGTGTCCTTCAAGGACGTCGCCATCGAGGAACTTCCCTAGACCAAGGACAGCAAGAGCGCGCGGTTCCTGAACGAGTCGATCGTGCCGGAAGGGTCGCACGAGTTTCGCAACCAGCAGCACGGGACCGATTTGTTCGCCCCTCTCCGGACGCTGAAATAGGCCGGGTGTCCTGGCCCGGCGCGGCTTTTGGAAACAACTAGCAACCACCAACCTTAAAGCGCTTCGCACGCTCAAGTGCATCTTGCGGTGAGCTGCCATCCCAAGCGAATTCGAATGTTTTTTGGCTACCGCCCTTACTGAAAGAGAGAGTGATCACCCGGTCGCGAATCCGAGCTGAAGCCCAATCAAACGAGTAACCTTCATCCAAGCTCACTCCTTCAAAAATGCCATGGACAAGGCGTTCGGCGGTTCGTCTCACGTCTTCCCATCTGAAATCTCGAGCGGCCGAAGAAACAACCTCGCAGTAATCGATTCGGTTAAAGCAAAGGTTTAGGCCAGTTGAGTTAATCCAGCGGACGCGATCACCATCCACAATAGCATCGACCAAGTAGTCACAACACCCTTCGCAGCCACAGTCGCATCTGCCGACAAGCATTTTGCCTCCTGAAGTTAGAGCTGCCTGCGAGAAAAAGTGCGGTGGGTCAATGCCGAGATAATCGAGACCGAGCCAATCTTCTCCATCGACCCAGATTCGAGCTTGATGATCATTCGACGATTCACTGGGCAGAATCTCGAAGGCCAAGGTATTCACGGAACCAAAGTAGCTGTCGGCTTCAGAACTGTTTTAGAGATTCAAACCTTCGGCGTCCCCGCCTCGATCAACTCCAGCAGCTTGGCCACGGCGTCCTCGGCTTTGATGGCGAGGATCGCGCCGTTGCGGGGCTTGATCTCGACTTCGCCCTTGGCCAGCGATTTCTCGCCGATGGCCAGGCGGAGCGGGAAGCCGACGAGTTCGCTGTCCTTGAACTTGAAGCCGGGACGCTCGTCGCGGTCGTCGAGGATGCAGTCGATGCCCTTGGCGGTGAGCTCCGCGTAGATCTTCTCCGCGAGCTGCATGACGGGGCTCTCGGGCGCGACGGCCAGCGGGGTGATGCAGACGGTGTAGGGCGCCACGCTGACGGGCCAGACGATGCCGTCCTTGTCATTGCTCTGCTCGATCACGGCCTGGAGCGTGCGGGTGACGCCGATGCCGTAGCAGCCCATGACGGCCGGGTGCTGCTTGCCGCCCTCGTCGACGAAGAGGGCGCTCATCTTCTCGCTGTATTTCGTGCCGAGCTTGAAGACGTGGCCGACCTCGATGGCGCGGCGGATCTTCAGCGACTTGGCGCACTTGGGGCAGGGTTCGCCGGCGGTGACGGTGCGGAGATCGAACCACTCGGTCACCTTGATGTCGCGCTCGATCGAGACGCTGCGGAAGTGGAAGCCGTCCTCGTTCGCGCCGGTGGTCATGTCGTTGGCGCCGCGCAGGCGTTCGTCGGCGTAGACCTTCCAGTCGGAGGGGACATTTTTCACCGCACCAAGGGAGCCGGGCATGGCGCCGAGCTTCTGGAAATGGGCCAAGTCGGCCTCGATCTTCACGTCGGCCGGACGCGCTTCGACCGCGCCGGAGCGGGCCTTGAACTTGGCTTCGTTCAACTGGTCGTCGCCCCGGATGAGGATGAGCACGGGCTTGCCGTCGGCGATGTAGACGAGGGTCTTGATCTGGCGGTTGGCGGCGACCTTGTAGGGTTCCTTGCTCAACGCCTCGATGGTGACGACGCCGGGCGTGGCGAACTTCTCGATCTCCGGGCCAACCTCACGGGCGGCGGTCTTCGGCAATCCGCTTGTGGCCTTCTCGATGTTGGCCGCGTAGCCGCAGGCCTCGCAGAAGGCGACATTGTCCTCGCCCGTCTCAGCGGGGACGACGAACTCATGGGAGTGGTTGCCGCCGATGACGCCGGTGTCGGCCTCAACGGGGAACGCCTGCAAGCCGCAGCGGGCGAAGATGCGCGTGTAGGCGTCATACATCTTCTTGTAGCTGGCCATCGCGCCCTCATCCGTGGTGTCGAACGAGTAGGCATCCTTCATGATGAACTCCTTGGCGCGCATCAGGCCGAAGCGCGGGCGGATCTCGTCCCGGAACTTGGTCTGGATCTGGTAGAAGTTCTTCGGGAGCTGGCGGTAGCTGTTGATCTCGTTGGCGGCAAGGTGGGTGATGACCTCCTCATGGGTCGGCCCGAGGACCCATTCCCGCTTGGCGGAATCGCGCACCTTGAAGAGCACGTCGCGCGCGGTCTCGTAACGGCCGGACTGCTGCCAGATCTCGGGCGGCTGGAGCGCGGGCATGAGCACCTCGATGCCGCCGGCGCGGTCCATCTCCTCGCGGATGATCTTCTCGATCTTGCGCAGAGCGCGCAGGCCCATGGGAAGGAAGGTGTAGAGGCCGCCGGTGAGCTTGCGGACGAGGCCGGCGCGGAGAAGAAGCTTGTGGGAAAGGATCTCCGCGTCGGCGGGAGTTTCCTTGAGAGTCGGGATGAATGTCTGGGACCAGCGCATAAAGGTCGCGCTGTATTAACGCCTGCGGAAAGCCGTCACAGTAAAAAGTGTGGCCGGGAAAAAGAAAAATCCCCGGATTGCTCCGGGGATTCGTTCAAACGTTGACCGTCCGATCAGGCCTGCTTGCGGCGACGCAGGAAGGCGAAGCCCGACAGACCGGCGAACGCCAAGGCGCTGGCCGTCGTGCCGACTTCGGGAACGGGAGCCGGTCCACCGGGATCCTGGGGCGGGGGTGGGTCCTGGGGCGGGATTTCAATCCCACCGGTGGCCGCGAATACGTAGATGTCTCCGGGCACGCCAGCGCCGTTTGCATTGCCACGAAGATCCGCAGCATAGAGGTAGGTGCCGTCGAAGGCCAATCCCTCCCAACGCACAGCAGTCGGATCACCATCGGGGTCGAAGCCCACAAGGTTTCCCGCGAGGTCGAATTTGAAGATGGTGCGTTCGTGACCACCAAAATTTCCCACGGCGACCGCAAAGACTGAGTCACCCACACGTTCGACACCGGAGTAACCGCTTGCCCCGTTCATGCCGCTCGCGAAAAGGACGCCGTTTTTGTATATCCTACCTGCGTCCGGGGAAAACCAGACATCGCCACTGTCCACATCCAAACCGTCGGCAAAGCCGCTGTGGTTGGGGAAGGGTTTGTAGTTCGAATCCAGGTTTAGTCCAGTGAACGGATCAAAGGATTTCAAGGGGCCGCCAGAGTTGGCGACCAACTGGCCTGTGGCCGCATCATAGGCCAGTTCGGAAAAATGCACCCCGCTGCCGGATCCACCAGAGCCAGCGACCGATGTCGTGCCGGCTACATCCAGTAACCCGGTTGCCGGGGTAATCTGGCGTAGGCCCCCGAGCAGGGGCATCGCGGCGATTTCGCCAGCCGTGTAACTTTTGTAGGGTTTGAAGGAATGCGCGGCATTGTCGCCTGAATCGCCTTGGCTGAACCACATCAGGTTGTTCCTGATATCGTAGGCTAATCCGAACGCACTAGGAGTGTCGGTGTAGATCGCAACAGGAGTGATCTGTCCCGGAACCGGCGCCGCAGCCATTGACGAAATGGCTGAAGCCGTGAGAACACCTGCCAAGGAGGCAAGTTTTAGTGAAGGTCTCTTCATTTTGTTGGTGGGGGTTGATTTTGAAACTACCGTCGCCCGGAAACGACAAGGAGATTTCCTTTTCCAGACACTCCCTTGTCGATCTAACGAGACACCACTGTCAACTTCTAATACGAAACTCAAGACACGATTGCCTCAACAAAAGCTGTCATCGACGTGACAAGATCGGCGAGGAAGCCAACCCGGGTAGGCGAACCACCGGGAAAAGGAAACGAATCCAGTCAGCAAGCCAGCCCCAGAAGCCAAATGCTCCCGCGTCACCCAACAGGCCGAAAAGCCCTACTTCACCGTGTTGACCAAGGGCGCGAGGCCTTGGATCCGGACTTCCAACCGGTCGCCCGATTCGATGGGGCCAACGCCGCTGGGAGTGCCGGTGAGGATGATGTCGCCGGGCAGCAGGGTCATGTTCGTCGAGACGAAGCTGACGATGTCGAAGCAGTTGAAGATGAGCTGTGACGTATTGGAGTTCTGCCGAAGCTGGCCGTTCTGGAAGAGCTGGATGGTGAGATCATGCGGGTCGATCTTCGTTTCCACGAAGGGTCCGACCGGCGTGAAGGTGTCGAAGGACTTGCAACGGGCCCACTGACTTTCGGCCGCCTGGATGGTGCGGTCGCTGATGTCCTGGGCGGCTGTGTAGCCGAAGATGTAGCGGGCGGCGGCGGCAGAGGTCACGTTGCGGCACTTGCGGCCGATGACGATGGTCAGTTCGGCCTCGAAGTCGGTCCGGTGCTTGGCGAAGGGAATCTCGATCTTGGCCCCGTCGGGAATGAGGGACGTGGTGGCCTTGAGCCAGAAAAGCGGCTCCTTGGGCAGGGGTTTGCCGGATTCACGCGCGTGATCGGCGTAATTCAGCCCCACCGCGATGATTTTCGAGGGTTCGACTGGGACGAGTGTCTTGACGCCCTTGGCGGGTGTCGGCTTCTTTTCGAACGACGGCGAGCCGAAGACATCGCCGATCAATCTGAATAGCTCGCCGTCCACAGCCTTGGCGTAGAAGATCTCGTCACCCTTTTGAAACCGGCCGATCGCTGCCATAGTGTATGGTGGCTCTTAACAGGAAGTTACAGTGCGTCGCAAGTTGAAACTCCCCAACACCGCGGAAAGCACCCTTTCAAGAGCGTTATTGCTGCTCGGATGCATCTGGATCGCCATGGCCACGCTGTCGTCGGCGCAGGCCCAGTTCATTGATCCGATCGGGCTGAGACTTCTTCGGGCAGTCAGCCCAGGACTCGACGGCTCGGGAATCAGGATGGCCCAGCCTGAAGGGGACGGACCGGGGTGGCAGGTCAATCCGGCGGTCGGTCGACCGGGACTGGTCTTCCGATTCGAGAGCTCGAACGGCGTGGCGACGGTGTTCCCGAACCAGGTCGGAGCCGAGTCGCAGCACGCCAACGGCGTCGGCGACGCGATTTTCGGTCCGGTGAACGGAGTCGCCCCGGGTATCGCGGCGCTGGACAGCTACGACGCCGATTTCTTCATCAACGCGCTCGTATTCGAGCGAGCGCCGTTTCCTGCGAGGATTGTAAACCAGAGCTTCATCATTCCCGTAAACAGCCTGCAGGAGCAGACCGCCATCGACCGGGAATTCGACGACTACAGCGACCGCTTCAATGTCCTCTTCGTAAGCGGCGCGGGCAACGGGGGCGGAGTATTCACGCCGGCCTCCCAGTATAACGGCCTCGGAGTCGGGGCATTCGGAGGAGCCACCAGCGTCGGCCCGACGGGCGACGGCAATCGCTCGAAGCCGGACATCGTCGCCCCGTCGCCGTTTACCAGCGGCTCCACCCCGCAGGTCGCCGGCGCCGCGGCCCTGCTGCTGCAGGCGGCGCTGCGCGGCGACGCCGGCACCAACGACATCGCCGAGGCCGGTGACATCCGTGTCGTCAAAGCTCTCCTGCTGAACGGCGCCACCAAACCTCCCAACTGGGCGCCCCCGGCGTCGCAACCGTTGGACCCGCTCCATGGTGCGGGCATGTTGCACGTGTTCAATTCGTGGAACCAACTGCGATCGGGTCGGCAAATCGCGGGCGAGACCACCATCGTTCCGACGACTACCACCCATCCGCCCGGCGCATCCACGAACCGGCTCACGGCCCTGCGCGGTTGGGCGTTCTCCACAATCACCAACCAACTGCCAACCGAGGACGCGGTGCAACACTTCTACCTGGATCTACCGGCGGGCCCTTCATCCTACGTCGTCACCCTGACCCTCACCTGGCATCGACGGAACGGCTTCAGCCAGGCCAATGATCTGGACCTGCACTTCATCAACCGCGAGACAGGGGCCAGCATCGGCAAGAGCGACACCTTCGCCAACAACGTCGAGCATATCCACATGGTCGCCGCTCCGCCGGGCCCCTACGATATACAAGTCCTGAAGAACGGAGCGCCAGGCCGCGTCACTCCGGACGAACTCTACGCCCTCGCCTACGACGCGAGCGCGGCCGCATTGAAGCTCACGGCCAACGGCCAGCCGACAAGACTCGAGCTCCGGTGGCCGTTCACACCGCCAAGCCTCCAATTGGAGTCTAGCTTCCAGCTTGGGAGCAACGCCCTCTGGAGCGTCGTCACGAATGTGCCGACGGTTGCGGGTAACGAGTTCGTGACCTCCGTTGTCTCGACAAACACGGCGCAGTTTTTCCGTTTGCGCCGTCCGTGAACGAAGCGACCCTGATCCCGCCATGAAAAAACTGCTACCAACGCTGTTCTGCCTGCTCTGGGCGTTGGTCTGGCAGAGTCGAGCCGCTCCACCGGCGGCCCCGTCGGTGCTGGACTGGGACCTTCAAAAGAACTTGGTCACGGCCGACGTGGACGGGATCGCCCTCACGAATTTCCTTGGCCGCCTTGCAACCGTGACCGCTTGGGAGATCGCCTATGATCCCGGGATTTCCTACAAGGTTTCCGCGAAATTCCGCGAGCAAGGTCATGAGAAGGCGCTTCGCATGCTGCTTGGACAGCTGAACTATTCGGTGACTCCAATCACCAACAACCGCCCTTTGCTGACGGTCTACCGGACGGACATCAAAGACGCCACCGTTCGCATTGCCCCAGAACCCAAGCCCGTCGCGAAAAGTTCGAGCCGCATCCCCAACGAACTCGTCGTTACCCTGAAACCCGGCGAGAAAATCGACGATATCGCCCGGCTCCTCGGTGCCAAGATCATCGGCCGCGCTGAAGGTCTCGATGCCTACAGGCTTCAGTTTGCCGATGAAACCGCCACGACTGCGGCCAAAGCGGCGCTGGAGCAGAACCCTGCCGTCGCATCCATCGACGCCAATTACTTCGTCACACGGCCCACGGAAGTGCAGCAGCTCGCCATGGGCAATGCGCCGGGCCTCAACCTCAAGATCAAGCCGCCGGGCGATTCAGGCCGGATGATCGTCGGACTGGTCGATACGGCCATCCAGACATTCGGTGATTCGCGGGATCAATTTCTCCTTCCGGCAGTCCACGCGGTGAACGGAGTTGACGCCTCCCAGAATTCACCGACACACAGCACGGCGATGGCGGACAGCATTCTCAGGGGAACGAGCATTGCGACCGACGGCGGTGCGACGGGAATCCAGATTCTTCCTGTCGATATCTTCGGCGGTGCTGAAGGCACGAGCACGTTCGACGTAGCCTACGGGATCTATCTCGCCGCGCAGGGCGGAGCGAAAGTGATCAATCTGAGCCTCGGCAGCGAAGGCAACAGCACCGTTCTCGAGAGGGTTGTGAAGGATGCGACCAGCCAAGGAATCCTCCTCGTCGCCGCCGCCGGCAACACCCCGACCACCACGCCGACCTATCCGGCAGCGTATCCGGAAGTGGTCGCGGTCACGGCCGGCAACAATCGAGGCACTGTCGCAAACTACGCCAACCGGGGAGATTTCGTCGACGTGGTCGCTCCCGGAACCAGCGTCGTGAGCTACAACGGAAAGACCTATTACGTCTCGGGAACTTCCCCGGCGTCGGCCTACATTTCCGGACTCGCGGCCGGCTTGGCCGACAAGACGGGTAAATCATTAAAAGACGTTTCCAGCGGCATCCAGTCGACCCTCGCACCTGCGGCGACACCGAAGCCCTGACGAATCGGAAGTCAGTCCGTGCGCACAATCCCGAGGTCTTCGTAGATGGCGGTGTTCAGCTCTAGGCCCCGCTTGTGATGGATCCGAACACCGGGCAAGCCATTGAAGACCCAGGCAACGACCAGGCCGTTTTCAGGGTCGGCAAAAGCGCAAGAAGTCTGCTGCCCGCCGTGGCCGAAAGCCTCCTCTCCGGCATGGCGCCCGAAACCGTAGGGGACGGTTTCAACCCCGTAGCGACGGCTGTTGATGATGAATCCCAGGCCGAAGTCGACGACGTGCTTGAACGTGTCGTCGAACTTCCGCTCGCGATGTCGCCGTGTCATGATTTCGATGGTTTCGCGACGCAGGAGCGGACTTGGGGCACGCAGGAGAGCCTGGTAAAAGCGGCCGAGATCCCGGATCGGTCCGCGAAGAAATGCGCCTGGGCGGAGGATCGCGGCGCACTCCGGTGTGTTCCAAAAAAGGTCCGGGTCCGTCTGACCACGATCGGTCATGTGCATCTTCGAGAGCCGATCCTCTATTCCAAGAAACTCGGCAAGCGAAAGCTGGACATACGAATCGCCCATGCCCGCCGGGCCGAAAACGCTTTGCCGGATCCGCTCTTCAAATGGTTGCCCGGAAACCCGTTGGATCACCTCCGCCAACAAAGTCCAACTGGAGTGAGTGTGGTAGGCCGCTGTCTCGCCGGAAACGGCGTTTGGTTCCAAAGGCGCCTCACAGATCTGTGAAAGTGTTTCCGGCCAGGGAGTCGGCTCGGGGACGGCATCCGCGACTCGAAAGCCTCCCGTGTGAGTGAGGACGTGCCTCAATGTGACCGAATCCTTCCCGTGAGCGGCAAACTCCGGGATCCATCGAGCAACAGGATCGTCCCAACCAAGCCGGCCAGCTTCGACAAGCTGAGCGACCGCCACGGCCGTGATAGGCTTACCCGAAGAAAACCAAAGCCCAATCGAACCTCGGTCCATTGGCCGGCCAATAGAGGCGTTACCGATCCCCAAATCGAGAAGGGTTTCTTCGTTTCGGGCCACAAAGAGCTGAACGCCAGGGTGCCATCCCTGGACAATCCCTTCGGTGACTTTCCTGATGGTCTTCTCAAACTGCATGCCTGATACCAGGACATTCACAATAATGTCAGGGCTATTAAATAGTCATTGCCATCAATAGTGTCCTGTAGTAATACATTTCACGTCGCCAGCAAATCAGGCGATCGCGACAAAAACCTAATTTCAAAACAGCTAAACCCTTCCATCCAATTCCTTAAACGCTGTGAACACCTTCAAAAACAAACCAGAAACACAGACAAAAACCTATGGGCCGCTTCCGGTCTCCATCCGGGTCCAATCCGAGTCGCCCAGCGACGTCGTATTGGGGCAAGTGAGAACGGGAGCAATCTATCTGGCATCGCTGCTGGCGTTCCTATGGTGGCTGCTCGGCCAGCATTGAGAAGCGGCTTTGTCCAGACGCTCGAAGCCCCCGGGGTAACCCGGGGGCTTCTTTTTTACGATTGAATGAACCCCGCGAACAATCTCACTTGCCGGCTTTGAGCGCAGCGTCGATGGCTCCGGCCAATTCGGCCGACTCGGGTTCGGTTCCACTGGCAAATCGAGCCGCGAGTTTGCCGTCCTTGCCGATGACAAACTTGCTGAAGTTCCACTTCACATCGCCCGGAAAGGGAGACTCTTTGCCGGTCAGGGCGGCGAAAAGCGGATGCTTGTCGGCTCCAAGGACCGCCGACTTGGCCATCAGAGGAAACGACACGCCGAAGTTCTTCTGACAAAACTCCACGATTTCAGTCGCGGTTCCGGGCTCTTGGCCGCCGAAATCATTCGAGGGCACTCCCACCACCACCACACCCTTGGCTTTATATTTCTGATAGAGGGCCTCAAGCCCTTTGTATTGGCGGGTGTAACCGCACTTGGAAGCCACGTTGACGAGCAGCACCACCTTGCCTTCGAAAGCCTTGAGCGAGGTGTCTTTGCCTTCGATGGTTTTCAGCGGGATGTCATGGAGAGACTTCATGGATTGGGCGAGCACGGGAAGCGTTGCCACGATGGCAAACAGGAATAACGGGCGTTTCATGCAGCGCGAAACTAGGAGCCGAGGGCAGATTGTCAAACGAACCCAATCAACAACAAACTGGCTCCATGCGCCCTAACCCTCGCTCTCCCAGGCTCAGATTGGGGAGGACCTGTCACTATCCAGGCAGAGATTGATACCTGTTCACGCGATGGCCAGTTTCACAGCGATCGTTCACCGGCAAGGTGCTAGTTCCACTTCACTGAATAGCTCGGCGCTTGCGCCAAGCGGCACCGGCGAGAACTCCGAAACCACCGAGCGCGAGGTTAAGCGTTCCCGGTTCAGGCACAGCCGTGACCGCCAAATAGGCGAAATCATACGAGCCCGAAGCGGACGTTGTATCGTCTCCGACGAACAAGAAGTTCTGCTGGGTGTAGGGGAAGAACCCAAACGCCGAGTAGTCCCGCACAGCCCCGGTCAACACCGCTGAAGCCCCCTGCATCAGAGTGTAGGAGTTGCCGGAAATGGTCAGATCATAACGGAGGAGGGCCGACGTCGGATCGAACGTCGCTCCTTCAGCGTGGGTAAAGATCGCTGAATCAGCCTGCGCCCAGATCTCATTGGCCCAAAAGCCTAGTTCGATTCCTTTTTTGTCGCTGCCCAAGGCGATCACGCTCAGACCTGCACGGTTCGCATTCCCGTGCGCTTCGGAGACCAACCTAAGATCGAAGGTGACCGTGAATCCGATGGATCGGTCCATGACGGGCACGACCGGATTGACGCCGAAGATACCGAAGTATCCGGCCATGTCCGAAGTCGCAGCCGTCGTGTCGAGGCGAACGCCATTCCCGAGCTGCGTCTGCGCCGCGGAGCCAGGCGAGGGATTCAACTGGTAGGCCAAAGATTGGTCCGAAGGCAAATTACCAACGCTTCCATCATACAGCGTCGCAGCCGACGTCAGACAGGGAACCGCGAAGACTGACGCTCCGGCAATCAAACACATCGCAGATCGATTCATAAGTCCGCATCGGATCAAACGTGCTGAGCTCTGTCCAAGCTTCTCTCCACACGACAGGATTCCTAAGCTCCCGACGTGAACAAACCCGAGACAAAAAACCTCTGGATCACAGGAGCG
>JBBRDN010000003.1:0-63693 GCA_038203875.1 Verrucomicrobiota bacterium
CATGCTCTTTCTGCGCGATGCCCTGGAGGGAAGCCTATGAACTGCGATGAACTCCAGCAATTGACCGCCATCCGCGCGCTCGGAGCGTTGGACGGCGACGACCTGGCCTGTTTGGAGAAGCGCCTCGCCGAAGATGAATCGGCGCGCATGGAGCTCGCCCGTTTCTTCGATGTGACCGCGGCACTGATCTCCATCGCGGTTCCGCAGCGGACCGCTCCTCCCGAGCTGCGGGGCAAGATCCTCAACCGCATCCGGCAGACGCCGCAATTGAAGCCGGGCCAACAGCCCGCAACGGCTGACGCCAAACCCGCGCTCCCGGACTTCAGCTTCATGCGGAGCGATGCGCCGTGGATGGACGGGCCGATGCCGGGCATTCGCCTGAAGGTTCTCTCCCTATCAGAGAACCAGGACTACGCGATGCTGCTGGTCGATCTCGCGGCGGGAGTCGTCTATCCCGAACACGAACATGAAGGCACCGAGGACACCTACGTGCTCACCGGCGACCTCCAGTTCGACGGGCGGGCGCTGGGCCCGGGCGATTCGTTCCACGCAGAACCCGGCTCGCACCACCACGCCATGACCACAGTGGAAGGTTGCACCGCGATCTTCATCGTCCCGCGGAAAGCATTTCTCGCGATGGCCGGCTAGACGCGGCAGCCATTTCCGATTTCAAGACGGCCGCACTCCGTGTTCTTCTTGCCGTGTGTCCGCAGATGCGAAAGCAACCGATCCCGTCATCAGCCGGCTGAGCTTCCAGGCCCGCTCGGGCGGGCGCGTGAAGCTGTTGCCCGGCTTCGACAAGTCGCGCCACACGCTGCCCGACGCGGTGAACAACGCCACGACCGGCTTTCTCGCCAAACTCTGCGTGAAGGAACTGGAGGCCGAGGCGGAGTCGCTTTTCCAGCGCGCCCGCACCGGTTTCAACTACAAGCGCCGCGACATCTCGCTCTCCGTCACCAGTCCGACGGCGGAACTGACGACCATCGACTTCGTGATGGAGTTCGCCTACGCGCTCGACGAAGACGCGCCGGCTGACTGGGTGTTGACGCGCACGCTGCATCCGAAGTGTTCGGAGGATTTCCTCAAGCGCCCGGAATGCGACGGCCTGTTCGCGGCGACGTTTTCATCGCTCGTCTTCACGTTGGAAAAGGGGGCGAACGTCGAGGCCGTCATCGACGCGATCGAAGCCGCCCCGGCCGAGCGCGGGCTGAGCGTCGCGTATCCTTCCGACTGCGAACACTGCGACATCACGGCCGAAGACGTGGACGCCGCGATCCACTTCACGGGGGCGACGCTGGAAATGGTCTTCCCACGGAACGGCAGCCCACGCGAACTGCTGGAAGGCTTCCTCGCGCTGCGGCACCGGTTCCGCCTCGCCGAAGACGCGACGCTCGGCGTGCTATTGCTGTGATCGGAGTCACGGCTTCAGGGAAACGGTGACGATGTTCGGCTTGGGCGGGATCTTCATGCCATGGCCGAGAAAGAAGCCCGGATGCGGCGGCTGGTTGTAGCCGACGTTTTGCCACGCCACACCGAGGCGATACTGCGGATCGTGCATCAGGGTGCGCAGGCGATGTTCCGTGGGGATGGTGCTGGTGAAGATGCGGAGTTCCTTGGCGTCGCGCGAACGCCAGATCACTTCCTCGCGCCAGTCACCGAGGATGTCGGCGCTCAGGACCGGAGTCGCCTTGGTGCCGTTATTGGAGACGCAGTCGAACTCGGCTCCGTTGAGCAGCGGAACTTCTCGGCCCGCTTCGTAGTCCCATTTGGCGATCGTCGTGCCATTGAGCAGTTCGCGGAGAAGGTCGCCGTCCCACCAGATGCCGAAGTTGGTCGAACGCGGCGCGCGGCCGATGGGTTCGCCCTTGGCGGTCCGCAGGCCCGCCGGTCCGCTCCACATTTCTTCGCCCGGATAACGAGGATCGATGTCCGCCGACATGCCGCGTCCGACGTCGATGCCGGGACCGTGGCTCCAGAGAATTTTGCCCGTCCGGGCGTCGTAGAGCGCGGTGCCGGGCGTGCCGAATTTCGCGGTGGCTTCCTCGTTTTCATGGATGCCAAAAACCTCGAGCCCCGGATGTTCCGGGTCCAAATCGCCGACATGGAGCGCGTCGCCATGCCGAAGGTCGGTCGAGTAGAGACCCTTCCCATCGGCGCTCACGACCATCGAGTGGTAGACGATGTCGTCGCGGCCATCGCCGTCGACATCCGCCACGCTGACCGTGTGTGCGCCCTGGCCGGAGAAGGCGTTCGCCGCGTTCGTGGAATCGAAGACCCACCGCTGCGTCAACTTGCCGTCACGCCAATCCCACGCGGCCAGCACGCTGCGGCCGTAATAGCCGCGACACATCACGACGCTCGGCCGCTTCCCATCGAGATACGCGACGCAGGCGAGGAAGCGATCGGCGCGGTTGCCGGTCGAATCATTGCCGCCATTGCCACCGCGTCCGCCCCAGCCGTCGAGCGCGCCGCGACTGGGAAAGTAGTTCGTCGTGGCCAGAGCCGCACCGGTGCGTCCGTCGAAGACGGTCAGGTATTCCGGACCACGTAGGATCTTGCCGAAGGTCCGCGACGCGGAGTTCGTGTCGCGCCAGTCCGCCGCCGCATCACCGATGGTTTTTCCCAGGCCGTCCTTTGTGCCGTCGGCCGTTTTGCAGACCACTTCGGCCCGGCCGTCGCCGTCGAGATCGTAGACCATGAACTGCGTGTAGTGCGCACCCTCGCGGATGTTCCGCCCGAGGTTGATCGTCCAGAGCAACGTGCCGTCCAGCTTGTAGCCTTGGAGGATCGGAGGATCGGTCAGGCCGGCCTGTGCGTTGTCGCGGCCACGGCCGGCCTGATGGAGGACGATGTCATATTGCCCGTCGCCATCGAGGTCGCCGACGGAACCGTCGTTCGGCGCGTAGCCGGCCGGGGTCTGGAGCGGGACCGAAAGGAACGGCTGCGCGGGTGCGTTCGCCTTCAGGCTGAAGGAACCGCCTTCGTCGTCGGCTTCCTTTCCTTCCACCACGGCCCGGACGAACCACGTGTTCGCCAGGTCGGCAGGAGCGGCAATATCGGACACGCTGGTCGCCTGCGGGATCGGCGCGGAATTGATCCTGATCGGAGCCGCGCCGCCCGACCTGCGATAGAGGTTGAAGCCGACGTTGTCCGGATCGGTTCCCAGCATCCGCCATCCGACGAAGACGGCTCCGTTCGTCTGCTTCACCGCCACGACACCGCGGTCCAACCGCTCCATTTGGCGCTGGGCGATGGCGGACGGAAGCACGATCAACGCGAGAACCACGGCGAAGAAAACGGGTCGAGCACGCATGGGCCGGAGCATCTGGTATCCGCCGGTAGATCGCACGCGCGGAGATGGGACAAACCACAGCCAATCGCATCTGCTCCTCCTTTTTGGCTCCGCGTCGGGCGGTCGCCATTCCCGGTTCTGAATCCGATCCTGACCCCGCACAAAAATGAGATTGCCAAGGTTGGTTAGGAGGTATCGCCTCAATGTAGTCTCCACCTTCCAAACGGATTTTCACACGCTATGAAAACAGGTTTGTTCAGGATGTTCCTCTTCGTCGTCGCTACAGCGCTCGCCCTGACTGCGAACGCAGCCGATCCCCTCGATACATGGACGGTTCGCAATCCAACGCCGACGCCGAACGACCTGCGCTCCGTCACCACCGGCAACGGCCTCGTCGTCGCCGTGGGCACCGCGGGCACGATCGTGACCTCGGCGGATTCCGGCGATACCTGGACGGTGCAGGATTCGATTCCCACCGATCCGAGCATCAACTTCGTGGGCGTAGCCTTTGGCAATGGCAAGTTCGTGGCGCTGCCGGAATCGGGTTCGCAGCAGCCGATCATCACGTCCCTCAACGGAACGAACTGGACGACCAATTCCACCTTCTTCGCTCCCGTTCCAACCGCTTTCACCGCCATCAGTTTCGGCGGCGGGACGTTTGTCGCGGTCGGTTACAGCGGCGACACGAATCTGGTCTACACCTCGACGGACGGGGTCGCCTGGACGCGGCGTTCGGCCGGCGAGAGCAACTCCGTCAACGCCGTTACCTACGCGCAGAACCAGTTCGTCGCGGTCGGCGGCACTGCGTTCCCGACCAACCGCGGCTTCATCATCACCTCGCCGGACGGCGTCACCTGGACGACGCGCCGGTCTAGCGTGCCGGCGCTGTATTCGGCGGTCGCCGGTAATGCCACGGGCTTCGTTGCTGTCGGCGGACGGAGGACGTCCCGCTCCGCCAACGGGACAACGTGGACCGACATCACCGACGTGGGTATCGGGTTTGCCTCCCGGAATGCCGTTGCGGCCTCGGGAAGCCTGTTCGTCGCAGCGGACACCACGAGGGGTATCTCCGATTCGACCGCCTTCAACTCCTCGACCGATGGGGCCGCATGGACCGTGAACGGAACCCTGGAAAGCATCAGCGCCCTGACCTTCGCCAATGGCCGCTTCTACGCCGTCGGCACGGGCAACAGCCCCGGCTACTCGCCGCTGGGAACGCGTCCGGCGCTGCTGTTTTCAGACGACGGGATTTCATGGAAGCGGAGGTCGAGCGGACTGAAGCAGGGGGCTAACGGGTTAAAGTCGCCCGCGATCAACGCAGCAGCCTTCGGCAATGGCCGGTTCGTCGTGATGCCCATCGCGAACTTCTCCAACCCGACGTTTACCTCGACGAACGGTGCGGACTGGCTTGGGAACCCCAACGCCTACATAGCGGGGACGGCGAACGGAGTAATTTTCGCGAACGGCCAATTCGTCGCCGTGGGTGGTGACGCCTCAGTTGACTACAACTTCACCGCCACCTCGGCCGATGGCACCAACTGGACAACGCGTCTCACCGGCAATCGCGGACCCCTTTCGGCGGTGGCCTTTGGCAACGGCCTGCATGTGGCCGTCGGCCGCCACCCTTCGAATGAGCGGCCGGTATTCACCTCGACCGACGCGGCACTCTGGAATTTTCAGGCCACGGGAATCACCAACGACTTGTTCGGCGTGGCCTTTGGCGCAGGCAACTTTGTCGCCGTCGGCGCTGCGGGCACCGTGGCGCGTTCGGCTGACGGATCAAGCTGGACCACGCAATCCATCACGTCGTCGAACCATCTCCGCGGCGTGGGGTTCGCCGGCGGACAGTTCGTGGCCGTGGGTGACTGGGGTGCGATCTTCACGTCCCCCAACGGCGCCACGTGGACGCGCCGCACTTCGGGCACGACCCTCGACCTGAACGTGGTGACGTTTTTCAACGGCCGCTACATCGCCGGCGGTGACGCGGGCAAACTGCTCACCTCCCTCGACGGCATCGCTTGGAGCGCAGCCGATTCAGGAACCGACCTCGCCATCCTGGCCATGGCGAGCGGCGCCAATCGTCTCTTGCTGGTCGGCTCCGATTCCCTGTTGGCCACTTCCGCCGACGGACTGACGTGGATTGTCCGCAACCTGTTCCCGCCCGTCGATGCCCTGTTCCGCGAGGTGGTCCGCGTGGATGACCGAATAGTGGCGCTGGGCAGCAGCCAGGCGTTCTCGGCCACGGGTCGAAACTGGGCCAGCCTCCAGACCGGCGGTTTGGTCGCCGGCAACGGTGCAGTCTATACCAACGGCCTTCTCGTAGCCGTGGGCACGGAGGAACTCGGGCAGGCGACAAAAATCAGCGTGTCGACCAACCGGGGCGATACGTGGACGACCACCAACCTCGGCACCTTTGGCCAGCTCTACGGCATCGTTTACGCCAACGGCCAGTTCGTCGCCGTTGGCGACCGCTCCGCCGGCAACGCCGCGATCATGACTTCGACCAACGGTTTCACCTGGACCCTGCGGAACTCGGGAGCCGCCTTCGCCCTTTGGGACATCGCTTATGGCAACGGCCTCTTCGTAGCGGTCGGAGCAAGCGGAGGCGTGAGGTCCACCGACGGCGTCACGTGGACGTCCACCCCCGGCGCGGCGGGAGAAACCGTCACCTTTGGCGGCGGCAGGTTCGTGAAAGCCGGGGCGGGTGCTTCGGTTTCCATCGACGGCATCAATTGGACCGGCACCCTCGCCAACACAGTTTCGTTGGAGAACATAACCCACGCCTTCGGCACTTTCGTCGCCGTAGGGCCCTCCGGGATCTACACCTCGCCCGACGGAACAGCTTGGCAGAACCGGCTGGTCCGCACCCTGCAGAAACTGAACGCCGTGGATTTCGCCAACGACTCGTTCTACGTCGTCGGCTACAGCGGGACGATCTACCAGTCGGGCTACCTCACCAATACGCCGGCAACCATCCTGCAGCCGCCGCAGAGCCGGACCGTGGTCGCCGGAGCGGCCACTGTGCTCAACGCAAACGTCACGGGGCGGCTGCCGATCAGTTTCCAGTGGTTCAAGAACGGAGTGCCGATTCCCGGAGGGACAGACGCCACGCTCACGATCAAGCCAGCCGCCGCGTCCGACACAGGCAGCTACCATGTGGTCGCGGCCAACGAATTCGGATCGCAGTCGAGTTCGCCCGCCACGCTGACCATCGCCACCATCGGCGTCGCGGTGAATCCGGAGTATCTCTACCTATTCACCGGAACAACCGGCTCCTTCACGGCAACTGTCACGGGTGGCACACCGACAGGCTACCAGTGGTGGCTCAATTCATCGCCGATCGCGGGAGGGACAAACGCGACCTTGACCTTCACCAACGCCCAGCTGGCCAACACGCTCGGCCTCTACTCCGTGACGGCCTTTTTCCCCTTCGGCCAATCGGCAGCCACGAACTCCGGTTCGCTCCAGCTGGTCAATTCCCTCGACGAGATCTATCTCTACTACGTCAACGGATTCCAATCGGTCCCGGTCGGCTCCACGGTGGAGATCGCGGCCTCACTCGGCGGACCGACGCCCCTCACCTACCAGTGGCGCAAAGCCGGCGTGATCATTGCCGGGGCAACCAACGCGTTGCTCGTCTTCACCAACGCGCAGACCACCAACTCCGCCGACTACAGCTATTCCGTGACCTACACCCTGGGTTCCATTACCAACCTGGACGCGTCGACCCTGCTGGTCTACTCCAACGCGGCACCCGTCCTATCGCGCGGGCAACTGCTGGATGCAAACACGCTCCAGCTCACGTTCACCGGACTGGTCAACCGCAGCTACCAGATCGACTACACGACGAGCCTTGCGAATCCGGTGGTCTGGAGCGTCTACGACGCGGTATCGCTGACGACGAATCCCCTGAACTACCCGATCTCCCTCTCGTTCCTGCCGCCGTCGCCACAATACTTCTTCCGCGTCCAGATCCTTCCGCCCTAGGCCTCCTCCCGACGAACCTCCTCAAGTCCACAACTGCCGATCAAGGCTGCGATACTGGATGGCCTCGCCGATGTGCTCCGACGTGATCGCGTCGCTGGCGGCGAGATCGGCGATGGTCCGGGCCACCTTCAGGATGCGGTCGTAGGCGCGGGCGCTGAGGTTCAGGTCGCTCATGGCGAACTTGAGGAGATCCATCGTCGCCGAATCGAGCTGGCAATAGGTCTTCAGTTCCTTGCTGCCCATGCGGGCGTTGCAGGTGATGCGCGGTTTGTCCGCGAAGCGTTTGAGCTGGCGATCGCGCGCGGCGATGACGCGGGCGCGGACGGCGCCGGACGGTTCACCCGGTTTCGCAGTCGTCATCTCCTGGAACTTCACGGCCGGCACCTCCACATGCAGATCGATGCGGTCGAGCAGGGGCCCGGAGATGCGCCCGAGGTAGTTCTGGATCTCGCGCGGTGAGCTCCGCGACTCGTGGGGCATCTTCCCGTCGGGCGTCGGATTCATCGCCGAGACGAGCATGAACTGCGACGGAAACGTCATGCTGCCCGAAGCGCGCGAGATGGTGACACGGCCGTCCTCCAACGGCTGCCGCATGGTCTCAAGGACGTTGCGCTTGAACTCGGGCAACTCGTCGAGAAAGAGCACGCCGTTGTGCGAGAGCGAGATCTCCCCGGGAGCCGGGTTGATCCCGCCGCCGAGCAGTCCCGCGTCGCTCACGGTGTGGTGGGGGGACCGGAACGGCCGCTGCGTGACCAGGGCCTGGCCCGAATCCAGAAGGCCGGCGATGCTGTGGATCTTCGTCGTCTCCAAGGCCTCCTCCAGCGTCAGGGGCGGCAGGATGGTGGGGATGCGTTTTGCCAGCATCGACTTGCCGGTGCCGGGCGGGCCGATGAGCAGGATGTTGTGTCCGCCGGCGGCGGCGATCTCCAGGGCGCGCTTCACGGACTCCTGGCCTTTCACATCGGCGAGATCGAGTTCGTCGTCGGGCGTCTGGTTGAAGAGCGCGGTCATGTCCACGCGGGTCGGTGCGATGTCGAGGGCGCCTTCGAGGAAGGTGGCTGCCTCGCGCAGATTGCGGACGGGGATGACCTCGAGCCCTGCGACCACGGCGGCCTCGGGCGCGTTCTCCGCCGGCACCATCACACCGCGCAGGCCCGCCGCCTTGGCCGCAAGCGCGATGGGCAGCACGCCCTTCACCGGCCGCACGGCCCCGGTCAGGGCGAGTTCGCCCACGATCGCGAAGTCGCCGAGGCGCGTGGCGTTGATCTGTTCGCTGGCCGCAAGCATGCCGAGGGCGATCGGCAGGTCGAAGCTCGGGCCTTCCTTCTTCACGTCGGCCGGCGCGAGGTTGATCGTCGTGCGGCCCATCGGGAACTTGTAGCCGCTGTTGGCCAGCGCGGTGGAAGTGCGGTCGCGGGATTCGCGGACGGCCGCGTCCGGAAGTCCGACGATGACGATGAGAGTATCCCCCCAGCCGGCGTTAACCTCGACTTCGACGGGGAAGGCCTCGATGCCTTGGACGGATGCGGAGCGGACCTGGGCGAGCACGGGCGGAGGTTGGGAAAGATGGGGCCATGCATGCAACTCGGAATGTTCAGCCCGAACCGGCGGCCGCGATCCTTGAACCCCATGCCTTGGCCCACGTAGCGTCCTGCCATGACTCCCAGGTTCAGCGCCGTGTTCGTTAGGGACGGGGCGCCGCCGCGTCGGCGGGTCGTCACCGTGGTTTCTCTGGCGCTCGCGGGAGCAGCCGCCGTGCTGTGGTCTTTACCCGATCCGTTGACCGCGCGGGCCGGGGCGCTGGCGGTGTTCTGCCTGACGCTTTGGCTGGGGGAGATTGTCCGGCCATGGGTTCCGACCGTGCTGCTGCTCCTGCTGTCGCCGCTCTTTCTCGGCGGGCTCAAACCGGGCTTTGGCTGGCTGCCGGTGGCGAAGTGGCTGCTCGAACCCGTGCTGGCGCTTTTCCTGGGCGGATTCGCCCTCGGTTTGGCGGCGACCCGCTTCCAGCTTGATGCGGCGGTGGCGCGCCTGGCCTTGCGGGGCTCGCGTGGAAGCCAGACTGGATTGCTCGTCCTCGTGACCACGGCCACGGCCGGCCTCTCCATGTGGATGTCAAACGTGGCCGCGGCGGCGATGATGTTCGGGGCGCTGCGTCCCTTGCTGGCGGGCGTCGTGCCCGGCGCGCCGTTGCGGCGAACCCTTCTCTTGGGAGTCGCCATGGGCGCGAACTTCGGCGGCATGGCCACACCCATCGGCACGGGTCCGAACGGCCTGGCCCTCGCCGCCCTTGAACAGTCGCATCCCATCAGCTTTTTCCATTGGATGGCGTTTTCACTGCCGTTGGCCCTCCTGATGACGGCGCTCGCCGTGGTGCTTCTGGCTTGGAGCGGGAAGCTGCGCGGCCATGTTCCCTTCGAGATTCCCGCCGCGGCGGCCCTCAGTGGCCGCGGCCGGGCCCTGCTGGCGATCTTCGCCGTGACGATCGCGCTCTGGCTGACGGAAGCATTCCACGGCCTCCCCGCGTGGCAGATCGCCCTGGGCGCATTCGGCGCGCTGTTCGCAGCCGGCTTTCTCCGGTGGCAGGACCTGCCTGAACTGGACTGGTCGACCCTGCTCCTGGTGGCGGGAGGCATCTGCCTCGGTCGTCTGCTGGAACAATCCGGATTCGTCCGGCTGGTCGCCGACCTGGTTCCATGGGCGCAATTCCCCGGGCCGGCGCGGATGGCCATCCTGTGCTCCGCAACGGCGTTGCTTTCCGCCCTGATGAGCAACACGGCGGCCACGGCCATGCTGATTCCGCTCGCGATGTCCTTCGATCCCTCGCCGGCCGCCCCGGTGCTGGTCGCGCTGTCGGCCTCGATGGGAGTGCCGTTCGTGGTAAGCACGCCCGCCAATGCGATGGCGTTCGGCGAAGGTGGCTTGAGGACGAAGGATCTCCTGTTGCCGGGACTTTTGCTGATGGCCGTGGGCGTGGCGCTCGTGGCCTTCACGGGACCGACGATCCTGGATTGGCTGGGGGTTCCCTGATCCGCCCACTCGCGTCAGACGGCCGCGGCGGCTTTCGGCCTGCTAAAGGCGAGGAGCAATCCCAGTGTCAGCGCGCCGTTCAAGATGAGCAGCTCGCTGCCGAACGCGTAGCCGGCGAACCAATCCTTTGAGAAGAGGTCCAGCATCCAGCAAACGAGCGGCGACACCAGGCAGGTCACGACGATGAGCGCCTGTGGGACCCTGCGCTTAAAGAAGAGCGCGTAGGCGAACAGCCCGAGGATCGGCCCGTAGGTGTAGTTGGCGAACTTGAGGATGATCGTGATGACCGAGGTCTTGGCCAGCGCGTTGATCAGCAGGATCGAGATCAACAGGGCGACGGCGAAGCCGAGATGCAACCGATGCCGCAGCCGGGTCTTCTGCGCTTCGCTCAACCGCTCGTCCTTGTCCATGCCGAGGATGTCGATGCAGAAGGAAGTCGTCAGTGTGGTCAGCACGGAGTCCGCGCTGGAGAACGTCGCCGCCGTCAGCCCAAGCACGAAGACTATCGCCGCCGCGATGCCGAGGTGCTGAAGGGCGAGCATCGGGAAGAGATGGTCCGTGCGGTCGGGGATGGCCACGCCCTTGACCCGCGCGTATTCGAAGAGCAGCGCGCCGAGGGCGAGGAAGAGAAGGTTCACTCCGACGACGACGATGGAGAACCAGTTGATGTTCTTCTGTGCGTCGCCCAGCGAACGGCAGCTCAGGTTTTTCTGCATCATGTTCTGGTCGAGCCCGGTCATGCAGATGGCCACGAAGGCACCGCCGAAGAACTGCTTCCAGAAGTTGTTCGCCGGCTTCCAGTCCCAGAAGAACGTCTTGGACAGGTCGCTCGACTTTACCATGTCGACGATGCCGCCGACGCCAAGGCCGAGTTCGCGGCCAATGAAGAAGACGGAGAGGGCGACTCCCAGAAGAAGGAAGGCGGATTGGAAAGTGTCCGTCCAGACGAGGGTCTTGATCCCGCCCTTGTAGGTGTAGGCAAGGATGAGTCCAATCACGATGGTGACGCTCAGCGCGAAGGGGATCCCCAGCGCGTCGAAGACGAACTTCTGCAGGACGCTCACCGCTAGGAACAGCCGCGCCGCCGCACCGAGCAACCGCGAGAGGACAAAGAAGGTGGAACCCATCTTCTGCCCGGCCGGTCCGAGCCGTTCATGGAGGAAACTGTAGATGGAGGTCAGGTTCATCCGGTAGTAGACCGGCAGTAGGACGAACGAGATCACGAGATAACCGGCCACGTAGCCGAGCACGAGCTGCAGATAGGAAAACTGCGCCGTTCCCACCTGCCCCGGCACGGAGATGAAGGTCACTCCCGAGAGCGAATCGCCGATCAACCCGAAGGCCACCGCATACCAGGGTGACGATTTATTCCCGAGGAAGTAGCTCGCGTTGTTCGCCCCGCGGCTGGTCCACCACGCGATCCCGAGCAGGCAGGCGAAGTAGGCCGCGATGCACGACAGGACGATGATGGGCGTCTTCTCGGGCGACATGGGCGCTTCAGGAAATTGTCAGAAGAGGCCGGCCGGGCGCGTCGATCAGGGTGTTCACGGCGGCGGGAACTCCGGCGATGGCGCGTTGCAGGATCTCGTCGCAGGCGGCCGGCTTGAGCCCATGCCGGTGTTGGATGGCGGCCACGAAGCCGCCCAGCGTCTTCTCGGTGTAGTGGACCAAACCCTGGCGCAGCGGCAGCGAATAGAGCCCCAGGGTCAGGCCAAAGACCAGCGTGTGCCAGCTGTGGACGAGGCCTTCGTCCGAGGCGGCCAGGTAGCGCTCCAGGACGCGGCTGTGTTTCACGGGCCGGAGCCTGCGGATCTGCGAACGGCCAACCCGCCGGCTGGCCTCGGCGAAATCCTTGAGCCGCGCGTCGCGGGCAAGTTCGCCATCGAAGGCGATCAGCTCGCGGCCTTCGTTCCGTTGCGTGTGGCCGTGGGCGCGGAGAATCGCCGGCAACTCGACGGGCACGAGGATCTCCGAATGGAAGCGGGCAAGGAACCCGTCCAGCGCTTCCGGCGAATCGAGGCGTTCACGCCAGATCGTCAACGGAGCAGCCAAGCCAGAAGCATCGTCGGCCCCAGGCCCCAGCGCCGCGAGCAGGGATGGATATTCCCCAAGGCATTCGGAAACTTCGGTCAAGGTGGCGGATTGCGTCATCGTTTTTACCCGGCCCGTAGCCGGACGCCGGAATCTAGGCCGTGTCGTCGAAGCGTCGAGGTTGAAACCCGAAGCTTCGCGGTCCGAAAGGGCCGCGTCTTTTCCAATAGATCGGCAGGGACCGGTCATGCTCCTAATCTGGATTCCTAATCGCTCTCTTAATCCTCCATCCAATCGGATCAAGACGACGATTAGGAATAAGAGAGGGAGGCAGAAGAATGATTCCCTGTTGCACCGTCGGGGCCGCGCCCGATACTCCTGAAAACGCGAGATGAACGAGTGGCACATCCAATCCCGGTCCCACAGCTGCCAGATTTCTGGGAAGTACTTCGCCGACAAGGAGGCGTATTACACGCTCCTCTTCGAGGAACGCTCCGAACTCCAGCGCATCGACGTCTGCGAAGCCGTCTGGCGCGAGCGATACGGCAACAACGCCGCTGGCGCCGGAGGCTATGTTTCCCATTGGAAGGGCGTCTATGAAGCGCCGCCCGCCGCGCCGCCTGATCCGATCCAGAAGGACACGGCCGAAGACCTCCTGCGGAAGCTGATCGAGCGCAACGCGCCCGAGTTCGAAGCCGTCTGCTACATCCTCGCCGTGATGCTGGAGCGCAAACGCCTGCTCCGCGTAAAGTCGCAGCTCCGGCGCGACGGACAACGGATCTTCATCTACGAGCAGCCCAAGACGGGCGATCTCTTCACCATCACCGACCCCGATCTCCAACTCGACCAGCTCGACGCCGTGCAACAGCAGGTCGCGGACTTGTTGGAACACGGAATCCCGTCCGAGGAAGAGGGCCAGCCGAGGGAAGATCCCTTCGAACCGCCCGTCGATCGCGCTGCCGAAGCGGCGCTGATGCCCGAACTGGCCGAGCCCGTTCCGGCCTGACGTTTCGGCGGATCATTTCGTGGGAACGGCGAGCAGCGTCTCCACCTTTTCCAACAACCGCGCCCTGGCATTGCGGTCGGCCAGCTTGCCATCCTTGCCGAGAAGCCACTTTTCAGGGAGCGACCGCACGCCGTATTTCTCCGCCACGGCATTGTTCAGACCTTCACCGTCCCAGAACTGCGGCCAGGGAATCTTCTCCCTCGCGACGAAGCCATCCCCCTCGCTTTTCTCCTGGTTGTATATCACCCCAACGACTTCGAAACCCTGGTCGTGGAAACGCTCGTAGGCCTTCCTCACCGTCTTCATCTCGGCGACACACACTTCGTGCCACGTCGCCCAGAAGTCGATCAAAACGACCTTGCCGCGCAGCTTCGCGAGATCGATCTCACGGCCGTCGAGCGCGGTGAACTTCAGTTCAAGCGGCCGCGAAAGCATCTCCTCGCGATCCAGCGCTTCCTTTGCCTTCGCACGCACGGCACCGCTAAGATCGGCGCGCTTGAAGATCTCCTCAGCGACGGTCTTCGCCCGGCCAACCGGTTCCGCCCATTCAAACCATCGATCGTAGGCGGTCAGCTCGGTCGGAAACTCCGCCGCCAGCTTTCTGCCTGCGTCGACCACGGCGTCCGCCTTTGCCGATGAAAGGGCTTCGATGTCGACCGGGTCCTGCAGATCGACCAGAAGATGGACCCGATGCTGCGCGAGTTCATCGGCAAGCTCCAACCGGGCTCGCGAGTCGGAGCCGGCCCGGGCCCGCGCGGCATCGAGTCGTTGCTGGAACAGGCCGCCGGCATTCGTGGAGCCGTAACCAGCGGCCAGCGAAAGATAGGCGCGTTCGGCCCGTTGGGCATTGGCGGTGTTTTCATCGCCGGGCGATTTCTCGTGGAAGGCACGGAACACGGCCGCACGGCTGAGTGCTTCTTCGACGGCTTGGGCACGGGCATTCGTTTCCCCGGTCCGGGCGAGTCGCCGGACAAAGTCCGCGTCGATCTTGGAAGACAGCTTCTCCCAGTCACTCGGCGCCGGTTCCGCAGCGGAGAGCGCGAGCACAGAGACTACCAGGAAGAATGGCAGGAGAGGTTTCATGCAGGGATCCTCACTGGATCGAATCATACTCCGGCCGGCCGGGCCCTTCCAACCGCCGGATCACTTCGTCGGTGCGCAGCTTGGCGAGAAGCGCGGCCACCGAATTCACCTCGCCCGGCAAAACCACGTCCGGCGCGATCTCGGCAAGCGGCCGAAGCACGAACTGGCGCTGGACCGCGCGCGGGTGCGGCAGCGTGAGCGCCGGCGTCGACCACGTTTCGTTTCCCCACGCTATGATGTCCAAGTCCAACGGCCTGGGCTCATTCAGAACCTTCTTCGGGCGCCGGCCGAACTCGCGCTCAAGGTCCTTGAGTTTGCCGAGCAAAGTCTCGGGTGTTTCGCCGGCCACCGGAGTCAGTGCGACCACCGCGTTGACGAACGGCGGCGAACCCGGCGGGCAATCGACAGGCGAAGTGCCCCAAAACGACGAGCGCCGGACAGGGCCCGCCGACATGACCTCCAGCCGCTCCATGGCTTCCCCCAAGATCGACGCGGAGTTACCCAGATTGGAGCCCAACGCCACGAACACGGAATGGGGAGTCGCGATATCGTGCACGGGATGAGCTTCACCCCGACCAAGGAAGATTTCCAATGGAGGATTGAACGTCGCCCATCGACCAGGGTCTCTACCGTCGTCCGACAACGAAGATTTCCGGCCGCATGAGGGTGCGGTTGGTTGGGTAGGAGACAAGGACCCGGAGGCCGGCAACGACCTCCGGGTTTCTCATTTCCAGAGCCCGGTCATCCAGCCGACCAAAAAAGATTTGAGTGCGGGAGGCCTGTTCCCGGTCCATACTTCCGACCGTAGACCGTCTTCATCCATACATCATGAAATCGATCCTGACATTCACAGCCGCCGCCCTGGTCCTCGGGTTCACTTCGGTCCAAGCCGCGGACAAGAAAGCCGACGCCAAGGCAAAACCCTACAAGCTCGACGTCTGCATCGTCTCCGACGAGAAGCTCGGAGAGATGGGCAAGCCCGTTGTCTTCGAATACAAAGGCCAGGAGTTCCAGCTCTGCTGCAAGTCGTGCCGCAAGGACTTCGACAAGGAGCCCGCCAAGTTCGTCAAGAAGCTCGCCGAAGCCGAAGCCAAGGCTAAGAAGTAATCCCCGGTCGGCTTTCCGCCGATCCCACTGATGTCATGAAACACGCCGTCGCCATCATCTTCAGCCTGCTGCTGATCCTAGGTGACGGCGTGTTCTCGCGTCCCGCCTCCGCGAACGGCACCTCTTCAGGGGGCCACGCCTGCGGCATGGCCGAGAAGTCCCCCTGCGCCCGGTGCGCCTGTTGCGTGGCGCCGACCGGCAGCAGCTCAACACCCGTCCGCGAATCAAGCCCGGCACCATCGGGCAGCGAACGCCTGCAGATTCCTGCGAGCGCCTTAGCCGTCCTCTACGAACTGTCGCCCGACAGACCGTGTCCCGCCCGCTCGGCGATGACCGAGCCCTCCTCCCGGAAACCGGTGTCGCTGTTCCTGCGCCACTGTCTGCTCCTCATCTGAGAACAGGCCCGCACGCCTGAAGTGTCTCCGCGTCGTTCGCTGACCTCCTTCATCGTGCCCAAGTCGTCCCGCCGACTGGCTTAGCCAGACAACGGATCCCTTCCCTGACTTGTTTACTGGCCGGCATCCTCCGGCCGCCTGTTCCGATGAAAATCTCCATTCTGTTTCGCTGCTCCGCCTTCATTCGACGTTTGATGGTGGCCACCGGCTGTTCGTGTCTCGCCCTGACATCGATGGCGTCGTCGGAGACCAACCGCCTCAAGCTGACCTCCGCCGTTCTCGGTTCCTACTCCGAGGAACTGCGAACCAATTCCCCCGCGATCAAGGCCGCCCAGGCCCGGCGGACTTCTGCGGAATTCCGCTTTGCCGGCGTTCGATCCTGGGCCAACCCGGATGTCTCGCTTGGAATCTCCCTCGCCTCGCGCCCAAAACGCGAGGATGACGGCGATCTCGTCTACGGCGTGTCCCAAAGCCTGCCCCTGTGGGGTCGGGTGGCGGCGGAAAGAAGCGCCGCCGAATCCTCGATCCAAGTGGCCTCGGCCGGAGTGGACTACCAGTTCCAACAACTGCGCCTCGAACTCGTCCGACAGTTTCTCCGCACCGCCCTCGCCGACAGGACGGTCGCCGTCATGACCGAGGATCTCCGCTGGCTGGGCGCGCTCATCGATTTCGCCCGACAACGCGCTGGGACCGGCTCGGGCACGACCGCCGAAGTGCTGCGTCTCCAGAACGAGCTCGACCTTCAGTCCACACGGCTCGCGTCGGAACAGCAGCTGGCCCGGCAATCCCGCTCACAGCTCAACCGTCTCCTCGGCCGTGAGGACTCCGCGCCGTGGCCGCAACTGGATCTTCCCGACCTCGGTCCCGAGCTCCGGTTCAACGACCGCTTCCGCAAGCTGACCCTCCGCAACGAGGCGAAGCTCAAACTGTTCAATCGCACGGCCGAGGCGGCCGCCACCGGCATCGACGTCGCCAAACGCGCCGCAAGGCCCGACGTGAAGGTCTTCGGTGAACTCCGCCAATTCTCCGGCAACGGCGAAGCGCGCGAGGGACTAGTCGGCGTCGCGATGTCCGTGCCGTGGTTCAACCGGAGCCGTTATCGGGCCGACGTGGCCCGCGCCGAAGCCGAAGCCCAGGCGGCCCGGTTCGACGCCGGGGACTACGAGCGATTCGTCCCGGTGGAGGCGGATCGTATTGCCACGCTGGCCGGCAATGCGCGCCGGGAAGCGATCGCCTACCGCGACCGGATCCTGCCACGCACGACGGAGATGCTTGAGGCAATGCGCAGCAGCTGGGTTTCGGGCAGCGGCGACCTCGTTTCACTCTTCGACATCCGTCGGCAGTGGCTCGACGGTCAACGCATGCTGGCCAACGCCACGGCCGAGCAGTGGCAGATGCTGGCCGAGATCACCCTCTGTTGCGGACTCGCCGACCTCGAAGCGATCGAGGCGCTGAACGACCCGGCAATCGATGCCGGATCGCGCATTCCGGATGCCGGTTCCAAACCCTGATTCTTTCGTCCTATGAAACGTTTTCTCCTCTCTTTGACCGTTGTTGGCCTCGCGATTTCGGCGGGCTGGTTCCTGCGCGGCATCCGGCATCCGGCATCCGGGATCGGGAACCCGGCCCAAGCCACGGCATCCGGCGCCCCGCTGTTCTACCAGTCGCCGATGCATCCGTGGATCAAGTCGGACAAGCCCGGCAAGTGCACCATCTGCGGAATGGATCTCGCCCCGGTCTATAGCGGCGACAAGGGTCTGGATTCCGGGGCGGGCCAGGGCCTTGTGACGTTGGGCACCAACTCCGTCCAGGCGATCCACGTCGCGACCTCGGAAGCCGTTCGCCGGCCGTTGACCCACACGCTGCGCTTCGCCGGAACGATCGACGACGACGACACGCGCCATCGCATTCTCTCGGCCTACGTCGACGCGCGCATCGAGCGGCTCCACGTGAACTACCAGGGCGCCGAAGTGACCGAGGGCCAGCCATTGGCCACGATCTACAGCCCCATGCTTCTCAACGCGGCGCGGGAGTATCTCACCTTCCGCCGTTCCATGCTTTCGCCGGCGGACGCCGCGACGGGAAACTGGATGGATGCGGCCACCTCCCGTCTGCGTGCGCTGGGACTCTCCGCCTTGCAGGTCGCGCAACTGCCGAACACGTTCTCGGAAACGAATCTCCTGTTCGAAATCCTCTCCCCCATGACAGGCACCGTCGTCGCCCGGAACGTCTACGAGGGGCAGTCGATCACGGAGGGCGAAAAGATGTTCGAGTTGGCCGACTTCACGACCATGTGGCTCAAGCTCGAGGTTTACGAACGCGACCTCGGCTGGCTGAAGCAGGGACAGGTGGTCGAAGTGTCTTCCGCCGCGTTGCCAGGCCGCACGTTGTCCGGCCGCATCGCCTTCATCGATCCGAACTTCGACGAGAAGACCCGCTCCACCAAGGTCCGCGTCGAGATTCCAAATCCGCTCTCCGAAACCGGCGGCGTGCCTCGGCGCGACATCAGCCATCGGCTGCTCGCCGACGCCCGGGTGACGTCGGTCGTGCCCGAAGTGCTGGCCATTCCGCGCAGTTCCGTCCTCAACGCAGGCGGCGTCCCGATGGTCTACGTCGAGAAGGGCCGGGCCGCCTATGAGCAGCGACGCGTCACCCTCGGTCGATCGGGAGACGACCTCGTCGAAGTGCTCGGTGGCGTGGCCGCAGGCGAGCGCGTCGTGACCCGGGGCAACCTGCTCATCGACGCGCAGGCGCAGCTCAACTCGGGCGCGGGAACGCCGGAAACAACCAAATCGTCCGGCCCGTCCACCCCCCTCAACGCTGAACAAACGTCGGCACTACAGGGCGTGTTCGCCGTGGCGGACAATCTGGCACGCGCGCTCGCAGCGGATGACCTGAAAGCCTTCCAAGATCGCAGCGTCGCGCTCCACACCGTTGTGCCGGCGGCGGCTGAAATTCTGAAAACCATTCCCAGCCTCGCATCCCAGATGGAAGCGGCCAACCGCGCGGCCCACTGGCCACCACCCGGCGACATCGCCACCGCCCGCGCCCGCTTCCACGCGTTCGTCACGCCGGTGGTCGAACTGGCCAAGCTGACCAGATCCACCGTCGGGACTTTGGTGCCACGGCTCTTCCAATGTCCCATGACAAAAAAATCCTTCCCCGCCGCCCCTGCCAACGCGTTCTGGCTCCAACTAGGCGAAGGATCGATCCGCAATCCCTACTTCGGGGCTGAGATGCTCGACTGCGGAACGGAGGTGAAACCGTGATCGCCCGCATCATCGAATGGTCGCTGCGGAACCGCTTCCTCGTCGTCTGCGCGACCCTGATCGTGGCCGCCTGGGGCGTGAAGGCGCTCCGATCCACGCCTATCGACGCGATCCCGGACCTGAGCGAAAACCAGGTGGTCGTCTTCGCCGACTGGCCGGGCCGCAGTCCGCAGGAGGTGGAGGACCAGGTGACGTATCCATTGTCCGTCAACCTCCAGGGCCTCTCCGGCGTGAAGACCGTGCGGGCGAACTCCATGTTCGGCTTCTCGCTCGTAACCGTGATCTTCGAGGACAAGATCGACAACTACTTCGCCCGTTCCCGCGTGCTCGAACGGTTGAACTACCTCGGCAACCTCATGCCCGCCGGCGTCACGCCGTTGCTTGGGCCCGATGCGACCGGCCTCGGTTGGATCTACCAGTATTCACTCGCGGTCGACCCGAGCCTCGCGCTTTCGGGCGGATACGACCTCGGGCAGCTCCGGGCCTTGCAGGACTACTTCGTGCGTTACCAACTGCAAAGTGTTCCCGGCGTCGCGGAGGTCGCGAGCGTGGGCGGCTTTGTGAAGCAGTATCAGGTGGAAGTGTCCTCAACGAAGATGCGTGCGGCCGGCGTGTCTCTCCAGCGCGTGATGGAGGCGGTGAGCCAGGCCAACCTCAACGTGGGCGGGAAGGTCATCGAGGAAAACGGCATGGAGTTCGTCGTGCGCGGCGTCGGCCTCATCACCAACGCGACGGACATCGAATTGATCGCGGTGGCCGAACGGAACAACACACCGATCTACCTGCGCGACATCGCGAACATCGGGATCGGCGGCGAGTTCCGCCGCGGCGCGCTGGACGTGGACGGCCAGGAAGCCGTTGGCGGGATCGTGGTCATGCGCACCGGCGAAAACGCCAAGCAGGTGATCGATGCCGTGAAGGAAAAAATCCGGCAGATCAGCCCCAGCCTGCCGCCGGGCGTGAGCATCAAATCATTCTACGACCGCTCGGATCTGATCGGCCGGACGATCGACACGCTCCGGGTGGCGCTCGTCGAGGAGATCCTCCTCGTGACGCTGGCGCACATCATCTTCCTCTTCCACTTCCGCAGCATCCTGATCGTCACGATCCCGTTGCCGGTCTCGATCCTGGTGTCGTTCATCCTCATGAACCACTTCGGCATCTCGTCGAACATCATGTCGCTTTCCGGAATCGCCATCGCCATCGGGGTGCTTGTCGACGCCGGGATCGTGATGACGGAAAATGTCATCCGGCACTGCGAACGGGCGGAGGAGGAGAAAGCGAAGAAAGGAGATGTCTCACATGCCCGTCTGACCGCCCGGGAAACCTGGGAGATTACCCTCGCCGCCGCCCAGCAGGTCGGCCGTCCCATCTTCTTCGCGATGGCCATCGTCATCCTGGCCTTTGTGCCCGTGTTCGTGATGGGCGGCCAGGAAGGCAAACTCTTCCATCCACTCGCATGGACGAAGACGTTCGCGTTGGTCGGCGCCACGTTGCTGGCCGTGACCATCGTGCCGGTGCTGTGCTCGCTGCTCGTGCGTGGACCCTTCCACAGCGAGGACCGCAACTGGATCATCCGTTTCCTGCTGAAGATCTATGAGCCCGTCCTCGACTGGGCGCTGCACCGCCGCAAGACGGTGCTGACACTGGCTGCGGCGATTCTCCTGTTCTCCCAGGCCATGGCGTGGGGCCTGCCGAAGAGCTGGTTTTCCACGTTGGGCCTCGGTTCGTCGTCACTGCCCGCGCGGCTGTTTGCCGGCTTCGGCCGCGAGTTCATGCCGACTTTGAACGAGGGTTCCCTGCTCTTCATGCCCGTGCTGCTGCCAAGCACGTCGTTGACCGAGGTAAAGCGCATCATGTCGTGGCAGGACCGCGTCATCCGCGACACGCCCGAAGTGGAGTCCGTCGCCGGCAAACTCGGCCGCGCGGAGACTGCGACCGATCCGGCGCCCGTCGAGATGATCGAGACGACGATCATGTTGAAGCCCGAATACATCGCCGACGGTTGGCGGGTGAAACGCAACCCAACCTGGCGCGAAGGGATGACCATCCAGATGCTCAGGGCCGAGTTGGCGCAAAAACTGACGACTGTGCCGGGCTACATCCCCGGATTCCTCCAGCCGATCGAGAACCGCATTCTCATGATCAGCACCGGCATCCGCGCCCAGGTCGGCGTGAAGATCCTAGGCGACAACCTCGACGCGCTTCAGGCCAAGGCCTTCGAGGTGGAGAAGATCGTCCGCGATGTCCGCGGGGCCCTGGGTGTCGCGGCGTCGCGCGTGCAGGGCAAACCCTACGTCGAAATCCATCTCAAACGCGAAGCCATGGCGCGCTTCGGCCTGTCCGCGCAGGGCGTGCTCGACGTCGTCGAAGCGGGGATGGGCGGCAAGAACGTTTCCACCACGATCCAAGGGCGTGAACGGTTTCCCATCCAAGTGCGCCTCGAACGCAGCGAGCGCGACGACATCGAACGGCTGGGCGACGTGCTCGTGACCGCGCCCAATGGCCAGGTGATTCCCCTAGGCCAAGTGGCGGAGATCCGGCGCGTCCTTGGCCCGAGCGAGATCGCCAGCGAGAACGGGCGCCTGCGTGTCTTCGTCCAATCCAACGTGCAGGACCGCGACCTCGGCGGCTTCGTCGACGACGTAAAGACGCGGCTGAAGCGCGAGATCGAGCCGGGCCTCCTCGGCACGGGCATGACGATCGAATACAGCGGCCAGTATGAGAACCAGATCCACGCCGAGAAGACGCTGCTCCTGATCATCCCCGTTGTTCTGCTGGTCATCTTTCTTCTGCTCTTCATCACCTACCAGTCCTTCAGCGAAGCCGCGCACGTCCTGCTCGCGGTCCCGTTCGCGCTCAGCGGCGGCGTCTTCCTCCAATGGTGGCTGGGCTACAATTTCAGCGTGGCCGTATGGGTCGGCTACATCGCGCTCTTCGGCATCGCCATCCAGACGGGGGTCGTGATGGTCGTGTTCCTCGAGGAGATGCTGGCCAAGAAGAAGGCCGAACGCGGCGACGCCTTCAACGCCGCCGACCTCATCCAAGCCGTCAAGGACGGGGCCAAGCTGCGGCTGCGGCCCAAGGTCATGACCGTGGCCACGACCATCGCCAGCCTGTTGCCCATCATGTGGAGCGCCCGCGCCGGCGCCGAGGTCATGAAGCCCCTTGCCACGCCCGTGATCGGCGGCGTCCTCAGCAGTCTCGTCCACATCCTTATCGTGACCCCCGTGATTTTCGCGTGGCTGCGGGAGCGGGAGCTGAAGAAACGGCTGTAGCCGCATTGGGTCACAGCAGAGGACGCCTGAGGGCCACTGCCTATCGGAGGAGCAGCCGATCCGCGGGGAGACACAGACTCAGCAAGTGCGACCAGCGACCCGGTCTTAGAGCTATTTCGAGAAGAGCTCTTACCTCAGTAACAAAAACCTAAATGCACACGTTCACGGATGGCTCGAATCGACTCAGCGTTCGTCTGGCTGCGGCCATTCGAGTGCAAAGGGCTGAAGTGTGGGCACGAACGCGACGCCTGAACAATGCAGCGGAGCGCATTTGCCCATGCTTCCCTTTTCCAGCGTTCTATAAATTTGGAATGGTCATCCGTGGCTGAGAAAGCGACGGGAGCAAACCCACTCCAAACAGCAATCTCAGTCAGCCCTGCCAGTGTCGCGACCGCGCACGACACTTCGAGAACCACAGCGTGGACATTTTGGAAGAGCTGTTTCTGACACTCTTCCGCCGCAGACCCGACAAGGTTGCCTGCCTTTCTTTAAGTCGGACCAGCCACCCGGTTCGCCGCATGCTTCGCACGCTCCCACTCCTCCAAACATAACAAGACCAAGCGTCGCGACATAAGTGACTCCACAACTGCCGCAGTTAAGTTCAGTGATCGTTGCCACGTCTTTCCGGATTGGTTCAAAGGGTCGCTCTGGCTCTCCCGCCTCGTTACCTCGGCGGCTGCGCCCGGTCAGTAGGAGCCGCTCAGGCCAATGCGCACGTAGGGCGCGCCGTCGCCGTTAAACTGGAGGTCGCGGTCGTGGTAGATGAAACGGCGGTCGATGACCCAGCCGCCCTCCATTTCGAGACGGAGCTTCTTGGAGACATCGTAGCGGACACCGGCTCCGGCGCGGATCTCACGGTAGGTCAGCAGTTCGCCGTCGAGAGTCGGATCGCCTAGGCGCGTGCCGAACTTGTCGCCCACGGTGTAGGCGCCACCCGTCAGCTCACCGCCGGCGAAGATCGCCAGCTTGTCGTCGAAGGCATACGTGACATTCGGACGCGGCAGCGTGATCGAGATCGTCCATTGCTCGGTCGGTTTCCAGACCGCGCCGATGGCCGGAAGAACGGGAATGTCGCGGCCGGACTGGAAGTTCACGCCGAAGAGGAACTGCCAGCGCGGATTCAGATCGTAGCTGAAGAAAACGGTGACCGGCACGCTGAAGTCGTCGCCGCTGATGTCATCGAAGTCGGAGTAGAGGCCGGGCCGGGCGGACAACGCGAGGGTCCACTTGTCGGCGAACTTCCAACGGTTGCCGAGGACGAGCGAGACGCCCTGGAGCGTGTTCGGCACGGCCAATCCGGGCGCCTTGGAGAAACCCCAGCGCTCGTAGTCGACGCCGACATTGTAGGCGTAGGTGTCGCTGACGCGGATGCGCGCGGTGTAGCGCAGGCCGACTTCGACGGCGTCCATCTCGCCGAGGTTCGCGGTGCCGCGCGAGATGTCGGCGGGGGCGCTGTAGCCGAAGCGCGCGGAGAAGGAGCCGCCGTAGTTGGAGGCGGGCCCTTCAGCCAGGGCATTGAAGGCGCAGGTCGAAAGGATGGAGGCGCAGAGCAGCTGCTGATGGAAGCGGTTCATGTGCACGCAAAATGAATCAGGCCGCCGCTCTTGCAAGCGACGGCCTGTAGATTCTGGCAGGGTTCCACGGCCGGTCAGGCGACGGTGATCGAGTCGATGCGGAGGTTGCGGGTCTTGCCGCCGATCTCGAAGGGCACCACTTCGCCGACCTTGCGGTTGAAGAGCGCCTGGCCCATCGGCGTGAGGTAGCTGATCAAATTGTTGTCCGGATCGCCGTCCCAAGCGCCGAGGATCGAGTAGACTTCAGGCTGGTTGTTGGCCGTATCGGTCACGTTGACCTTGGTGCCGAGGCCCACGGCTTCGGTCTTGGCGTTGGCGAAGTCGGATCCCTTTGCGCGGGCGAGGTCGATCTCCAACTCGGCCTTGCGGCGCATCAGGACGCGCTGCTGTTCCTTGGCCGCCTTGTATTCGTGGTTCTCACGAAGGTCGCCGTAGCTGCGGGCGATGGCGATCTCCTCGCGGTTTGCCGGGATCGCCTTCTGCACAAGCGTCGTATACTCGTTCTTGCGGCGCTCAAGGCTCGCCCAAGAAACCTGGATGCTGTTGTCCTGACGGGTCTGCTCGCCGGAGATGAGCGACTGGATGGCGGGGTAGGCTTTGACGATGCGGCCGAGGAGCGAGCGCTTGTCCATGTCGTCGAACACGGGCGAAAGCTGGAGCGAACGGGTGAGATCCTTGATGACCTCGAGGTCCGACGAACCGATCAGGTCGACGATGAGTTCCTGGTCGCTGAGGATGTAGTCGCGCAGCTTGTTGGAGCGCTTCTCCATGAACTGGTCGCGCTCGATCGCGGTCAGCATGGCGCGGAAGACCTCGGCGTTGAGGATATCCGCGTAGGAATCGGAGCGTTCCTTGGCGAGCCACAGCAGCAGGTCGGAGCTGGCGGAGTGCTGGCTGATGAGGCGGTTCAGGTCGGCCTTGAAGAAATCCCCGCGGCCACCGGCGATGAGCGTGTAGCCGATTTCACCGGCCAGCTTGGTGGAGACGTTGTTCAGGATTCCGAGGAGCGCCTCGGACCAGACCGGGGTGGATTCCTTGAAGGACTGGAGGGCCTTGCGCTGCTTGGCGGCGGTGATGTCTTCCAACAGCGAGGCGACGCGGATGGTGTCCTGCTGCCAGAGCGCGGTGGCGGAAAGCTCGCCTTCGGCAGGTTTGAGTCCCGCGGCCTGGGCGAGTTCGTCACGGACGAAGATCGCTTCCAACGCGATGGCCGGCTGGGTGCGTTGATGGCTGGATATATCGGCGTTGAGCGCGGCGATGATCTCGGTGGCCAATTCCACTTTGCCGTCGACGTCGTCGAAGCTCTTGAGCGCTTCGGTCACCACTCCCACGCGGATCTTGAGGCCCTTGGCGGCCTTGAAATCGGCGAGGATACGGCTGCCGAGGGTGGATTCGCCGGCGGTGTAGGTGATCGGGTCGGTCTTCTTGCTGGAAAGGGTGAAGTGGCCGTCCTTCTTCATCTCTCGCTTGGCGGCTTCCCACCACTTCTTCCAGTCGTCCCGGATGACGTCGGGAACGAGAGCCTGCATGACCTGGTCGGGCGTGGCCCTGCCGCCGTAGCTGTTGAGGACCAGCTTCACGAGATCGAGGTGGTTCTGCGCGGCGAGGCGGCGGAGGGAGTCGATGTCGGAAAGTTTACGGGCGAGGATGTGGTCGGCGGCGATGGCCTTGAGGGAATCGGCCGCAAAGCTGAGATCCATCGCGTGTCCGGCCTTGCCCTGGAAATCGATCGTGAAGCGCGCGAACACCAGGTCGACCTGGCTGATGCGTCCGAAACCCCAGCTCTTGTGGACGCAGAAACGCTGCTCCGTCAGCGCGACAAGGGGTTCCACGTGATGCGGCTTGATCTTGCCGCTTGCCGCCAGTTTCTCGAATTCGTCTCTCATTGTGCCAAAAATCAAATCTCGCGTTGAACGTCCGGTCTTTAGGTAATACCCGTGTGATCGGACAAAGACCAAGAGAAATTGCCCTGCGCACGCTCCTCGAAGCCCGCGATGGTGGGTTCATCGAGGACGTTCTGGAGACGCATCTGGCCGCGGCGGACCTGCCGGACCATGACCGAGGGCTCTGCCGCGAGCTGGTCTTCGGCACAGTGCGTTGGCGGGCGACGCTGGACTGGCTCATCTCCCGCCGCACGCAGCACCGGCCCCAGAAGGCTGCGTTGGAGGAGCTTCTCCGCCTCGGGCTCTACCAGCTCTTCTGGCTCGACCGCGTTCCCGACCACGCCGCGGTTCACGAGACGGTCAATCTTTCGAAGGCGATGGGCCTCGTCTCGCAGGCGGGCTTCATCAACGCCGTCCTCCGCGCCAGCCTGCGCGACGGTGAAATCATCCGCGCGGAATTGGCCCGCCTCCGCAACGAACAACCCGCGCTTGGTTGGTCGCAACCCGCGTGGCTCGTCGATCGCTGGCTCGCACGCTGGGGTGCGGAAAAGACGGCCGCGCTCCTCGCGTGGAACAACACGGCGCCGTCCACCTTCGCCCGGCGCAACGCGGTCCATTTCACAGTCGCCGATCTTGAGGCCGCGTGGACGGAGGAAGGCGTGCAGGCGTTGCCGAAGTCGTTTCCCTGGGTCGAAGACCATCTCGTCTACGAGTTCGCCAGCCACCCGCCGCTGAGCGAGTTGCAAAGCTTCCTCAAGGGCGGCTTCTACGTGCAGGATCCGAGCACTCTCCTGGCGGTGGCCGAGCTCGACCCGCAGCCCGGCGAACGGATCCTCGACGCATGCGCCGCGCCCGGCGGCAAGGCCACCTACATCGCACAACGCATGCAGGACCGCGGCGAGATCATCGCCGAGGACAGCGCCCAAGGCCGCCTGGAAACGGTGAAACAGAACTTCATGCGGCTCGGCCTCCGGAGCATCACCGCGGTCTGGGCCGACCCGCTGCAGGAGGCGCCCACCGGCGAACCCTTCGACCGCATCCTCATCGACGCCCCGTGCTCCAACACCGGCGTGCTCCGCCGTCGCGTGCAGCTCCGCTGGCGCGTTCGGCCGGACGAGATCATCCGGCTCCGCACGGACCAGCTGCAAATCCTGGAACGTTGTGCGGCCCGGCTGAAACCCGGCGGCATCCTCGTCTACAGCACGTGCAGTCTGGAATCGGAGGAGAACGAAGAAGTGGTCGCGGAGTTTCTCGCCAAACACCCGGAGTTCACCGTCGAACGGCAACGCGCGCTCACGCCGATGGACGACGGTGTGGACGGAGCCTTCGTGGCGCGGCTGAAGAAAGTGACCTGAAATCCGAAACGCCCTTGAGCTGGGAAATCTTGAACAAACCCCTGCAGCCGCTGACTCCCGGCGGAGCGGCGGCGTTTGCCGGGGCTTCCCTGACGCGCCTGTTCGTGGTGCAGCTCCTGTTCTCCTTCGGCACCGCAGTCGCGATGGTGTTCTTCGTCACCACCAACGTCTCCCCGGTCATAGGCGACTTCATCCGCCAGATTCCCGAAGACGCAGTGATGAGCCGGGGCGAAGTCATCGGTCTCGGCCCGGCCAAACCGGCGGCGGCGGCGGCTTTTCTGAGCATTTCATTGTCCGAAAAGTCAGCGGTGGTGCCCGACAGGCCAGCCGATCTCGACGTCCGCCTTGGCGCGACCAACTTCAGCGCCTGTGGAATCCTCGGCTGCGTCACTCGGCCCTACGACGTCTCGTGGACTTTCGCCATAGGCCGCGGCCAGATGGAGCCGAAATGGGGCGCATGGAAACCGCTCGTCTACATCGTGACCGCGCTGGGCGTGATGACCGGGCTGATGATCGTTTGGGCGGCATGCGCGACGATCTATTTCCTACCGGTGCGCCTGCTCGCCTTCTTCGCCGACCGGGAGTTGACGATCATCGGCTCATGGAAGATGTCCGGCGCGGCGCAGATGACCGGATCCGTGATCCTGACGGCCGGTGTGGTCCTTTACGCGCTGCGGCTGCTCGACCTGCCGCTGCTGGCCGGTGTGATGGCGCTGCACCTCATTGTGAGCTGGGTCTACGTCCCGTGCGCTCTGGCAAAACGACCGAAGGTGGAGAAGGCCGCGAAGGTCGCGGGGAATCCGTTTGCGGGGTAGCTGGCGCAACCAGACATTTCTCGGCTACATGAACCGAGCGATCAACGGGCGTGCCCCCAAACGTAGTTCCTAAACTCCCAGGCAAGCAGCGCCAGGCCAACAGCTGCGATGTGTAGAAAAGCAGCGCGGAAAGCCACTCGCCGCAATCTGCCTTCACGGTCGGCATGAGAGAGAATCCAGCCGACCAGTGGACCGTAGATCAGAGCAACCGCAAGGTCAGGGCTGCCAGCTGCGCCCAACGAATCGTAGCCGCCCTGCGATTGCCTGAGAAACATAACGACCAGCGCCTGCGGACAAAGCAGCAACTCGACTTCCCCGCCAAAGACCAGGACGACGAAACACGCAGGAGCCATTAGAAATCCGGCTATCAAGAGACGCTTGGTTCTCATTGAAATACTGGCGCCCTGTAACTCCGTCATCTCCCACCGCCTTCGAGGTAGACGCGGTTGTAGGCGTGGGTGTCGAGGGGGTTTGTATGCCAGCCTTTCACCGACGGACGGCTCAGGTAGACGCGGGCGTGGTGGTAGATCGGCAGGATGGGCGCTTCCTCGGTCAACAGGTCCTCGGCCTGGCGGATGAGTTCCATGCGTTTGGTCACGTCGAGTTCACGGCCGGAACGGGTCAGCAGGTCGTCGTAGGCCGCGTTGCGGAAACCGGCGTAGTTCGCCGTGGAACTGGATCCCCACATCTCGAGGAAGCCCATCGGATCGGGATAATCCGGCGTCCAACCACCGAGGTAGAGCTGGTAGTCTTTTTGGTTCGGGTTGGTTCGGTCCAGGTAGACCTTCTTCTCCATGTTCTGCAGCCCGACCTCGATGCCGAGCGTCGTGCGCCACATCTGCTGGATCGCTTCGGCGGTGATCTTGGTGAGCTCGGCGTTGTCGAAGATCATCTGCAGTTTTGGGAATCCTTTGCCGTCCGGGAATCCCGCGTCGGCGAGGGCCTTCTTGGCGCCGGCGGCATCGAAGGGAAGGCGCGCACGGGATTCGTAGCCGGCCATCTTCGGCGCGACGAAAGACCACGCCGGGGTTTCACCGCCGCGCGTAACCGTGTTCACGATGCCTTCGCGGTCGATGGCGAGGCCGAGCGCGCGCCGGACAAGGCGGTTGGCGAGCACTCCGTTGGTCACGTTGCACCCGATGTATTGCGCACGGAGATAAGGGACGGTGCGGAGGAGCTGGGGCTCGTCTTTCCGGTATGAGGCGATCTTGGACGTGGGCAATGCGGCGGTGAGGTGGAGCTGCCCGGCGCGGAAGGCGCGCTCCTCGGTGTCGGAATTCTCGATCGGGTAGAAGCGCACTTCGGCCAGCTTCACGTTGGCGGCGTTCCAGTAGTTCGTGTTTCGCCGGAGCGTGATGCGCTTGGAGGGCGACCATTCGGAGAGCGTGAACGGTCCATTGCCGACGTGATTTCCGGGACGAGTCCACAGGGTTCCTTTGCGGGAGCCGCCCCCGGCCTTCTCGACAGTGGCGCGGTGCACGGGCATGTAGGTCGAAATGGTCAGCAGCGACATGAAGTAGGGGGTCGGGTCGGCAAGGGTCAGCCTCAGCGTGTGGTCATCGACGGCCTCGACGCCGACGGTCGAGAAGTCCTTCGACTTTCCGGTGTTGAACGCTTCCGCGCCACGGATGGGATAAAGGTAGAAGGCGAATTCGGCGGCGAGTTCCGGCGTGAGGCAGCGCTGGATCGAGTAGGTGAAATCGCGCGCGGTCACAGGATCGCCATTAGACCAGCGGGCGTTCTTGCGAAGGTGGAACGTGAAGACCTTTCCGTCGGGTGAGATGTCCCACTTCTCCGCCACACCGGGCGTCGGAGCCATCGTATCGGGATGCCGCCACACCAGCGGCTCGAAGAGCGCCTGCATGATGTTGTCCTCCTCGACCGAGATCATGGTGTGCGGATCAAGGTCGCGCGGTTCGGTTCCGTTGCCCTTGTGCAGCACCTGGTCGCGGTCACCCGTTTGGACGGTGGTCTCCTTCGATCCGCAGCCGAAGAGAACGAGGGCGAACGTGCAACCGAGAACGAGGGCGAGGGCGCGGGACACGATGGTTGGAAAAGTTTCGGGGGTGTTCATCCGGCGCCTCACTTCTTCCCCTTCTCCAGCGACACGTATTTGTAGGGATGAATGTCGAGGAGGTTGCGCTCCCAGCCCTTCACCTCGGGACGCACCAGCGCCACGCGGGTGTAGAAGTAGATCGGGATCGTCGGCGCTTCGTTCACCAGGATGGTCTCGGCCTGCTGGAAGAGCTCGATGCGCTTGGCCGCATCCGAGGTCCGTCCGGCTTCCTCGATAAGGCGGTCGAACTCCTTGTTCGACCAACCGGTCTGGTTGTTTCCGCCGCCGGTGAGGAACATGTCGAGGAAGCTGTTCGGATCGAGATAGTCGCCGATCCACGCGTAGCGGGCCATCTGGTAGTTCATCTGCATCATCGTGTCCTGCCAGACCTTCGACTCCTGGTTCACAATCGAGATGTCGACGCCGAGGTTCTCCTTCCACATCCGCTGGAGCGCCTCGCAGATGCTCTTGTGGCCGTCGTCCGTGTTGTAGAGCACCTCGACCTTCGGGAAGCCCTTTCCATCGGGGAATCCCGCCTTCGCCATCAGGTCCTTCGCCGCGGGAATGTCGAACCTGACCTGCGTGCGCGCGTTGTAGCCGGCGGTCCCGGGCGGGACGATGCTGTAGGCCGCAAGCTGACCGCCGCGCGCCACGGTCTTCACGAGGGCTTCACGGTCGATCGACATGCCCAGCGCCTGCCGCACGCGCACGTCGGCCAGCACGCCGTTGGTCACGTTCATGCGGAAGAAGTAGGTGCCGAAGAACGGATGGATTGTGAGGAACTCCGGATGATCGGCCTTGTAGACGTCGATCTTCGCCTGCGGCAGCGACTGCGTGATGTGGAGCTGGCCGGCGCGGAAGGTCCGTTCCTCGGAGTCCTGGCTGTCGATGGGGAAGAACTGGATCTGGTTCAGCGTGACCTTCGCGGCGTCCCAGTAGGTCGGACTCTTCTCGACGGTGATGACCTGGTTGGGCTTCCAGTCCTTCAGCCGGAACGGTCCGTTGCCAATGTGGTTTCCGGGACGGGTCCACTGGGTCGCGCGCTCGTCGATGGGGCCGAACTTCTCGATCGTCGCGCGATGGACCGGAAACCACGACTGGTGATACATCATCGAGAGGAAATAGGGAGTCGGACCAGTCAGTTCGACCTTCAGCGTGTAGTCGTCCGGCGCGGAGTAACCGGTCTTTGTGAAGTCCTTCAGCTTGCCCTCGTTGAACTCCTTAGCGCCCTTCACCACCCAGTGCATGTAGGCGTATTCGGAGCCGAGCTTCGGCGAAAGCATCCGCTGGAACGAGTAGATGAAGTCCTTCGCCGTGACGGGATGGCCGTTCTGCCACTTGGCGTCCTTGCGCAGATGGAACGTGTAGGACATCAGGTCCGGCGCGACATCCCAGCGTTCGGCGACGCCGGGTTCGGGACTGAGATCCTTGGGATTCGGCGCAGTCAGCCCTTCGAAGAGCGCCATCATGATGTTGTATTCCTGCTGCGAGGTGAGGATCTGCGGGTCGAGGTCACGCGGCTCGGAATGGTTGCCCATCATGAGCGTCTGGTCGCGCGCGGCGCGGTCGATGACCAGCTCACGCTGTCCGCAGCCGGACACCACTGCGAAGAAGGCGGCGAACGCCGGAAGAAGGAACGCGGATCGAACCCGGAGCGAAGGCTTCATGGCGGAGAAGGTTGCCAGCGTCCGCGCAGAGGCAACAGCTTTTCGAAACCAATCGCGCCGGCGATCAGTTGTCCCGTCCGAGCTTCTCGTAGTAGCGGCGGACCTGCTCGGTGAACTGCGCGGGCACGGGATCGCGGTCGATCGGGACCAGCGCTTCGCGGGAGCCGCGTTTGGCCAGCTCCTCGGCGATGCGGTTCTGCACCTCGGCCAACGGCTGGAGAATCTGCGCCTGGACCATCTGCCACTGCGGTTCGCGGCCGGTGCGACGGAAGTCGGCCCGGACGGCACGGACCCGGTCACGCACCTGCGCGAGGTCGTCGCGGATCCGGGCGTCGCCGACCATCTCCTCGACGTTGCTGAGCCTCTCGTTCCATTCGCGGAAATTGTCACTGGTCAAAGGTCCGCCGTTCGCTCCTCCATTGGCTCCGCCGCCACCCAAGGCGCCGCCGAAGTCGAATGATCCGGGCGAGCCATCGCGCTCCTGCGGCTGCTGCCCGCCTTGGCGCTGCTGCGGGGAGTTCTGCCGATCACCGGGCTGGTTTCCTTGCCCGCCCTGACCCTGACCTGGTTGTCCTTCTTGGCCAGGTTGCTCGCCTTCCTGTCCCTGTCCCGGCTGCTGGCCGCCCTGACCTTGTTTGCCCTGGCCCTGTTTACCCTTCTGACCCTGCTTGCCCTTCTGGCCATCCTGACCGGGTTGTTCCCCTTCCTGACCTTGGCCGGGCTGGCCTTTCTGGGCGCGATCTCCCTGTTTGCCCTGGCCTTGTTTGCCCTTTTGGCCCTGCTTGCCTTGATCGCCGGGTTGCTGGCCCGGCTGAGAATCCTTGCCGGACTGGCTGGGATCGTTGCCTTCCTGCGGATCGCTTTGCCCCGGTTGGCGCTGACCGTTCCGTGAATTCGAAGCCATCTCGCCCACGCGATTCGTGGAGTCGCCGCTGGCCATGCCCCGGGCGCGGTTGGTCGATGAACCGGCGCGGAGGAAGCCGCCGCTGCCATTGGTTTCTTGACGACCGTTGCCACCGCGCGATGCGAGTTCGCGATTGAGCTGCTTGGAGAGTTCGTCGAGTTCCTTGCGCGCGAGTTCCAGCGCCTGGGCTTCGTCGCCAAGGACGCTTTCCGCCGCCTGCTCCACGCCTTGGCGGAGTTTGTTGATGTCCTCGCGGGCGCGCTGTTCGAATTGCGACGCTTCGCGGTTGAGGCTGCGTTCGGCGAGGAGCCTGGCCTTGTCGAGCGAGTCTTCCGTGTTGTTCAACGTCTGCTGGCGGACCATGTCGTAGAGCCGCTTGGAAAGGAGCGGTTCGCTGGCCTCGGCCTGCTGGGAAACCTGGGTCATGGACCCGATCAGATTGGTGAGCGCCGCCTTCTGCTGGGCCAGCTGCTCTGCGATCTTGTCGGTCGGGGTCTCGCTGCTAAGCGTCCGCCGTTCGGGCTTCTTTTCACCGGCCAGCTTCTCGCCAAGTTCCTTCTGGTTGTCGGCGAGTTTGCGGGCCTCCTCGCGCATGTCGCGGATGGCTTCGGAGAACTGGCTGGAAGTCTTCTTGCGGACCTCGTCCTGCAGGTTCTTGAGATCCCGCTCGACACGTGATCCGGAGGCGAGCGCATCGGACACCTTCTCCTGGTTTAGCGATTCCGAGGCCTTCTCCATGTCCTTGCGGGTCTCGTCGAGGCTCTTGCGCTCCTCCGCCAACTCGCCGTTCTTGTCGTTCCGCTCCATCTTCTGGCGGGCGGCATCGGCATCGGCGAGCAGTTCGCGCTGCTCTTCACGGAGGCGCTTCAGTTCGCGGCGGAGCTCCTCTTTTTCCTTCTCGGTCTTGGCGGCCTCGAGCGAATTCTGCATTTCCTTGAGGCGTTCGTTGATGTCCTGCTGGCGCTGGGCGAGCTCCTTGAGGCGTGCGAGGAAGTCGAGCTGCTCCTTCTGTTCCGGCGTCTGCGCCTTCGCCTGCTGGGCCTGGGACTTGGTCTCGTAGCGGTTCTCCTTCTCGTTCATCTCGAGCTGGTCGAGCTGCTGCTGTTGTTGCTGGCCGCCACCACCGCCGCCGCCCTGGCCGGGTTTCCGCTGGGTCACTTGGGTTTCGCGTGCGGAAAGTTTCAGCAACGCCGAGTAGGCGGCGTTCTCCGCGCTGGTCGCCTCGGACAGCCGGAACGGATCCTTGCTGGCCGCGCCGAGTTCCTTCACGGCGCGCTCCATCTGCTTGAGGGCCGTGTCGAGGAAGCTCTGGCCGCGCGGGTCCTGGACCTTCTCCTTCATCGCCTCGGCCAGCTCGATGGCCTTCTTCTGCGATTCGAGAACGACGGAAAGGTTGGTCTTGAAGCCGGACGGCAACCGCGTGCCGGAAAGCTGGCGTTGCAGCTTCCATGTGGCGTTGAGGACCTGCTTCTGGAGATCCGCGAGCTTGGTGGCTTCGTTGCCCTGTTGTTGCTCCTGCTGCTGTTGCTGCTGCTCGCTCTGGCCGTCCTGGGGCGGGGCTTTGCGGAAGATCTCCTCGAACGGACGGACTTCGCTCAGGAAAAGATCGCCCTGCGTGCGGCGAAGTTTTCCGTCGGGCCCGATGTCCTCGGCCCAGACGTGGTAGGTGAGGAGGTCGTCGACGGCGGCCGGGATGCCTTCGAGCGAGAAGAGATGGTCGAAGGTCTTCTTCTCATTCGGCGGCACGATGACCTTCAGGTTGTTCGTGTCGCCGGTTCCGGCCACGCGGACTTCCTTCTCGGAGCCGTCGGGCATGATGAAGTTGAAGCCGTAGCCGACGAGGCCGAAATCGTCGCTGGCCTCGGCACGGAAGGCCATTTCCTGAAGGGCCGAGACACGCTGATCGCCCTTGGGAGAAATCCATTTCAGAGCCGGCGGCCGGTTGGGCAACGCGTCGAAGACGAACTGTGTCTGAATCCTGTTGGTCAGGCCTTCGGCATCGACCAGCACCAGACGAAACGTCTGCGACTGCGTAAGGACCATGCTCGGAAGCATCGCCGCCGCGCGGCCGGCCGGGAGGTCGAGCGCTATGGTGCCTTCGGGGCCGACCAGACTGGCGCTGCGGACCGTCTTGTTGAGGAGCAATTCCATCCGGACGGTCGATCCTTCCACGGCGCTGATTCGGCGCGTGTCGGGAACCTTCTTGGAATCAAGCTGTGTGTAGGCCGGGAACTGAATCTCGGCATCGGATTTTTCCAGCCGCGGGTATTCGAAGATCGCGAGCTTGTAGCTGCGGCTCGCCTTGCCGCCGAACTCGATCCGATAGACCCCGTCCGCCTGGAGGTCGCGGATGGTTCCGCCGAAGACGGGGTCGTTGAGACTTCGGCTGAGGGCGATGCGGTTGGTCTTGCCTCCTTGTTCCAACACCATCGCGGCATCGGCCGGAACACGGCCGCTGAACCGCGTCAGAACCACGAGCGATGATCCCTTCTCCACACGCGCGTCGCCGGGGGTCACTTCGTAGCCCTCGAGCATGAGCGCTACGGAACTACCTCCGGGAAGAGAGCCATTTGCATAGAGCAGCCACGTCATCGCCGCGGCGAAGACGAACGAAGCCAGCTGGCCGAAGCGGACTCCGGCAAGGCCGAAACCTTCGACGGACCGGTTCCAATCACGCTCGCTGCAGGCGGCGACGGCTTCGCGAACGACCCGGGCCTGGAGGAAAGAGAATCGGCCCGTCACGGGATCTGGCTCCTGTTCGACTGCGGTCGTCAGCAGCGACTTGAACTCCGGATTCAAGGCCTCAAGGCGCCGGGCCACGTCCCGGTAGTCCGGCTGCCAAAACTCGGCGGCAAACCCCAGGAAAAGTCCGCCAAGGACTCCGAAGAGCAGGACGAAGGGAACGACTGCCGCAAAGCTGACCCCCGTGGCCACCTGGAGCGCCATCGCGGCGAGCGCCACCGAGCCCAGCACAAGCCAAAGACGGATGAGCCGCCGGTGCAGACGTTCGATCCGGAGCCGGCGCGCGACCGGTTCCAACTGCCGACGAAGTGAGGGTTCGATCATGACAATGGCCTCCAAGGATGACGCCGGTCGACGCAGGATGGTTTCCAGTAAGTGCTCATGGCTGTCAGGCGGTCTTGCCCCCGAAGCTCAACCGGCCGGCGAGCCAGGTTTCGATGAGGACGATTCCCAGCGCGGCCAGGAGCACCCAGCGCCAGAGTTTTTGGCGGCCTTCCAGTTCATTGGCCGCCGTCATCAGGGTCGCGGCCGGATCCGCTTTCGGAGCGGCCGCGAGGGTTGTGGGCACCAGTTTGACCGGCACACCGAGGTTCGAGAGCGCATCCGCCGCCATCGGCGCGGTGCGCGATTCGTCGGGCGAAAGGTTCACGGCGAAGGACAAAGGCTCGGGCAGCCCATCCACGCGGTAGAAGCCCGGCTCGGTCGTTCCGGCAAACAGAGGCGTTCCGGCCGCCAAGGCCTCGCGTTTGCCATCGGGCCGCACCACGGACAGCGCGCCAGCCACGCCGTTGGTGGGAAGCGGAACCGAATCCCCGACGAAGAACTGGCGGGCGAAGACCTGCCGCGCGCGACCGTAATCAAGCAGACCGGACAGCAGCGGAACAAACTTCGACGACAGCGCCAGTTGGCTGTCCGCCGGCGTCCAGGTGGATGTGAGAACGAACAATGACGCCCGGCCCGCAGGAATCTCCATCAAAGCCGCATCGCCGGAATCATACGCCGCGACGACACGCGCGCCGGGAATTCCGTTGGTCGATAGCTGGCGCGCCTTCCAGAAATGGATCCGGGTGAAGTCGCTGAAGCGCGGATCGGCGAACGGGGCGAACAGCGGATGCTGGAAATCGATCCGTCCAAACAAACTATAGTTGCTCGTCAGATCGGCCGCATTCGGGGCGGTCCGGCCCAGAAGGGTTCCGATCGCTTCCGTCGAAGTGGAATCCGGCAACGCCAACAACACGGTGACTCCGGCCGCCAACGCCTGCTTCGCCCACGCCGCCTGACCCGCCGTGAGTCTGGTGCTGCCGATGACCAGGGCGGCGTCCTTGAGATCAGCCGCCGTGAGCGGCACCGATGTCGGACGCAGCAGAAGCTCGACATTGCGCGTCCGGGTTTCAGGAAAAGCGCGGCCAAGGTAGTAGGCGAGTCCCGCTGAATCCTTCGGATCATCGTTGCCGAGGAACAGCACACGGACCGTTTCCTGACGGCGCGTCTGGATGAAGAGCGAGTCGTCGAACGCCTGGCCATCGCCGGTCAACGAGAGCCTCAAACCATTCGTCGCCGTGAGGGAGTTGGTCCCGGAGGCGAGCGTGATGACCCGGCTCTGCCCGGCGGGCACGTAGGCTTCCGCGCCCGGACCCCCGTCGCTCCGCTGGATGCGGAACTGGTCGCGCTTGGCATCGGCCGAGTTGTTGACGCGGACCTTGATGCTGCCGTCGGTCGTGCCGGCGCCGGAGGCGAGTTCAGCCCCGAGTTGGAGCGCGGCATTGCCCGGATTGCGGGCGTTGATCTGTTCCAGCCGCACCTCGACGCCCTTCGGCCATTCGTAGCCCTGCAAGCCGTCGAGCTTCGCGCCATCCTGGAAATCGCTGATGACCACGAGCCGCTTGCGGAGCTGGGCATCGGCCTTTTCCTCGAGCAGCTCCACGCCCCGCATCATCGCGCTGCCGAGATGGGTCGAAAGCCAGGAAGGAGTTTCCGACTCGATCAGGTTCACCGCCAGATTGGCCCGCTCGGTCGACGCGGATCCGGTCCAGCGGGTGAAGTCGATGAGCACACGCGGCTGCCGGTCGAAGGCGACCAACGCGACCTCGTCCGCCGCACCCGCCGCGCGGAGCACCGACGCGGCCCGCTGCTTCGCCTGAGCCCAGAGATCATCGCGCCGCAGGCTCGCGCTCGTGTCGACCAGAACGACCGTGCGGACCCGTTCAGTCTTCTGCAAAGGCGGCGTTATGGCCTGCTGGAGGTAGGGACGGGAAAAAGCAAATGCGACCAACGCCAAAACCAGGCAACGCAGGAGCAGGAGGAAAAGATTCTCCAGCCGGCTGCGCTTGGTCATCTGCGGCGGCGTGGGCTGGAGGAACATCAACGAACTGAACGGCGTCTTCTCGCGCTCAGTCCGCCGGATCAGATGCAGCAGGATCGGCAACGCGACCGCGGCGGCTCCGGCGAGGAAGAGTGGGGCGAGGAAGTTCATCAGCGGCGGGTCTTCACCGGCTTGCGCCCGCGGGCGAGGCGGTCGCGGAGGAATTCAAACAACGCGATGTCCAGCGGCACGTCGGTCGTAAGCACGTGGAAGGCGATACCAAGCCGCTCACAGAGGGACTTGGCGGCGGACTGGTGCTGCCCGAAGGCTTCGAGGTAACGCGCCCGGGCGGCGGAGGGATTCAGGTAGAGGTCACGACCCGACTCCATGTCCTCGAACCGCGTAGCCTTCTGGAATTGGAACGTCGTCTCCGCCGGATCGAGAACCTGGAAAACCACGACATCATGTCCACAGGCGGCGAGATGCCCGAGGTTCTTCTCCAGGTCTTCCAGCGGCGCGAGAAGGTCGGAGATCAACAGCATCATCCCGCGGCGACGGACGATTTCGACGATGCGCTTGAGCGGTTCCGCGAGGCTGGTGGTCCCGGCGGAAGACTGCTTCTCCAACGCCAGCATGATTTGGCGCAGATGGCCCTTGCGATGTCTCGAAGGCAGGTAGTCGCGCACCCGATCGTCGAACGTCAGCAACCCCACCGCATCGCCCTGGTCGTGGAGGAACTGGCTGAACGTCGCGGCCAACGTCGCCGCGTAGTCGCGCTTGGACCAGCCGAGCGACTTGAAGTTCATCGACGGACTGAGATCCAACAGCAGGTGCGACGGGAGGTTGGTCTCGTCCTCGAACTTCTTGATGTAGTAGCGGTCGCTCCGGGCGACGAGGCGCCAATCGAGGTAACGCAGGTCATCGCCGACGACGTAGGGCCGGTATTCGGTGAACTCAACGGAGAAGCCGTGGAAAGGCGAGCGGTGCATACCCGACCAGAAACCCTCGACCACAACCTGCGCGCGCAGCTCCAGGTTGCGGATGCGCATCAAGGCCGCCGGATCAAGGAACGAACCACCGCTGACTGCGGGTCGCGCGTCCTGAAGGCTCGGGGACATGAGCTGAAGCTAGTCGCGCGAATCCTCGGAGCAAGGGCGGATTGGACGCGAAACGACGAAGTGCGGAGGTCAAACGACACTGGCCGCCGACAGGTTTCGTGCTTCCTTCCCCCTCCGGGTTCTGTATCAATCTCGACCTTCGCGGCCGCACTGGCCGCTTGTCTACAAACCATGAGCCTCACAACTGTTCTCCTCCGACCCGGCGAAGCCGACCGGATCGTCGCCGGCCACCTCTGGATCTATGAAGGCGCCATCCTGCGCCTCACCGGTCCCGCCAACGACGGCGACCTGGTCCAGATCAAGGACCACCGCCAGCGCCTTCTCGGCATCGGTTTCTACAATTCCAAATCCAAGATCCGGGTGCGCGTCATCGACTCCGAGCGCACCGACATCGACGTGCTCTTCTTCGAGGAACGTCTCCGCTCCGCGCTCGCCGTCCGCCAGCGGCACATGCCCACGGCGTCGTCGTTCCGCGTGGTGAACGCCGAGTCCGACCTGCTCACCGGCCTGATCCTCGACAAGTATGAGGACGTGTTCGTCATGCAGATCTCCTCGCTCGGCATGGAGAAGCGGAAACACCACATCGTCGAGGCCATCAAACGCGTCTTCTCGCCCCGCGCGATCGTCGAGCGCAGCGAAAGCTCGTTCCGCAAGTTCGAGGGCATGGAAGAGTCCAACGGCGTCATCCACGGCACGATCGAGGGCCCCGTCGGCATCAAGCTCAACGGCCTCAAGTTCGACGTCGACATCGCCGGCGGCCACAAGACCGGCCTATACCTCGACCAGCAGGTGAACTACCAGAAGGTCGCCAACCTCGTCCGCAAGGGCGACACGGTGCTCGACTGCTTCTCGTTCCTCGGCGGTTTCTCGCTCCATGCCGCCCGGGCCGGGGCCAAGAACGTCGTCGGGGTCGACCAGAGCGCGGACGCCACGGGCTTCGCCGCGGCCAACGCGAAGGCCAACAAGCTTGATTCGCAGTGCACCTTCGAAACGGCCAACGCCTTTGATTGGCTGAAGGCGCGCACGCATACCGGCCCACACGAAAAGCTGATTCCCCAGTTCGACGTCGTCGTGCTGGATCCACCGTCATTCACGCGGACACGCTCGGCTGTGGAGGGCGCGATGCGCGGCTACAAGGAGATCCATGTGCGCGGGCTCAAGCTGCTCAAGCCGGGCGGCGTGCTCGCAACGTTCTGCTGCTCGCACCATGTGGGCACGCAACTGTTCCTCGATAGCGTCCTGTCGGCAGCGTTCGACCAGCGGAAACTTCTCCGCCGCGTGGACATCTACGCCCAGAGCCCGGACCACCCGGTCCTGCCGTCGATGCCCGAGACGGAATACCTCAAGGGCTTCGCCTTCGAGCTGATGCGCTGAACAGGGGGAACTTCAATTGCGAAGGCCGGGCGTCTCCGCCCGGCCTTTTTATTTTTCCACGAAGGTCACGAGGAGCACCAAGGCACACTCGTCGGGGCGCCGAGCGAGGTCTCGGCAAGAATGAAACCGTCGGTGCCAAATGCCGGGAGCAAGCTCGACACTCCGGCGCGCCAGGGTGTTCTACGCCTGCTCGAGCAAGGCTCGCTGCCAGCGCATGAGGCTCGGCGCGTATTGGTCCCAGTCTTCGGCGAGGCGGTTGAGAGCGGCGCTGGGAGCGATGAGCGTCGCGTCGAGGGCGAGGGCGGCGGCCTGTTTGTCGCGGATCTTTTCCAGCTGTTCGGCGCGGCGTTTCTGCACCTCGGTCTGGCGCGGGCTGCGGTGCCGGGGAATCTCGGGCCATTCGGCTTCGGGCACGGCTCGGCCTTTGACGACGGCGTCGCGGACGGTGCGGACGCGGTCAGGCCGGAAGCGCCGGGGTAGCACTTCGTCCCACGGTTGGTCCATGGACGCGCGCACCGAAATCTCGACCATGGTTTCAGGCGAAAGGACGAAGAAAGGCGGACGATTCGCCGCAATAGCCTGGCCTTCGCGCCATTCAAAGATGGCCTTGAGGATGGCCAAGGCCGGGCGGGCGAGGAACGAACTGCCCTTCACGCGCCACACATCCGGATCAGCCGGCGGCACCACCGCACAGTCGGAGATCAGGCGCTCGCAGCTCTCCTGCATCCACTCGACGCGCCCAAGTTCCACGAGGCGCGCCCGGAGGATGTCGGACAAAGCTCTGAGATGACGTGTGTCGTTCCGGGCGTAGTCCTCCATCCGCGGGGTGAGAGGGCGTTGGGCCCAGTCGGCCTTCTGCGGACCCTTGTCCAACTCGATGTTGAGGAACTTCTTCACCAACGCATGCAGGCCGAAGTGCGGTTCGCCGAGCAGGCGGGCGGCGATCATGGTGTCGAAGATCCGCGTCGGGACGAACGAATGCCATTTTCGGAAGAGACGAAGGTCGTAGTCGCTCCCGTGCATGATGATCTCGCGCTCGCGGATGGCGGCGAAGAACCCGGTCAGGCCGATGCCGGAAAGGGGATCGATGAGACGATCTTGGCCGTCGATCGATATCTGGATGAGGCAGAGCTTCTCGGGGTAGGCATGAAGGCTGTCCGCCTCGGTATCGAGGGTAAGCCAGGGCGCGGCGTCGAGCCGGGCGAGGAAATCCGTCAGGAGTTCGTTTCTATCGATCACTGATAGTGGCGAGTGTGGGGACCTCCGACGGCGAAGTGCAGGTAAAATTCACCGAGCGATCGAAGAAACACGCTGGAAGGAGCCAGCTTACTTCGGTCCGGAGCGGTAACTGGTCACCCGGTAGTTCCGGTCGAGGACCATCGTGCGGGCACCCCAGGGGACGTAGCGGGAATCGCCCTTGGCCGATGGATTCTCGACCCTCCAGGCGGTGACGAGCCAGTCGTCGCCGTCCTTGCGGATGCGAAATTCGGCGCGCGCAGACCAGTCTTCCTTCGAAGCGAGCACGGCCAAAGCCGCTCCCTCCAGTTCCCGCCGAACACTAGGCGGAACATCGGCTTCGGGTGGCGCCTGGTCCTTACAGCCAAACGTCGTCGCCACCACCAAGGCGGCGACGACGCTCGCAAAAGAATGCGCGAGATTGCGCACGGGGCGGGCGGGTTCGGCTCAGCTGGCCTGGCCGGCAGCGGCTTCACCCTGCTGGGGCGGACGCTGGCCCTGCTGCTGCGCGACCACGATGGGCAGCGGGTAGCGGAGCTTCATCACGTCATCGACAAGCACCTCGACGTAGTAGGCGCCCGGAGCGGCGAACTCGACGTTCTGAAGCACGGAGACGTTGATGGCGATGCTGCCGGGGCCGTCGAGGGCGATCTTGCCCTGGCTAGTGGCGAGCACGGTCTTCATGTCCGGCGCGATGACACGGACGGTCTGGTTGAACTGGCCGATGCCGGCGACCCAGCGGTTGAAGACGAGCAACTGCGGCGCGGTGACCGGGAACTGAGGGACGGGGATGATATTGATGACGCCGATCAGGAAGAAGCTGCCGGTGGTTTCCTGACGGACCTGCTCGCAGACGAGCGAGCACTGGAGATCGGGAAGGATGCGTGTGGGTGTCATTTGGATGTGGTGTTCGGTATCAGCGCGTCGCCATTTCGGCGGCGCGAACGGTGTTCTGGAGAAGCATGGCGATGGTCATGGGACCGACGCCGCCGGGATTCGGAGTAATGCGGCCGGCGATGGGCTGGACCGCGTCGAAGTCGACGTCGCCGACGAGACGGGATCCACCCTTCGCAGACGGGTCGGAGACACGGTTCACGCCGACGTCCACGACGACGGCGCCGGGTTTGACCATACCGGCCGTGACGAACTTCGGGGACCCCAGCGCGGCGACGATGATGTCGGCCCGGAGGCAGTGTTCCTTCACGTGGCGGGACGCGGAATGGCAGACGGTGACGGTGGCATTCGCGTTCCGGCTCTTCTGGATCAGGATCGAGGCCATCGGTTTGCCGACGATGTTGCCCCGGCCAAGCACGACGACCTCAGCGCCATCGATCTTGACGCCGGAACGGATCAGAAGCTCGTGGACACCGGCCGGGGTGCACGGAAGAAAGCCGGAGGAATCACCGAGCATCAGTTTGCCGACGTTGATGGGATGGAATCCATCGACGTCTTTGCCCGGCGCAACGGTCGAGTAGACGACGCGTTCGTCGATGTGTTTTGGAAGAGGTGCCTGGACGAGGATGCCGTGGATGCGGCCGTCGGCATTGGCCTGTTCGAGCAACTGCAGGAGTTCGGCCTGGGTCGTCGCTTCGGGAAGAACCCGCGTGTCGGAGACGATGCCAAGGCGCGCCGAAGTCTTCTCCTTCATCCCTACGTAGACCTTGGACGCGGGGTCCTCGCCGACGCGGACGAACAGCAACGACGGCTGGATTCCGCGAGCCTTGAGGGCCTCAACCCGCAGGGCAGTTTCGGCGTGGATCTGTTCGGCGATGGCCCGCCCGTCGATCAGGTTCGGAAAGGACATCAGGGCAGATCGAGGGTTTCGATCTTGATGATCGGCGTGCGTTTCCAACGGTCGTCGAGGAACTCCTCGCCGCTGAGAATCACGCGGGAGCCGATGTAGCGCCAAAGCTCGAACTTCTGCTCGTTGCCAACCAGAAAGGCGATCTTCTCGCCCGAGAAGCGGTCCTCGAGATTGAAATAGCTGGGCGTGTTCACATGGAGATCGCGCCGAATGATGCCCTCACGGAACACTTTGCGGGCGACTACAGGAACTCCGTCCCGACCGACGGGCGCCGCAGAAACAGACACCGTCGCCGACGGGGCAACCGAGCGGTCGGGCACGACGGGCGCGGGCACTGGAGTCGCCTGCGGGATCACCGGAGCGGTCGCCGCCTTGGGCGCTTCCGTTTCCGCTTTTGTGTCCCGGGCGACCACCGGAGCGGGCTCGGGCTTGATCTCCGCCAAGGGCGTCTCCTTGGCCTCTGGGATCACGACCGGCGCAGCCTTGGCCGGAGCCTCGGCGGGGCCGGGCGTGGAGGAGAGTTCGATGAACGAAGCAACCACGTAGGCCGCGGCTCCCACGGGCGCCTGGACTTCAAGCCAATCGCCCTCGTGGCGCAGGACCTTCAGTTCGGCTCCTTTCTCGAGACGGGCGACAACGCTGAAATTCTCTCCCGGGCCGCCCCGGACATTGAGCTTCTTGGCGGACACGGTGTCGTTGGTTCCGACAAACGCGGAGTTGACCCATAGGGGCGTATTCGCCGGCAGGGCGATCTTGAACCAGTTGGTGGGATCGCCCTTCGCAGCCTTGACGACCACCGGCTCCAAAACGGTCACGGACTCGCCCTTGCCCAGCTGGGTGATGACCTCACCGGCCATGCCGGCCACGCCACGGACGTTGACCCGATCGGCCTTGACGGTCCCTGTCTCGGCGAAAGCAACTGAGGCCGACGCGACGAAAAGCGCAGCCAAACCGACGGTTTTGCCCGAAATCATGATGGGGAGAGTAGCGTTTTAACCTCAGTGTCTGTCAACGTCCGCCATTTGCCCGAGGGCAGCTGGGCCAGGCGGATCTTTCCGATCTGCGTGCGGACCAGTCGTATCACTTCCAGGCCCTGGGACTCGAAGAGCCTCCGAACTTCGCGGTTTTTACCCTCGCCCAGGACCACCTCGACCAAACTCGTGGAGTTGCCACTCGCGAGGGTGCGGGCCTTGAGCGCCTTGAGCAATTCCCCATCGTGTTGGACACCGGCGGTGATGCGCCGAATGACGTTGTCATCCATCGTGCCGCGGACCGTGGCCAGATACACCTTGGTCACATTGTAACGAGGATGGGTCAGCCGGAGACAGAACTCGCCGTCGTTCGTGAAGAGGATCAAACCCTCGCTCTCGAGATCGAGACGTCCCACCGGATACAGGTGGGACCACTCCGCAGGAAGGAGCTCCGAGGCAATCCGGCGGTCTTCGGGATCGCTGCGCGAGCAAAGGTAGCCGCGGGGTTTGTGCAGGGCGAGATACAGGCGTTTGCGGGTGGTAACGGGCCGGCCGTCGAACTTCACCCGGTCGACCGTTGGATCAACCTTTGAGCCCGTGATGGTGACCTTCCGGCCGTTCACTTCGACGCGGCCTTCGGCGATGATCTTTTCGGCGGACCGCCGTGAGGCGACGCCGGCGTCAGCAAGGAACTTCTGGAGTCTAATCGGGGCGGTCTTCATCCGAGTTGGGCATCATGGCCGTTCGATTGAACGCATGCAAAGAAAAGGCCGGCGACCCTTTCGGGTCGCCGGCCTCGAATCTGTCAGGATCAACGGCTCAGTCGGAAGAACCTTGTTCCGTTGGTCGCGCTGTTGGTCACCACATTCTCGCTGCCGACGACCGCAGGATTTACGACAAGGTTCGTAAACGGGGAGTTTGTCGACAAGGCCGACGTTCCCTGGAGAACGAAGTTGGACGAGCTGGAGGGCCAGCTAACGAGCACGTTGGGTCCGGAACGGCGGATCTTAAGCTGGGGCGCGATCTCGATGACCATCGACCAACCGGAGCCCAAGCTGCCGGAATCTCCTTCGCCATGGTCCGCGACGTAGAGCGACCACACGCCGTTCGGATCCGTCCCAACAAAGGCGGCCAGGACTTCCGCATACGGTCCGGCAGGGGCCGGTGAGGGCAGGCTTTCGGACGGTGAACTGAGGTTCCGGGGCTTGTAGACGCCACTCTGGAGGAAGCCCTGGGAGATGAAGTTCGCCGCTGCGTCGTCAAACGTGAACGTTGCGTTGCCGATTGGATTGCCCGCTCCGACACGGGACATGAGGACGACTTTCTGGCCCCGAGGCCCGACGAGCAGAACGTCCAAGTCGGACGGGAATGTGTGAGACAAACCGTTCAACGTCACCGTGATTTTTCCAACCCGGCCGGTTAGCCCCGAGACAGTGACCGTCGACGGATAGAGCGAGGCTGGTCCGATGGACGGAATATCCAACGCTGCGGGATTTTCGGTCACTCCCGGCGCGAGACCGACTGTGCCTGTCGCGGATGACGCGTTGTTCGCGATCACCGGATCATTGTCGTCGGTGCTGACGAGAGCCAGGTTCGTGACGGAACCCAGCACGGTCGGCACGATGACGAGCTGCACTGTGGCCGACCCGTTCTGGGCGAGCGGTCCCAGGGCCACGACAACGGTATCACCGATGACGGTGTAGGAACCCTGGCTGGGTGTCACCGAGACCAATCCGACATTGGCGGGGATCACATTCGTGACGAACACGCCAGAGGCGTCGCTGGCACCCAGGTTGGCGATCGCAAGGGAAACCGTGGAAGCGACACCCCGGAACAGGCTGTTCGGGAATGTCTGCGTCACTGCAAGGTCATTGGTCAGGTTGTTGCCAAGGACCAGTTCAAGCGACCATCCGTTTGAGATCGCGCCGCTTTCCTGTCTCGTATCGTCGGCAACATACAGGGACCAAACGCCATTTGGGTTCGAGCCGCTGAACGCGCCGAGCGACGATGAGTATGGCCCCGCAGGAGCCGGTGAGGGCATTTCGTCGGTCGTTTGGTCGAAATCCGTCGGCTTGTATTCGCCGGAGAGGAAAGGAACGACCGGAATGCCGGAGAACGCATCATCGGTGAAGGTCACATCCAGTCCCGCAATCGCCGAAGCCGGGCCGGCATCCGACATGAGCATCACCTTCTGGCCATTGGGACTGACCAAGAGCATGTCGATGTCCCGCGCATAGGAGTGACTTATCCCGCTGACGGTCACGCGGACCTGCTTCACGATTCCCGTCACTCCGGTAATGTTGATCGTGCTGGGATACAGGCTGCCGGGACCGATGTCGGGAATGACGATCAAGTTGGTATTCGAGAGGAACTTGCCACGGGCGGTCGTTGCCGAAACCACGTTGTCGGCCGGGGAAGGATCCTGATTGGCCGAGACCGCCGAACTGGTGCTGGTGATGTCGACCGGAAGGGTGGCACGACCCACAACCGAAAGCGCTACGGTCTGCCCGATCGCCATGGTGCCGATGTTGAACCGGACCACGTTGTTGCTGACCGTCGAGGTTCCCTGGCCTTGCGCCACTTTTACCAATGTAAGGGCGGGCGAGAGAGTTTCGGTGAGCACAACACCCGTCGCGATGCTGGGACCGAAATTGCTGACCGATATCGAATAGGTGATCAGATCACCGGGCAGGACCCGATCCGGCGAGGCGGACTTGGTCACAATCAGGTCCGAGAGGATCGCATTGCAGAAATCAACGGACTGCTCCAAACGGAGGTTCCAGCCCGAGGCAATACGCCCAGACCCGCTCGCCACACCATCGTAGGCATAGAGCGACCAGGTTCCGTTGCCCGCACCCTGGGCGATTTGAGCCAGGGTATTGACGTAGTTGAACACAGGGATGTTGGTCGAGAGCGTCCCACCGGGCGAACCTCCGACCGGCCGGAACGATCCCGAAAACAATCCGCTGAAAGCGGCCGAGTTGGCGGCGGCATCGTCAAACGTGATGTTCAGGTTGGCAGCGTTGCTCGAGCCTGACGTATCCATGAGGACAAGCCCCACCCCGTTAGGATTGACCAGCACCAGGGTCGCATCCGAGGGGGATGGATGCGAAAATCCCCTGATTGTCACCAGAGCCCGGGCCGCATTGCCAATCATCCCGGAAATCAGGTTGGTCGACGGGAACGGGGTGGCCAGGCTGAGATCCGGAATGATGATCGCCTGGGAATTGTTGGCAACGGTCGTCGCGGTGGCCCTGTATCCGACCTTGACGAAGAAAGTGACCGTTCCGGCAGGAGATCCTCCACTCGAAAGGCTCAAATTCACGGGAAGGTTGGTTCCGCATGGCACCGAAGCGGCCAACTTGAAGGTAAACCGGTTGGTCACCGCGGCACCCTGTTGGATCACCGCCAAGTAATTGACCGGCCCCGTGATCGGGGCTACCGCCGCATTGGAGACCATCTGGGCGGTCACGACGGGAGCCGAAGCGAGACCCACGTTTCTGATGGCAAAATCGAAGGTGACGGTCTCACCCGGATCCACGTAACCGTTGGTGGTGCCCAAAGTTTCGGCCACGAACTTCGCCGAGTCGGAGGCGTAAACGGCGACCGGTTCTTCACTGAAATTGGAGGCAACCAGCGCGAAATCCTGATCGCGGGGATCCGAGTTTCCAGGCACGCCGTCCGAGTTGACGTTGGCCGCCAGGATCTCGATCGCTATTTCCCCGGTGGTCCCGGCTGGCAGGAACACGGATTCGGAATTGTTGACCTTGTCCGAAGTTCCACCGGTTTGCGAATACTGGCCGCTGAACACGTTGCCCTTGTAGGCCTGGCCGTTGACGTAGACGGTCAAATCCAAGTTATTGTTGTAAGCTGCGCCGAAGGTGCTGCCGGGTGCATCGGTCCAGGTCAGCGTGATCCGCACGGGATCTGCCGAATCGGCGATGCGGCCGGTGTAGACCCGTTTCTGTCCGGTAGCCGTGAACTTGTCGGCCGCAGCCTGATCCCTGAACAGGTAGGATGACGTGGCGCGGAGATGATTTCCGATGTCCATCAAACCCATCCCCTGATTGTCGGACCAGCGATCATCTCCGGCATAGAGGCCAGTCATGTAGCGGGCGCTGTTGAGCAGGAGTGCCTTGGTCAAGGCCGGGCTCGGGGCGGTCAAGCCCCGCGAAACGAAATCCTGCCGGATCAACGCGGCCCCACCCGCAACCGCCGGAGTTGCCTGGCTGGTTCCCGAGCTGGCCGTATAGAGAAGCTGGTCGGGAGGGTAGTAGATGCTGCCAACACCACCGGAGACACCCGTCCCATCATAACAGTCGATGGGCGTTCCGTTGGTCTCGGCGCCCGATTTTTGGGATACGCCACCGGTGATGTGTGTTCCGGGTGCCATGATGTCGGGCTTGTGGCGCCCGTCGTCGGTGGGTCCGCGACCGGAGAAATCGATCACGTCAAAGCCGTTGTCCGCCCCTGAATTGCCGACACCGGATCCGTCGCTTCCATTAAACGGACGAACGTTCTCCGAAGCACCTACCGTGATGACGTTCTTCGCGGTGCCGGGGCTCGATACCGTTCCGCGGCCTGGGCCGGAGTTGCCAGCGGCAAAGACAATGACCATTTCCTGGTTCCCACTTGCGCTCGCCTGGGCATCGCGAACCAGCGAGTCATATTGGCGGGCAGTGGCATTATAGGCTCCTCCGAAGAACGGATTCGCCGATCCCCAGCTGTTGGCCGAGATCCGGGCACCGGCCCCATAAGCCTGATCCTGAAGGGTGGAGAAATTCACGTTCAAGGAAGTCAGATTCGTCCCAAAGATCACCGATGAACCGACTGATACGAACGGCATGACTCCCAGGCCGTAACGGTATTTCGATCCATCGACAAAAATGCCGTTCGTCTGGTTCGCGAACCCCGCAATGATGTGGGCATTGATCGTTCCGTGACCGTCGCATCCCTGCGCGAAGTTCGTGAATCCAAACGTATGGATATAGGCGACTCGGCTCGGGCGGTTGGTGTCGCCAAGCTCGTATAGTCCCGGATGCCCCGGTTTGGTGGTGCCGTTGTCGATTCCCGAGTCCGTGACGTCGATGGTGAACGGATCGCCCTGGTTGAAGAGATTTTGGTCGAAATTGTTGGCGGTCAACCAAGCGAGGTAATCGGTGTTGGCCCGGGGCACGAGGCGTCCGCCACTGATGCTCGTGTTGCCGGTGACAATCAACGCCTGCCTTTCATCTTTCGGGGCAGGTTTCATATACGGCTGAATGGAGACGACCTCGGGACGACGGGCGATTTCAGCCAAGGCGGATACGGGGAGACGCACCACGATGTCGCGCAGGCCAAGCACGACCTGATCCTGATAAATGGGCTCCAATTTGAACTGGTCGATCAAGGCCCGGGTCGCTTCATTGGCCGAAGCATCGTCGACCATCTCGATCGTGAACTGCTCCTCGGTGACCTTGCCCTCCATTCCGAACAATTGGACTTTGTAGTCCGACAAAAACTCTCCGTCCCATTGGACGTAGGGCGCCGATTTGGAAAAAAGCTGGTAGGTCGAAAGGGAGTTGTTGTCCCCATACACCAAATACGCGTTGTTGGGGATGTAGGCGATGATCGAGGCGCCCGAAGCCTCGAGTTGAGCGACCCACTCGTTTTTCACCGGACCAACAAAGCTGACCAGCCGGAGCTGTTTGCCTTGGAAGGATCCAACCGCAGACCGCGTTTCCTGCGCCTTTAGGCTGGCAGTATCGATGTTCAGTTTGTTCAGCCGGATGATGTTATTGTCCGCGAGCACTTCCGCGCTGGGTCCGCGGTTGACGGCCAATGCCTCGGAGATCTCCACGAGCTGAAATCCCTGATAGTCCTCGACCAGTCTTCCGCCGCCGGCGACGAGTTCCGCAGTGTCCTTCGGGTCGGTCACTCTCAGAACGACTTTGCCACGACCGCCGATGCCCTGGATCGGCGAGACAGCCATCGTGGATGTCACGAGTCCAACCGCGGCTCCGAAGGCCAGAAGGGACAACATGGATGCCTTCCGCAGGCGAGGGAACAGGGGCTTCGGGGCGGGGTCGTTTCTGATCATAACGAAATTCGAATGCAGGCTCTAATGACGCTTGGAAAATGGACTTGGCTGACCGCAGGGGTGGGATGGACTGGATTCGCACGGGACTCCAAGTCCCGAAAGGGCTTCATCCGTCGTTGGCAGGCGGCGAGTTTCCACAAACAACAGTTTCCCACAGGCGCACCAATAGCGATCTGGGTGGAATAGTGCGTGGGTTCTATCGGAAAGCCTTTTCCGTTGGCAAGGGAATACACCCATCAGCGCCAATCCGCCGCCCGGCTTTACCTTTGACGCTCCACCGCTTCAACCGTAGCGTCCCTCCCCGCTCGTAAAACGGACATACATGCTCGGACTCATCATAAAAAAGATCATCGGATCGAAGAACGACCGAGAGGTGCGAAAGCTCAGGCCGGTCGTCGCCAAGATCAATGAATTCGAGCAATCGCTTCAGTCGCAATCCGACGACGCGCTCCGGCAAAAGACAACCGAGTGGAAGGCCAAGTTGGCCGCAATCGAAGACCGCGCCGAGCTGCGCCGTGAATTGGATTTGATTCTCCCGGAAGCCTTCGCGGTGGTCAAAAACGCCTGTCGGCGCCTCTTTGGTTCGTCTGTTATCGTTCGTGGACATGAATTGAAGTGGGAGATGATCCCGTTCGACGTCCAGTTGATCGGCGGCGCCGCACTTCATCGGGGCAACATCGCAGAAATGGCCACCGGCGAAGGCAAGACTCTCGTCGCCACCCTTCCGACCTATCTCAACGCCCTGACCGGCCGTGGCGTCCATGTCGTCACGGTCAATGACTACCTGGCCGCCCGCGACGCGGAATGGATGGGCCACGTCTACAAGTTCCTTGGGCTCACCGTCGGGTGCATTCTGCACGATCAGAGCCCGCAGGAGCGGCGCGCGATGTATGCCTGCGACATCACCTACGGGACGAACGCCGAATTCGGCTTCGACTACCTCCGCGACAACGGCATGGCCAGCCGGGCGGAGGAGCAGGTCCAGCGCGGACACTACTTCGCCATCGTCGACGAAGTGGACTCGATCCTGATCGATGAAGCCCGCACGCCGTTGATCATCTCCGGTCCGGCGGTCATCAACATCAACAACCAATACGACAAGTTCAAACCGCTCGTCGAATCGGTCGTCAATGCGCAGGCGAAGCTCTGCCAGCGTTTCCTCGGCGAGGCCACGGACCTGCTGAAAAAGGTTCGTCCCACGGATGGTTCCAATCCTCCAAAGGATTCCGCGGAGCTCGAAAAGCAGGCGGGCCTGCTGCTGTTCCGCGTGAAGATGGGTGAACCCCGTTCCGAAGGACTCCTCCGTCTCCTGGAAGATCCGGCCAACCTCAACCTGATGAACAAGGCGGAGCTTTCCTGCCACGCCGACCAGTCGAAGAAGGACCTCTACGACCAGAAGGAGCAGCTCTTCTACGCGATGGACGAGAAGAGCCATGAGGCGGACCTCACGGAAAAGGGCCGCACGTTCCTCAGCCCTTCGGACCCGGATGCATTCATGCTGCCGGACCTCATCAGCGCCTACCACGAGATCGATGCCCGCAAGGATCTCGATACCCGTGGACGTGTCGAAGAGAAGACCAAACTCCAGGCGGCCTTCGAAGAACGCGCCCAGTCCATCCATTCCATTTCCCAGCTCCTCAAGGCCTACAGCCTCTACCTGAAGGACGTCCACTACGTCATACAGGAGAACAAGGTCATCATCGTCGACGAGAACACCGGCCGCCTCATGACCGGCCGCCGCTGGAGCGATGGCCTCCATCAGGCCGTCGAAGCCAAGGAAAACGTCGAGATCGAGCGCGAAACCCAGACCTACGCGACCATCACGATCCAGAACTACTTCCGCCTCTACCACAAGCTGGCCGGCATGACCGGAACGGCCGAAACCGAGGCCCAGGAGTTCTTCGACATCTACAAGCTCGGCGTCCTGACGATCCCGACCAACCGCCCCAACATCCGCAAGGACACCCACGATTCCGTCTACAAGACGCAGCGTGAAAAATTCAACGCCGTGTTGAAGGAGATCAAGGAGGTCCACTCCCAGGGCCGCCCCATGCTCGTCGGCACCGCCAGCGTCCACACGAGCGAAATGCTGGCCCGCATCCTCAAGAAGGAAGGCCTCATCCACTCCGTGCTCAACGCCAAGTTCCACGAGCAGGAAGCCGAGATCGTCACCCGCGCCGGACAACGCGGCGCCATCACCATCGCCACGAACATGGCCGGCCGCGGCACCGACATCAAACTCGGGCAAGGCGTCGCAGAACTTGGCGGCCTCCACGTCCTCGGCACCGAACGCCACGAATCACGTCGCGTCGACCGCCAGTTGCGCGGCCGCTGCTCGCGCCAGGGCGACCCCGGTTCGAGCCATTTCTACATCTCGCTTGAGGACGACCTCATGCGCCTCTTCGGCTCGGACAAGATCGTGAAAGTCATGGAACGCGTCGGCCTCGAGGAAGGCCAGGAGCTCCAGCACTTCATGCTCAACAAGTCCATCGAGCAGGCCCAGAAGCGCGTCGAGCAGCACAATTTCCAACAGCGCAAACGCGTCCTCGAATACGACGATGTCATGAACAAGCAGCGCGAAGTCATCTATGGCTTCCGCAACGAGATCATGCACGGCGACGATCCGCGCGACCGCCTCATGGACATCATGGAGGAAGTCGTCCTCCAGAAGGTCGAATCCCACACCGCCCCCGACCAGGACATCACCGACTGGAACCTCACCGGCTTGGCCGACTGGGTGAACCTCACCTTCCCCCTCGGCATGCCCGAGGAGGAAATGATCAAGGCAGCAAAGAGCGGCGAGGAGAAACCGCAGCCCGGCTCCATCTACGACGGCCTGAGCGCCGCGCAATTCGCCCTCGTCACCTTCATCAGCGACGCCGTCCGCGAGGCCTACGAGCTCAAGATCAGCTTCGAGAACCCGCTGGCCCTCGTCGGCATCGAACGCTACACGATCCTCAGCGCCATCGACCGCCTCTGGCAGGAGCACCTCTACAACATGGATTCGGTCCGCAACTCCATCGGCCTCCGCGCCTATGGCCAGCGCGACCCGCTCCTCGAATACAAGGCCGAAGCCTTCAAGGTCTTCGAGGAGCTCATGGTCGGCATCAAGTCCGAGATCTGCGGGAACATCTTCCGCAGCGCCTCCAGCCTCCTGGCCTTCGAGCAGTTCCTCCAGAAGATGCCGCAGAAGACCGTCCACCAGCAGGGCAGCGCCATCTCCGATGCGAAGGCCGCAGCTTCAGGCTCCGACGTCGTCAGCGAGGCCAACGAGGCCATCGCCAAGGCAAAGCCCATCCGCACCGGCCCAAAGGTCGGCCGCAACGACCCGTGCCCCTGCGGCAGCGGCAAAAAATACAAGCAGTGCTGCGGCCAGTGATCCGCGACCAGTAGGCCGGGCGTCCCCGCCCGGCCGGAATGGCTGCACACGGAGCGCAACCGAATAACGTGTTACGCGTTGCTACGCGCAGCTTTTAATGAGAACGGTTTCGACAGCTTTTTGAGGTAGAGCGGATGTCCTGGATAGCCGTGTTTCGTCAGCTTCAGGCACGACAGTTTCTCGCCGAGCAGCCGCTCCACATCTCTATCCCGCGCCAGATGCGCGCCATCCACGCCCCACGCAGCTACTACCACGCCGGCATCCTTCGCGAGTTCCAGCAGCCATCGGTCATTATCCGCTCCGATTGGCTGCGCGTGCGCCTTCATCACTTCCGGCTTCGTCGCGCGATATGCGAACAAGTTTGCCATACACAGAGCGCCATATCCCCATCGTTTCGCGTAGTCCACGCATCGGCGAATCGTTGGGTCATCTTCCACTTCGTCCGCGGTGGACGGATTCAGCCCGACGAACAACACATAGGTCGGATTCGTCATTTCCCAATCGCGCCACAGAGCATAGCGGTAGGTTCGGCACTGCGAGAGAATTGTCTGCCGGCGCATATTGGTATCCGTCGTCTTTTCTGCACTCAACCGCAACACCTAACCATGCGCCGCAGCGCCTATGAGGGTAGTCAAGAGGGTGATGGGATTTCCGACAGGTTTTCTTCGGGAGAGGTGATCGTCGCGCGGAGCGTAACGCCAGTGCATCGGAGTCGCGCCCGGCAGCGGTTTGGTTCCGCTGAAGACGGGGTCGACCGGTCTTTCCTAGTTCCGCTCAGGCGGTCTCCTTAAAAGCGGTGTTCCCTCCCGCCCCTCCCTTGTGGCGGGGCTGTGGTTTTCCTGGTCGGTTTCCGAGAGGCCCCTTCGACCAGGTGTCGCCGCTTCCAACGTGTCGGGAGTTCGTCCCACACCTGCTTCACTGGACGGAGATTCCCTTCACCAGCTCGGGAAAACGGCAGCCGTCGCAGAGGGCGTTGGTCCGCGCGCAGAAATCGCGGAGGATCTGCAACAGGCCCTGCTGACTGGCAGCAGTGGATTCGAGACCGCGCGCGCCGCCACCGAGAAGCCGGATACGCGCCTGCTTGAGCAGCGTATTGTCCTCGCCGGCCGGCCAGGCGAGCCCGAGTTCCTTCGCGCGAAGGGCGAGAGGTTCATTGCGGCCGGCCCGCGCCCGTGCGGAGAACCACGGGAGAATGACGTTCACCGCAAGGTCCGTCACACGCGAGGCGCCGAGCAGCGGTTGGGGTTTCGCTAGACGCGTGGAGTCGAGAGTCCAGTGCCAGCTCCAGTGTTCGTCGGGTTTCGGCTGGAGCTTCCCCAACAACGCCGTCGCCGATCCGTCGTCGATGAACCACGTCTCCATCCGTGCGATGAAGTCCGCCTCCGCCAGCCAGCGTGCGGCGAGAGCGAGACGGCGTTGGGGAAAGTTGGCCGGGCGCAATCCGTGCCGTCGCCAGATGGAGGCGGGAAAGACGACTTCGTCCCAGCGTTCGCGTTCGCGCCACCAGAGATTCCAGAGCTCCTGCAGATGACGCGGAAGCGTTCCGCCCGCGCGCGCCCTTGATTCGTGCGGCAGCAGGTTGGCGATGCCCAGGAGGCGCGCCTCCAGCATCAGTGCGGTGTCGGTTTTCTGCCGGCCATGCCCGCCGGTCACCACTGCGGCCAACCGTTCCATTGGCCAAGTGTTGTGCTTGTAGCCGAGGGCGCGGAAGAGGCCTTCCCAGAGCGCCCCGTCCCAGCCGATGTCACGCGCGCGTCGGGCGAGATCATCCGCCTTGCGGTGGAAACGGACCAACGCCGCCTGCCGGATGAGGGCGTTGCGCGAGTCGACTGCCAGCTCCTTCAACGGCGCGCAGCAGCGGCCGAGGAACTCTTCCTGCCACGGCTGGCCTTCGGCCTGAAGCCACGGGAGAAGTTCATCCCAAGGCGCGTCGAGATGCGGCTCCATGGCCAGCGTCGCCCGCCCGGACGTCGCGGCGCCACGGGACCAGATCACATGCAGGACGACGTTGCCAAAGGCCGGATTCGTATCGTGGTGATGGGCTTTCCAGCCGGACGGTTGCAGATCGATCTCGATGGCGCCGGTCAACGGCTGCGCGCCTTCCACGTGGATGACGGCATCGCGGAAATCGGGCCCGCCTTCGCAGCTGTGGAAGCCCGGATGCAGGATGCGGACGCGCCGGCCGTCGACCAGTTTGAGGGCATCGCGGCGGAGCCGTTGATGGTGCCAGACCAGCTGGAGCCACTTCTCCGGCGGCGGCGAAACGCGGTCGCCGTCGTGAAGCGCAACGGCGGCATGACTCGCGCGCCACTGCGCGTAAAGGCCGGCGGGGATGGGGCTCGGTGTGGACACGCGGTTTGCTTTTCCGGTGAGCGGCTGGAAAGTCAAGCGGCGGGCGGTTTGAACGCCCGCCAAAGCCGGGTGTCCGGATTCCTGAAGAACCGACAAGAATGAAACGATTTTCCATCCCCGCACTGGCCGCCGCCCTGATTGCCGCGTCGGGCTTGGGCGCGCCCGCGGCTGAATTCGCGACCGAAGACATCCGCCGCGACGGCGTCGTGCGCGCCGTCGAACAGGTCACGCCGAGCGTCGTCAACATCGCCACCAAGACCGCCGAACGCCTCGCCGTGACGCCCGTCTACGACTGGTATTTCGGCGAACTTCTCGGCCGCAAGCTCACGCGCATTCCAGAGCAGCGGAGCGCCGGTTCCGGCGTGATCATCGACGCAGACGGCTGGGTGCTGACGAACGTCCACGTCGTGGAGAACGCGATCGGCGAACGCGACGAAATCTGGGTGCGCCTCTGGGACGGCAGCCGCGAACTCCAGGCCAAGGCCATCTTCGGCATTCCCGGGACCGACGTCGCCCTGCTGAAGCTCCAGTCGAAGCCCGGCGAAAAGTTCACGCCCGTCAAACTCGCCGCAGACAACGACATCATTCTCGGCGAAACCGTGCTCGCCCTCGGCAATCCCCTCGGCCTTGGCAGCTCGGTGAGCAAGGGCATCCTGAGCGCCAAGCCGCGCCGCGCCGATCCCACCGGCACGGAACTCGACAACGCCGACTGGATCCAGACCGACGCCGCCATCAACCCGGGCAACAGCGGCGGACCGCTCGTGAACCTGAAGGGGGAACTGATCGGGCTCAACGTGGCGATGGCGCGCGGTGGACAGGGCATCGGTTTCGCAGTCCCGGCCAAACGCGTCGCCGCTGCCCTTGCGGAATTCTTTTCGCCGGAAGCCATGGCGCAGCGGTGGATGGGACTCCGATTCCAGAAGGGCACCGCCGGCGGGTTCAGCATCACCGAAGTCCATCCCGGAAGCCCGGCGGCCAAGGCGGGAGTCAAGCCGGGCGACAAGATCGAGATGATCGACGGCCGCGCTCCGGAGAATGTGATCGATGCGGCGACGAGGCTTTCCGAGAGCAAGAGCGTGGTGAGCCTGAAGCTGCTGCGCGCGGGCAAGAGCGTGACGGCCTCGTTCTCCTCCCTGCCGCTGGGGGCGGTCCTCACGAACAAGCTGGGAGCCGAGTTGGTGCCGATCGACGCCGCGTTGTCCAAGCAGACGGGACTGCCCCAAGGCTCAGGCCTGATGGTTACGAGCGTGGAACGCGGCGGCCCGGCGGAGGCTTCCGGCATTCGCGCCGGGTGCCTGATCCAGGGATTCAACAACGGCAAGGTGAAGGACACGCTCGGGGCGGCCGCGCTGCTGTGGTCGGCGAAGCCTGGAGACGTGGTGAAAGTGAACTACACGCGCTTCACCCGGCGCGGCGGCCTGCTCCTCTCGCAGGACTCGGAGTCGGACGTGGAGGTCCGGTGAGGCGTCGGTTGAGAATGGTATCGGACCGACCTTACTAAGGAATTTTTTTGCGCCCCGGCGGCTGGGTTCGTAGCGGTGCCACGCCCTGAACCCGCCAGCCGCCTTTCTCCAACCCGAGACGGTATTGGTAGAGAACCACCCGGCCGGTTGCGTTGGAAATGGCCACGTTGACGGCGGCGCTGTCGTCGTCGTGCATGATGTCGCCCAGGACAAAGCCCTTGTTCTCGGCGACCACGGGGTAGTCCCGCTGGATCATGGCCTCGAAGCGCTTCAAGTCGCTGCCACGCCTGAGTCCGGGCGCGGCGTAGGTGTAGGCGCGTTCGTAGTCGCCGCTGCGGATGGCTTCCAACTGGTCCTTCACGGTCGACGTGATGGCGGCGGCCACGCTGTCCGCCCGGGTGTTGATGTAGACCACGTAGAGGGCCACGCCGAGGCACGCGACGAGCACCGAGCCCACGATCTTGAAGAGGGCTTTCATGGATCTGAGCGTGGCCCCGGCCACAGGGAACGCAATCGCCCAGCGAAGCGGCGGACGGCAATCCGCGCCTGACGCCGTCCATTCGCATCCAATGTAGGGCGTCGGCTTCATTCGTAGTTCCCTTCTTTTTGGTTACGGATTAGACCGTCGCCATGCCGAACGACGCCGATGCGCCGATGATCGCCCGTTGCCTGCGGGGCGAGGCGGCCGCGTGGGATGAACTCTTCCGCAGGCACTACGATCCGACGGCCCGTTTCGTCTTCCAGTTCTCCGGCGACTTCACCCGCGAGGACGCGGCCGAGATCACCCAGGAAGCCTTTCTGTCGGTCGTGCAGAACCTCGCGGCCTTCAAGGGCACGAGCCAGCTTCAGACTTGGATCTTCCGCATCGCTGGGAACAAGGCGCGCGACGTGATCGAGATGCGCCACGCGGCCAAGCGCGGATCAGGCCAGACCATCTTCTCGCTCCAGGCCGAGGATCCACAGACCGGCCTGACGCCCGACGCCGTCTCGCCGTTGCCGTCGCCGGCCGAACTGCTGCAACGGGCGGAAACGGCGGAAACGCTCACCGAGGCGATGGGCCACATCTCGGCGCTGTGCCGGGAAGTGATCGAACTCCGCTACTTTGGCGACCTCAGCTACGACGAGATTTCTATGGAGCTCGAACTGAACGCCAAGACCGTCAGTTCCCGCCTGAGCAAATGCCTCGACCGCCTCGAGGACATCGTCCAGCAGCTTCTTTCCAGGAAGGGATTCCCGGTCCAATCCGTCCAACCCTCATCGAGCTGAGATGTCCGACGAACCCAAAAAACTGATCGAAACCCATCTGGAAGCCCTCGCCGCACATAGGCGACAGTCGGCCGGCGGCGTTTTCGAGATGGACGAAGCCACCAGGCGAACCCTGCTCGACGTGGTCCAGAGCGTGCATGGATTGATCGAGACACCGTCTTCGGCCGACGCCGAAGCCTTCGTCCCTTTCATCCCGATGGCCATCGAGCCTGCGCCAGAACCCTTGGCGGCGACGGGGGGCCACGAAGCCGAGGCCCTGCGCCTCGCGCTCCAGGCCGAGGTGCAACGGGTGGACGAACCGGTCAAGACCGCCGCACCTGAAGAGGCCGAGGGACCTTCCGCGTGGCGGATGCTCTGGATGCGATTGGCGTTCTCGTTCGGAACCGTCGCGGTGATCGGCCTCGCGGCGTTCATCATCCGCCTGCAAATCCCTCCGGAACGCGACGGGCAGTCGTTCGCGAAGCTGTCGCAAGCCGCCTCGGACAGGACCGTCGCCCTGAAACCAGACGCCGAAGTCACACGGTCCAACCTGCTGGCCGATTCATCGATGGCCACGGACTCCGCGCTGCGCCTTGAAGAGGCCCGGCCACTCTCACGAGCCCTGGCCGTGAACGACGCGCCCCGCCCGATGCCGGCAATGGCTCCGGCGCGGCGTTCGTTGTCGGCTCCTGAATCTGCGCCTGCGGCGGCTGAAAAGATGCTCACGTCGGCGGACCGCACTGGAAAGGCGAAGGATATTGTGGCCGCTCCAGCGTCGGCACCGGTTTTGCCTCTCGCTTCTGCGGCACCAAGCCCTGAACCCGCAACGAAGAAAATCGTCCCGGCCGAAAGCAAACTGACCGAAGTCCGGCAGATGGCGGAGCCCGCGAAAGCCGAACGGCCCAACACCCCGCCCAAGCCCGTCGGAGCGGCTTCCGCGCCGGTCCCACGTGCCGCTACCGCAGGCACCGTCGGTGGCGCGGCTGCGCCCACGGAACTCTCGGAAGGGGCGTTCACCCAGCGCGCGGTGGCGGCCGGGATGCGCCGGAACTTCCAATCGCCGCCCAGGCCGGACGTGCTGACGACATTCCGGCTTGTGCCTCTGGGCGACACGGTCCGGTTGATCGACCAGGACGGTTCCGTCTACCTCGGCAAACGGACTTCCAGCGGTTCGCCTCTTCGCTTTTCCGCGGCCGGCAACAACGTGACTCTCGGTCAGCCTGTCACGGTCGAAGCAACGCTAGTTCCTGGAGCTGACGGTTCGGCCGCCGTCCTCCGCGGCCAAGTCAACGTGGGCGCACGGCGGTCCTGGCAATTCGAGGCCGAAGCCCGTTGAGTCGCGCCACGCAAAGTTCGGCAGAGGTTGCCTCCTTGCCCGGTCGCTTCTAGCGTTACCGCGATGCCGGATATAATGGATCCAGCCGTTCTGCCGGATGCAGCCACCAAGACCAAGCCGTCGGAAAAACCCGATCCGGGCTGGTTCGTCATTGTCTGGAACGATCCCGTGAACCTCATGGACTACGTGACCCACGTCTTCATGAAGGTCTTCAGTTGGAACAAGGCCACGGCGGAAAAGCACATGCTCGAGGTCCATCAGAAGGGAAAGAGCGTGGTCGCCCAGGCGACGTTCGAGAAGGCCGAGCACTACGTCCACCAACTACAGGGCTACCACCTGCACGCGACCTTGGAGAAGGCGTCATGAAGCTGCTCGGCAAAGGACCCAGGGCGGTCTCCCTTTCGATCAGCACGATGGACCGTCGGCTCATCGACGCGGTGCTGTCATCGTTCGAGCAGCTTCCCCGGAGTAACGGCACTCTCTCGATTTCGGGCGAGTTTGCCGAAGCCGAGAAGGAGCTCCTCCACGCGGCCCTGCGCGAACAGCGGGTCGACCAGTGGAAGTGGTTCACGGAACTCGGCGCGGCCAAGGGGACCTGGACCCGCCACGGCCGGAACTGGAAACTGACCCTTCCTCCGGACCGGATGGAGTCGTTGCTCCAGATGTTGAACGACGTCCGGGTCTCATCCTGGAAAATCCTCGGATGCCCCGCCGATCTGCCGCGCGGGCCCTATGCTCCGGACACGGTCGACGGAGTCGCCGGGTGGCTCCTGCTGACGACGGGGTATCTCCAGTCGCATCTGCTCCAAGCACTGGAGAGCGCCGCTCCGGTGCGGAAACCACGGAGGAAGGCGAAGGCCGCGCCGGCAAAGCCGGCGAAGAAATCTCCCACCAAGAAGCCGAAACGCCCTAAGCGGGATTGAGCGATGCGTCCGGTCCAGCTCGACGGCCGTCTGCAGTTCCCTGATCCCAGAAAGTTTGCCGCAGGATGGTTCACGGAGACCCCTGTCGCCGTAGGCGGGGACTTTTCCGTCGAACGCCTGATGCTGGCCTACCGCAACGGACTCTTTCCCTGGACCGCCAATCCGATCAGCTGGTGGTCGCCGGAACCGCGCGGCGTCATTTTTCCCGGGGAGTTCCACATCTCCCGCAGCCTGGCGCGCACGCTTCGGCAGAAGCCCTACACCGTCACGGTTGATCGCGCCTTCGAACAGGTGACGGCGGGTTGCGCCCACGCCCCAAGACCCGGGCGCTGGATCACGCCGGAGTTCATCGGGGCCTACGTTCAGCTTCACCGCGTCGGTTACGCGCACAGCGTCGAGTGTTGGCGGGGCGACGAACTGATCGGCGGCATCTACGGCGTAGCGGTGGGAGGCGTCTTCTGCGGCGAGTCCATGTTCCACACCGCGGACAACGCGTCGAAGGTCGCCCTCGTCAGCTTGATGGATCTGCTGGTCGCGAAGGGGTTCGTGCTCCTCGACACGCAGATGGTGACGGACACGACGCTTCAGTTCGGCGCTTCAGAAATCCCACGGTCCGAATACCTGACCATTCTCGACGCGGTGAAAGACCACCGCGCCGATTGGTAGGCGAAGACTCTGGCGAAGAAAAGATCGGGTGGGCCGAATCGCGCTGCGCCTTGGCGCCCAGCCGCAGCGCGGCTGGCCCCACCATTTCGTGCGTTCAAGATCGCCGCTGTGAATAGCTCCGCCTTGCCTCTTGCGGCAGCGTTCCTATGTTGCCGCCATGAGACGATTCCTTGGCGCGATGGCAGTGTCGGCGAGTTTGGCGGGAGGCCTGTGGGCGGCGGATCCGACGGTCACGGCGGACATCGACCAGTTGAAGGCCGACGTCGAACGCCTGATGGCGACCAACCTCGAACAGCAGAAGCGCATCACCGAACTCACCCGCCAGCTCCAGACCGTGCGCGAAGAGGCCAACCGCCAGAAAAGCGATCCCGCCGTGGGCACCTTGTCGGAGCAGGTCCGCAAGCTCTCCGACAAAATCGAGGAGGTGGACCGCAAACGCATCGGCGACGCCGGCATCGTGAAGGAGCAGTTCGAGAAGCTCGCCAAACTCATCGCCTCCACTCCGACGGCACCTGCCGCGACGTCGCGTCATGCCGAAGGCGGTTCAACGAAGAAGCCGATCGCCGAGGGGGATGAGCCCAAAACCCCTCCTCGTTCTCCGGCCAACATTCCGGACAAGGGATACGAGTGTGTCGTGGAGGACAAGGATACCGTTTCCGGCATCATCTCGCGCTACAACACCGAGTTCAAAAAACAGGGCAAGAAGGGCGTTTCCCTCCAGCAAGTGCTCGACGCGAACCCGGGCCTGGTTCCCGCAAAGCTGAAGGTCGGTCAGAAGATCTTCATCCCGATGCCCCAGTGATCGGACGAGAGAGATCCACGCCATGAACGTGCAATCCTTAGTCCGAAAGACGCACCTCTACCTCGGCGTGTTCTTCACCCCCATCCTTGTCTTCTTCGTGGTGAGCGGTTGGTATCAGACGATGAACCCGGACCGACGCAAGACGCCGCAGGACGCGGAGGCGGTCTTCGACCGGATGCGTTTCGTGCACGCCGAATCGCTCCTGCCCAGCCAAACGGCGACGGGATACTCCACGAAGACTTTCCGGTGGTTCGTGGCGGGCGCATCTCTGGCATTGCTTTTGACGACCCTTCTCGGGCTATATCTGGCCATCCGCCACACCCGCCGTCCCTGGCCAGTCGCGCTCTGCCTCGCCCTCGGCATCGCGCTCCCGCTGGTGATCCTGTGGCTGGGCCAGAAAAGTTAGCCGTAGAAACCCGAACACACCCAAACCGACAATAACCCGGCGTCGACGCCGCCTGCCCGGCGTGTCGCCCCCGAAGTTATGCATCCCCTCCTGCAAATCGGCGCCATTTCGTTTGTGGCGACCGTCATGGTGGTCCTAGCCGTCTACCGCACCACCTACCGCGTCACGGAGACCCATCTCCAGATCCGCATCTTCGGAATTCCCATCCGAAGAATCGCGTTGGCGCGCATCCGTCGCTACGTCCGCCAGCGCGACTTTTTCTGCGAACTCTGGGTCAACCGCCTGATGCCCGGCCGCCGAACGCTCATCATCGAACTGAAGGACGGCCTGTTCCGCCATGTCGTGATCTCACCGCGACTGCCCTACGTGTTCCGCCACGAACTCTCCGACGCTCGCCGCGCCATGAAAGCGCCTCCGGTCGAAGATCTGGACGAAACACCGTCCGCCCCGATTCCCCAACCGCACTAAGTCCCAAGCCTCAAACGGAGCCGCCCGTCCGATCGCTCGGACGGGCGGTTTTCCTTTCTGGAAGTCTCGGCTACCTACCCGATCAGTTCGCCGGGCGAATCGTCACGATGCGGCCCTTCGACATGCGCTTGATGGACAGGCGAAGTTCGCCGCCGGCCATGGTCAACTTCTCGAAATCCTTCACCGACGACACGGGCTGGTCGTTGATGTGCGTGATGAGTTCATACGGCTTCAATCCGGAGATCGAGGCGCGGCTGCCGGCTTCGAGCTTGGCGATGACCACGCCCGGTTCGTCGTC
>JBBRDN010000004.1:0-57666 GCA_038203875.1 Verrucomicrobiota bacterium
CGGCCCCTGCCAGTAGGTCCACTTCCCATCGAGCATCTCGCGGCTGCCGTCGAGAATCACCTCGGCTCCGGGCTCGGGACGGGCTCCGACGCCGATGTGGGACTGGGGAGGAATGGTGCAACCGGATAAGACGGACGCGACGGCGGCGACAAGGAGAAGCGGGGCGTTCTTCATGGAATGGATTGGGTGTTGGCGGACGCTGCCATGGACGACCGCAGCAAGTAAACCCAACAACCGCCGGGAAAACCCACACGAAGGTCGTGTCACTTTTTCGGTGGAACGGCCTGTTAAGTTGGCAGCATGACGACAGCGATGACCGCCCTGACCGAACGTGAGATGGCCGAAGCCTGGCAGCGCCGCGACGCCGGCTACGACGGGCTCTTCGTGCTCGCCGTGAAGACGACCGGGATCTTCTGCCGGCCTTCCTGCCCATCGCAGCCCAAGCGGGAGTCGTTGGAGTTCTTCGCCGATTGCGGCGCGGCCGTCCGTGCCGGTTACCGCCCGTGCAAACGCTGCCAACCGGAACTCGCCCACGGTCAACCGCCGGATTGGGCCGCGCGTTTGATGGCCACGGTCGCCGAGAATCCTGATCGCCGCATCGCCTCGACGGATCTGCGCGCCATGGGAATCGCTCCCGAGAAAGCCCGGCGCTGGTTCCAGAAGAACCACGGCATGACCTTCGCCGCGTGGTGCCGGGGGCTTCGGCTGTCACGGGCGTTCAACCAGATCCGCACCGGCGAACCGATGGACGATGTGATCCTCGGCCACGGTTTCGAATCCCACAGCGGTTTCCGCGAGGCCTTCGCCAAGACGTTCGGCGAGCCGCCAGGCCGGGTGACTGGCAGCGATTGCCTGCGCGTCACACTTCTCGAAACGCCGCTCGGACCGATGCTCGCCGCGGCGACCGACACCGGCGTGTGCCAACTGGAGTTCGCCGACCGACGCGGCTTGGAAAAGAGCTACACCGAAATGCGGAAACGTTTCCGCCAACCGGTTGTTCCCGGGAACAATCCCGTCCTCCAACAACTGCGACACGAACTGGACCGATACTTCGCCGGCAAGCTTGGCGAGTTCTCCGTTCCGTTCTGTCTTCGGGGAACGGCGTTTCAGGAGCGTGTCTGGAAAGAACTTCAACGCGTGCCATTCGGACATACTGCCAGCTACGAGGAGATCGCTCGCCGCATTGGTTCACCCACCGCCGTGCGCGCCGTGGCCCGGGCCAACGGCACCAACCGGCTTTACATCCTCGTGCCTTGCCACCGGATCATCGCCAAGGACGGCAGCCTGAGCGGCTACGGCGGCGGCGTCTGGCGCAAACAACGGCTGTTGGATCTCGAACGGACCGGTGCCCTGCCCTCCTAAGCTTTCCTGTCGCCAGCGACCGCTTCCGCGTTGTCCAATCGCCGCGAAGTTCCGGCGGATCAATCGTGGCCGGCAGCTTCTCCGGATGATACCGCTCAAGATCATGCTCATCGCCGGCGAACCGAGCGGCGACCAGTTGGCCGCCGAACTCGTCGTGGCTCTGCGCACGGAACTGGAGCGGCGTTTTCCCGGCCGTTCGGTGGAGTTCTTTGGCGCTGGCGGACCAAAGATGGCGGCGGTGGGAGTCGAGCTGGCCATCGACCTGACGGAGCATTCGGTCATCGGCCTGATCGAGGTGCTGAAGAACTACTTCAAGTTCCGCCGGTTCTTTCACCAACTGCTGGATCTCGCCGAAACGCGCAGCCCGGACATCGTGATCGGGGTCGACTACGGAGGGTTCAACCTGCGCTTCGCCAAAGCGCTCAAGGCCCGAGCGAGCTGGAAGCCCAAGCTCGTGCAATACGTGTCGCCCCAAGTCTGGGCTTCCCGGGCTGGTCGCGCCCGGACCATCGCCGAGACACACGATCTGCTGCTGAGCATCTTTCCTTTCGAGAAGGCCTGGTATGCAGAGCGGCATCCGGCGCTGAAGGTGGAGTTCGTGGGGCACCCGGCGGCGGATCGATTCACGAAGGCCGAAGCCGGAAGGCCAACGGTCGAAGGAAATCCCAAGAAGCGCGTGCTGCTGTTGCCCGGAAGCCGGGTATCGGAATTGAAGCGGCATTTGCCGGTGATGCTGCCGGCAGCAAGGTGTTTGGCGGGCGAGGGCTTCGAACTCGCGATGGTGTTGCCGAACGAGAGCCTTCGTGAATTGGCCATGCCGATGCTGAAGGCTAGTGGCGTGCACCTGAATTTACGGATCGGCGGATTGGCGGAGGAACTTCGCAGCGCAGATCTCGCCATCGCTTCGACCGGCACGGTGACGATGGAGTGCGCGTTCTTCGGCGTGCCGACGGTCGCGCTCTATAAGACGTCCTGGAGCACCTACGAGATCGGGAAGCGCATCGTCACGGTGAAGTATCTGGCCATGCCGAACATCCTCGCTGACGAGGTGGTCTTTCCGGAGTTCGTCCAGAACGACGCGACCACGGAAAACATCGCCGCGGCCGCATTTGAACTGCTGCGGGACGAACGTCGCCGGGCAGCGGTGAAGGAATCGTTGGCCGAAATCATCCGTTCCCTGGGTGAACCTGGAGCGGCCCGTCGAGCAGCAGTGGCCGTGGCGGATCTGCTGCCCGGTTGACCGGAGTCACCGTTTGGTCACCGTGATCCGGTCGACCTGTTCGCCCTTGTCGTTCAACTGCCGGATCGACAGATGTTCCGGGGTCATGTCTACGACCGTGAACGAGTGGCGCTCGGAATAGAACTTCGCCGTGAACGGCACCACGGCCCAGGGATCGTTCTTCCACTTCTCCGGTTTGTCCGAGAAATCCTTGTCGTAGAGGGACGCGCCGCCGCCGCCCGTGACGATGTAGAGGATGCCTTCGGGCCGGGTGTGCTTGATCCCGTCAAACTGTTCATCCAACCGAAACGTGCCATGCACAAGGCCCGACGCGCTGAGCCGTCTCGGATCGTCCGGAGTAAATCGAAGCGGCTTGGAACGCTGGTAATTGTGGACGTGTCCGGCGAAGACGACATCCACGCCGCATTCCTCGAAGAGAGGCGAGAGCAGCCGCATCTTCTGCTCGCTGTTGTGGGACTTCGACGAGTTGAAGCCGGGCTGATGAAAGAAAACCATCTTCCACCTGGCCTTGGACTCCTTGAGGTCCTTTCGGATCCAGGCCTGTAGATCAATGTCCGTGACCGGCACGTAGCGGTTTGCATCGAGACATAGGAAGTGCCCCGCGCCGTTGTCGAAGGAGTAGTTGCAGAGCCCCGGATAGGCGGAACCGGCGGCTTCGTGGAACGCGGCCTTCTGCTTGGCGGAACCTCCCACGGGAGTGTTCCAAGGATTGTTGGTCGGGCCGTTGAGCGGCGGATGGAAGAAATAGAACGCGCCGAACCCATCTGCGACGCCCCCCAGATTTGTCGCTCCGACGTCGTGGTTTCCGAGAACGGGATAAAAAACGGTTCCGGCCATGAGCGGGAACCCGCTCTTCGCGGACGGACTTCGGACGTTGCTGTAAATCGGCCAGAAGTTGGTCATGTATTCGCTGACCCGGCCCCGCGAGTAGACGATGTCGCCGCAAATCACCAGGAACTCAGGCCGGACCTTGGACATCTCCCAGGCGATGGCTCGCGAATTGGTCTTGCCGTCGGCCATGTCACCTATGACTGAAAACTTGACCGCCTCATCCGGAGTCTTGCGGGCGGCAAAGCTGGATTCCCGGACTGTTTTCTGTCCGAGGGCGACGCGGTAATAGACGCGGCTGTTGGGGACGAGATTGGTCAGGACGGCGGAGTAGGTGAAATACCGTTGCTTGGAGGATGGCTGGAGGTTCCTGCGATCCGGAAGCGCAACCTGCCCGTATGCGGGTGACGGACCGTATTCCACGATGAAGTCACCGGCCTTTTGATCCGTGACCCACGCGAGCACCTTTGAATCGAAGACCTCGAGCGTCGATTCACTCCCAGGCTGCAGGTAGGGCTGGACGAGCACCGTCTGGCCGAAACCCGAGACACCGAGCAATCCCAGCAACACCGCGATAAAAGAAAGACGCATTCCCCGGCTAGCTTGGCGAAAATCCGGAGCGCGTTCAAGAAACCACCCATTTCCTTGTTTGCCTCCGGTCCGGCCGATTCCGCTGAATGAACCGATCGACTGTCAAGTCTGCCTTACCAATCCGATGCGAGTCATCCAACGCCATCGCTTCCTGCTGCTCTTCCTCGTCGTGCTGGTTTTCAGCACGGTGATGATCATCCGGCAATTCCAGATCAACCGGACGCTGGAGGCCGCGCATCATGAGGCCCATATTGAACGGCGGGAGGCCTTCATTCTGCTGTGCACGAAAGGCTACAAGGACGATGCCGACAAACTTTTCGGAAAACTGCTGAAGGACGTGCCGGAACTCTCCATCGATCAATTGGTCGACGACTTCCAACGGACCATGTTGATCGTCAATCCCGCTGAGCAGCATGAAGAAAGCCTGATCTGGCGCTATCACTGGACCGTCAGCAAGCAATTGGAGGTTCGCGCCTACGATGTCGTGGACCGTGCCCGAAAGATTGCGGAAAAGGAGTGAAGCCGGTCGACCTGAGCGTTGACACCCACAATAAGGCCGTCCTAGGCTCCTGCGTTCACAACCCTAGCCAATCAACATGTTGATCCGTATTTGTCTCATCTTGGCGATCGTGGCCGGTCTCGCCACCGCTGCAATCGGCTTCGTCCAACTCCAGGACCGCATCAAACTCCATATGACGGAGCGTGATACCGAGAAGGGTCTCAAAGAGAAGGAAATCACCGAACACAACAAGGCTAAGAAAAACCTCAAGGACACCCAGGAAAAGCTGGCCGTGACCGAGAAGAATCTGACAGAGACGACCGCCGATCGCGATAAGCTCCGTGGCGACAATGAGCGCCTCCTGGCTTCCGAAGCCTCCTTGACCAAACGCAAGGCCGAGCTGGAGAAGAGCCTTTCCGACGCTTCCGCAAAGATCGAGCAATGGCGCCAGGTCGGCCTGCAACCCGACGAAGTGAAGGCCGTCATCGCGACGCTTGAGAAGACAAAGAAAGAGCGCGACGCGTTCATCGGCGAGAACAAGATCCTCGGCGACAAGATCAAGGGATTAGACGCCAAGCTGGACGAACTTCTCGGCAAGGATGTGATTCCCGAACTTCCCCGCGGCCTGACCGGTCGTATCGTGGCCGTGGATCCCAAATACAATTTCGTCGTCCTCGATATCGGTGGCGAAAAGGGAGTCAAAGCCCGCGGTGAAATGCTGGTCAGCCGCAACGGCAAGCTCGTCGGCAAGGTCAAGATCGCGTCGGTGGAACCCACCCGCAGCATCGGCAACCTCCTTCCCGAGTGGCAGAACGGTGAGATCATGGAAGGCGACGTGGTTCTGCGCTAAGGTGCGCTCATGAAACGACGCTTCCTTTCGCTACTGTTCCTGTCGATCGCATCCGGAACCCTACTGACTGGTTGCAAGAGCCCGAACGATGGCAATCTTTCAGCCCGTCCTTGGAACCAGCCCCGTGGATGGGAGAACGGTCTCCCCGCCCAGATGTTCGAAGGACGCTGAGAAGAAATCTCAAGAATCTCGAAAGGCCGCCCTCCGGGCGGCCTTTTCTTTTGTATCACGCCCGATTCAACCGCTACTTGGCAAACTCCACGCATCGGGTTTCACGCAGAACCGTGACCCGGATCTGTCCCGGATACTGCAACTCGTCTTCCACCTGGCGGGCGATGGTCCGCGCCATGATGAGCGCGTTCTCATCGGTCACCTGTTCCGGGCGGACCAGGACGCGCAGCTCCCTGCCGGCCTGCACCGCATAGCATTTCTCCACACCGGGAAACGACATTCCGATCCGTTCCAGATTCTCAACCCTACGGAGATAGGTCGTCATGGTCTCGGAGCGGGCGCCCGGGCGTGACGCACTGATCGCATCGGCGGCGCTCACAAGCACTCCGAAAACCCCGATATACGGAACCTCCGCATGATGGGAGGCGATGCCGTTGACGATTAATTCCATCTCGCCGAATCGTTTGGCGATCTCCGCTCCGACGATCGCATGGGGACCTTCGACTTCGTGGCTCACGGCCTTGCCGATGTCGTGGAGCAGTCCGGCCCTCTTGGCTGCGATCAGGTCGGCGCCGAGTTCGGCCGCCATCAGGCCGCACAACTGTGCCACCTCCACCGAGTGGTCGAGGATGTTCTGTGAAAAGCTGTGCCGAAACTTCAGCCGTCCGAGCAGCTTCACGATTTCGGTGTGCATCGGCCCCGCACCGATCTTGTGTATAGCCTCTTCGCCGGCTTTCAGAATCGTTTCATCCATCTCAGCCTGCACCTTGGCGACGACTTCCTCGATGCGGGTCGGGTGGATGCGGCCATCGAGGATAAGGCGTTCCATCGATTCGCGCGCGATCTCGCGACGGACGGGATCAAAGCCGGAAAGAACGACGGCGTTGGGGGTGTCGTCGATCAATACGGTCACGCCCGTGGCCTGCTCAAACGAGCGGATGTTCCGGCCTTCACGCCCGATGATCCGGCCTTTCATGTCATCGCCGGTCAACGCGACTGTCGCGGTGGAAATGTCGGATGTGTGGGTGCCGGCGTAACGCTGGATGGCTAGGGCAACGATGTTCCGGGCCTTGTCCTCACCCCGGATTTTGGCGTCGTCGAGAATGTTGCGGATCAGGTGGGCGGCGTCGCTGTGGGTCTCGTCCTCGATCTGCTTGAGCAATTGCTCACGGGCTTCCGCCGGGTTGAGTCCGGCGATTTTGGCGAGCGCCTGCCGGCGCTCCGACGTGACCGCTTCAAGCTCCTTCTCACGGGCGCTCACGGCGATCTGCTGGATTTCCAGCTTTTGAAGGCCGGTCTGCAGGGTCTTTTCGCGATCCACCAGTTCACTGGCCAAACGCTCGGCTGAAGCCCTCTTGTCGTGGATCGCCTGTTCTGTCGCAGAGGCGGTGCGAAGCCGTTCCGCGGCTTCGTCCTCCGACGCTCGGCGGATCTTCATCGCCTCCTCGTTCGCGGTCAGCTTCGCCTCACGGGTCAAGGCGTCGCCTTCACGCCGGGCGGCAGCGAGGATCGAATCCTTCTGCAGGTCCAGCGCGGCCTTGAGGTTTCGTTCTTTCCAGCGGATGAGCCAGTAACCGGCGCCGGCGCCGGCCACGAAGATCAACGCGCTTCCAACCAGATTCTCCGGTAAAGCCATTCAGTCATCTCCTCCGACGCCGGTCTCAAACCAGCGCGTCGGGGTCAGTATCGAATTCATCCGGATGTCGTGCGCCTGTTCGGGAACCGCTTCGGCAATCTGGACGTCGAAGGCGACGCCGCAGCGGTGTCCGGCACCGTCGACAAGCAGCCGGTCGTAAAAGCCGCGACCACGCCCAAGGCGCGCCCCGCGACGGTCGAAAGCTACGCCCGGCACCAAAACCAAGTCCAGTTGGTTCCAAGGAAGGACCAATCCTCCCGGCTTCGGCTCCCGCACACCGAACCTCGCGGCCACCAGGTCACGGCTCCAATCCCGGATCGCAACCGCCTGATAGCTGGAAGTCGCCTCATCAAAACGCGGCAAAGCCACCTGACGACCGGCGGCGATCGCTTCGGCGAGCACTTCGTCGAGGGACGGTTCATCCGCCATTGCGGCAAAGGCGAAAATCGTCCGAGCCTCCCGCCAAATCTTCAGGCCCTTGAGGCGATCGCACAGTTGCCCCGACTGAATCATCCGCTGCTCGGACGAAATGGCGGCCAAATCGCGCCGGACACGTTGCCGCTGCGCTGCTTTGTCGTTCATTAAGCTCAAGGCTCCTTTCTCCGGCGCGCTTCGGTGGCAAATGCCCGCCACCGGTCGAGCCGTTCCTTGATTTTCTTCTCGGTCCCAAGATCCGTCGGCTCGTAGTAGCGAAGATCGGCGCCGACGTAGTCTTGGGGAACGAAGTGTCCCGGGAAATCGTGTGCGTATTGGTAACCGACGCCGTGGCCCAGCTGTTTGGAGCCCGCGTAGTGGCCATCTCGAAGGTGCTGCGGCACCGGAAGCGTCCGACCCTTGCGGATGTCCTCGAGGGCCTTGTCAACGGCCACCATGGCCGTGTTGCTCTTGTTCGCAGTGGCGAGATAGATGACGGCTTCGGCGATCGGGATCCGGGCCTCGGGCCAGCCGACGAATTCCGCGGCCTGATGCGCCGCTACGGACAACACCAGGCCCATGGGATCCGCCAATCCAATGTCTTCGGCTGCGGAAATCATCAGGCGACGAGTGATGAAACGCGGATCTTCGCCGGCGTGGATCATCTTGGCCAACCAGTAGAGCGCCGCATCCGGATCGCTGCCGCGGATCGATTTGATGAAGGCCGAGATGGTGTCGTAGTGCGCGTCGCCGTCGCCGTCGTATACGATGGCCTTCTTCTGGATGCATTGCTCCGCCACCGCCAACGTGATGTCGATGACGCCGTCCGTCGCCGGAGGCGTCGTGAGCGCGGCGAGTTCGAGGGAGTTGAGCGCCTTCCGCGCATCGCCGTCACTGACGCGGGCGAGGTGTTCGAGCGCGCCCTGTCCGGGACGGATCTTGAGGTGCCCCAGCCCGCGTTCCGCATCACCCAAGGCTCGCTGCATCAGCGTCAGCAGATCCGCTTCGTCGATCGGCCGAAGTTCGAAGAGCTGGGAACGGGAAACGAGGGGCGCGTTGACGAAGAAGAACGGATTGTGGGTCGTCGCGCCGATCAGCTTCACCACGCCGGATTCAACGTCGGGCAAGAGCACGTCCTGCTGGGATTTGTTGAAGCGATGGATCTCGTCGACGAAGAGCAGTGTCGGCCGACCGGAGTTCTCCAAACGATTGGCCGCGCCGAGGAGAACCCGCCTCATGTCCGCCACGTTGGATTCCACACCGCTGAGCCGCTCGAAGTGCCCACGGGTCCGCGCCGCGATGACCTGCGCGAGCGATGTCTTACCGGTGCCGGGAGGCCCGAAGAAAATGAGCGATTGGACACGGTCCGCCTCAATCGCGCGACGGAGGAGCTGGCCTGGTGCGAGGATATGCTGCTGGCCGACGTATTCATCCAACGACCGCGGCCTCATGCGCGCGGCCAGCGGTCTCGACGTCATCGTGCCCAACGGCGCCGGGTCACCGGCGTCGCGGCGCGCCTCGGCGGTCGGGGGCTGGGAAGGAAACAATTCGTCGGCGGGCATCGTTGGCAGCGGGACGCTAGCCCAGTCGAAAGTCAGGACAAGCTTCGAGCGAGACGCCAGGTCATCGGAAAACGAAAAGGCCGGCTACCAGAGGCAGCCGGCCTGAAAGCTTTACCCCACCGTAATGCCGTAACGTGAGAGATCCTTTGAACGACCTAGTTAATAGGTGGGACCGAATGAGCGGCTTTCGAAGTCCAGTGAAGGCCTTTCGGCCGCGGATCAAGTTAAGGCCCCGTTTTGAGTGAATACGGTTCAAGGATATGTCCACGAAACCTCGGACATGGCAGGGTAAAATTTTGAAAGAGCACGCCGGACATCGCCGACCCAAATACTATCGTCACTGATCTCCGACGTCTCAAGCGGATTTCTTGCACGCGCCGTTTGGGTTCCCCACGAGTTCGGTTGTTCGGCTCGACTTTGCCCGGTATCGAAGCTCCCCTACCGTTCAGTCACACGAAAGAAACCGAAGTGTCACCAACCGATCCATCGGCTCCGCCCCAAGCCAGGGCTTGGGTCTGGGGCAAAAGCCCGAAAACGTCGGTCGCTACTTGGGTGACCGCATGCCTGCTCGTGGCCCTTGGGTTTATCGAGCTCCACGCACGGCAAACCAGCCACACGGACCCCGACTACATGATCGACGTGTGGGACACGGAGGATGGCCTGCCGCAAAACTCCGTCACTTCGATCGTCCAGACGAAGGACGGCTATCTTTGGATGGGCACGTTCGCCGGCCTTGTCCGGTTCGACGGGGTCCGGTTCGCGGTGTTCGATACTCAGAACACGCCGGAACTTCCCAACAACAGCGTGATCCGGTTGTTCGTGGACTCCCACGACACCCTCTGGATCAGCACGATCAACGGACTGGCACGTTGCCGAAACGGGGCCTTCACCGGCTACCCCGCGTCCAAAGGTTTTCCCGGCGGTCACGCCCAATCGCTCACCGAGGAAGCCGGCAAGCTCGTGTTTACCACAACCCTGCGGCGAATGTTCGAATGGGACGGCGAACGGTTTTCACAAGTGCCGTTTCCGCCCGCTCCCACGAACGTGGTTTCATGCAATGTGGTGGCCGACGCGGCCGGCCGTATTTGGTCGCGCTCGCTGAAGCAACTTGGCGTGCGGGATGGAACAAACTGGAACGTGGTCATCGGCCCGGCCCACCAGGACAGCGCGTCCTTCATCGGCATGTCGGCGGCCACCAGCGGCGGGTTGTGGATCGCGACACCCACCTTTTTCGGCCGCTTCCAGGATGGCCGACTGAGACGTGTGCACGGGCATCAACGGACCGACCCCAACTACTTCGGGCTTTTCGAGGATTCGAAAAGCAACCTCTGGGCGTCTTCGTTTTCCGACGGCGTGGTCCTGCACCGGCCTGACGGAACCACAACATCCTTCAACGAGGAAAACAGCCTCACCAAGAACAGCGTCCGCGCGGTCTTCGAGGACAACGAGAGCAACATCTGGATCGGCACCGACGGCGGCGGCTTGGTTCGCCTAAAAAGCCGGACCCTCACGACTCCCAGGACCGGTTCAACGACGCTCGCACGCGCGATCATCAACGACATCGTCGAAACCAGTCCGGGCGAGTTCTGGATCGCGACTCACGGGAACGGTCTGTTCCATTGGAAGAGCCCCGAGGTCGCTGACCAAGTCGCCGGCTCCGGCCTGAAGACAAACGCCTGGGTGCTGACAGTTCAACGGCATGCCGACGGAGGCGTTTTGGCGGGAGCACTATCGGATGGGTTCTTCCAGATCTCCGGAACGAACGTCGCGCATACCAACCCCACGCCGACCTTCAGGGACGACATAAGCGCGATCGCCGAACCTTCGCCAGGCCATGTCCTCATCGGAACGACCAAAGGCCTCTATGAAATGAGGAACGGAAAGACCAACGAGGTGTTTTTCCCCGGAAGCAACAAGTCCGTGATCGCCCGCCGGATGACCGTAGCCCCGAACAGCACCGTCTACTTCGGCACCGAAAGCTCCGGCCTCTGGCGTTGGAGGGACGGAGTTTTTTCCGAAATCCGCCTTCGCAACGGAGATCGCATCCACAAGATCAACTCACTCCACGTCGACTCGTCCGGGAACCTGTGGAGTTCGACCCGCCAGATGCCGGTGATCTATGCCACCGAAGGCGTCGCCGACGCCGCGCCCTCCGAGAGCTTGTCCCCGAATGTCATTGTCTACGACCTCCTCCCGACGGCGGACAACAGGATATGGCTCGGCACCTCGGACGGATTGATTGCTGTTCCAAGGACCGAGTTGATCGCATTCGTCCAGGGACGAGCGAAGACGTTTCCGCAGGTTCATCTGCTGCCGTCGGACGGTCTGGCCCACCGCGAAGTTCGATGTCTGACGGAATGTAGCGATCCAAAAACAGGTCGCCGGAGCCTTTTGGCGGGAACCATCAACGGCCTAAGCATGCTGGACTTGGAAGCCCCGCTCACAAGCCGCCCGGCGCCCCGGGTCCACATCGAACAGGTCTCCTACGAACCGGCGGGAGCGCACGACGGCGGCCGCGTGATCGACCCGTTTTCGGCCGAGCAATCGAGAAACACCAAGGTCATCCCCGCCCGCGAACTCGCGTCCCTCAAGATCCCGCCCGGAGCCGGCTACATCGACATCCGCTTCACCGGCATCAGCCTCGCCAACGCCGCCAGGACGCGATTCCGATATCGCCTATCGGGACTGAGGCCCGACTGGATCCAGTCTGATTCACGGCGCTACGCGTTATTTCACCTCCTGAAACCCGGCAGCTACAAGTTTGAGGTCCAGGCAACGAACATCGACAATGTTGACAGCGCGGAAGCGGCGATCATCAGCTTCGTCGTCATGCCCTACTTTTGGCAGACGCTGTGGTTCAAGGCGGCCGGTGCCTCACTGGCATTGGGCGGGACAGCGGGCCTCGTATGGATCCGGGGCCGCCGACGTTTGAAACGGCAACTCATCCTCATCGAAACCGAGCGCGCGTTGGCGCGCGAGAAGACCCGCCTCGCTTCCGTGCTGGAAACCACGGCCGACTTCGTCGCCTTCGCCAGCCCCGACCTGCGCCTGATTTATCTGAACCCGGCCGCCGGAAATGCACTGGGCCTCCGCCCAGCCGAAGGCGAATCCGGCGCGGATTTCATCCACCTGCTGTTCCCCTCCGAGATCCAGCGTTTCACCGACGAAGTCATGCCGGCGGCCAGGGCGAACGGACGATGGACGGGCGAAGTTCGGCTTCGAAACGCGGCAGGCTCCGACATCGCGACATCCCTGACCCTTCTCGTCCACCGGTCGGGTCCGGTCCAGATCGACTTCTATTCGTTCATAATGAGCGATCTGACAGAGCGGAAGACGGCGGAGGATAGGCACAACCTTCTGGAAGCGCAGCTCCGGCAGTCGCAGAAGATGGAAGCGGTCGGCTTGCTTGCAGGCGGCGTCGCCCACGACTTCAACAATCTCCTGCAGGTCATCCTCGGCTACGCCTCCCTGGCCATGGATTCGGAAACGCTGGCCAAGGAGCGCGACGGAGCGCTCGGGGAGGTCAAAAAGGCCGCACGCAAAGCCGCCCAGCTCACCAGCCAACTCCTGGCCTTCGGCCGCAGGCAGCCGTTGCAGATGATCAGCACAGACATCAACCGCCTTGTCGCTGAAAGCCTGGAGATGATCCGTCGATTGATCGGAGCGAACATCGAAGTGCGCTTTGAGCAAAGTCCCGTTCCCTGCCCCGCCAATGTCGATCGCGGGCAGATCGAGCAGGTGCTCCTCAACCTGTGCGTCAATGCCCGCGACTCCATGCCCGAAGGAGGCCGGCTCACCGTGGATACGTCCGTGGTCGAATGGACGGCGATCCACAGTGCGTCCGAGATCCCGGGCCTGCCGTCAGGCCGCTACGTCCGGATCAGCGTCGAGGATACCGGAAGCGGAATCCCGGCGGAGGTTCTGCCGCACATCTTCGAACCCTTCTTCACCACCAAGCCCAAGGAGCGCGGCACCGGCCTCGGACTCTCGGTTGTCTACGGCATCGTCGAACAGCATGGAGGATCGATCCGTGTCGAGTCCGTGTCCGGCGAAGGCAGCAGCTTCCATGTCTTCCTGCCGTTTGAAACCGCCCCGACGTCGGAACCGACCGTGGACAATGAGATTTCCAGGCGCCAACTGGGATCCGGCACGATCCTGCTCGCCGAAGACGAAGAAGCCGTTCGCGAACTCGCCACGCGACTGCTGACCCGCGCCGGATTCACCGTGATCGCGGCAACTGACGGAGAAGAGGCCGTCCGCCTGTTCATCGAGAACCGCTCAGCCATCGACCTCCTGCTCATGGACGTGATGATGCCCGGCATGGGAGGACCCGAAGCCGTGCGCCAGATCCATCAACTGCGGCCGGACCTCCCGGTGATCTATGCCTCGGGCTTCGGCGGCGACCACCTTCGTGATATCGGAGACGTCGGCGGCAAAATCGACGTTCTCCAAAAACCCTACGGCCAGGCAGCCCTCATCGACCGGGTCAATTCCGCCATCCGATCCTCCAAGCTTCGCAGGTGAAGCCGGCCAAGGCGGTCGTTGACACTGGAGGCGGCGGTTTCCTAGGTTCACCCGGTAAATACCGGATGCGCGGCCCCGATTTACGTTCGGGGCTTTTTGTTGTCCGGATACCGCACTGAAACCAGCAGCTATGGCCAACACGATTCTCGTCGGCGCCCAATGGGGCGACGAAGGCAAAGGAAAGATCATCGACGTCCTGACCGAACAGGCCGACGTCGTGGTCCGCACCCAGGGCGGCAACAACGCCGGCCACACCGTCTGGGTCGGCAAGACGAAATACGTCCTGCACCTCATCCCCTCCGGCATCCTGTGGAAGGGCAAGACCAACGTCGTCGGCAACGGCGTGGTCATCGACCCGGTGGCCTTGGTCGGAGAACTCGACGGTTTGGAGAAGCTGAAGGTCAGCGTCGAAGGGAAGTTCTACATCAGCGAGACCGCCCATATAGTCCTGCCCTACCATCGTGAACTCGACGCCCAGCGCGAGGTGCTCAAGGGCAAGAACAAGATCGGCACCACCAAGCGCGGCATCGGCCCTTGCTACGGCGACAAGGTCGCCCGCGTCGGCCTCCGCATGATCGACCTGGTCAAGCCCGAGCGCTTCGCCGCCAAGCTCAAGGACCGCATCAAGGAGAACAACGCCGTCCTCAAGGCGCTCGGAGCCAAACCCATTTCCTACCAGAAGGTCCTCGACGCCTACCGCGCCGCCGGCGACCGCCTCGCGCCCTACGTCACCAACACCGTCGTGCTGCTGCACAGCGCGATGCAGAAGAACAAACACATTCTCTTCGAAGGCGCGCAGGGAACCTTCCTCGACATCGACCACGGCACCTATCCCTACGTCACCTCGTCGAACACGACCGCAGGTGGCGCCTGCACCGGTTCTGGCGTGCCGCCGCACCGCATGGACCGGGTCGTCGGCGTGATGAAGGCCTACACCACCCGCGTGGGTGAAGGCCCGTTCCCGAGCGAGAGCCAGCAGATCTCCGACATGCTGCACGGCATGGGCCGCGAATTCGGCTCCACCACCGGCCGCGCCCGCCGCTGCGGATGGTTTGATGCCGTCGTCACCCGCCATGCCGCCATGGTCAACGGCATCGACGAGATCGCCATCACCAACACGGACGGCCTCGACACGCTTGAGGAGATCAAAGTCGTCATCGGCTACAAGCTCGACGGCCAGCGCCTCGACCACCTTCCCAACGACCTTGAAGACCTCGCCCGCGTGGAACCGATCTACGCCGAGTTCCCCGGATGGAACACGCCGACCCACGACATCACCTCGTGGAAGAAGCTCCCGCTCAAGTGCCGCAACTACCTCAAGGCGATCTCCGAACTGACCGGAGCCAAGCTGTCCATCGCGTCCGTCGGCCCCGGCCGGGAACAGACGATGTTCTTGTGAGCCTTTGACTGGGGTTCCGGTCGAAGGCTACCTTCCATGTCATGAACGTCGCAGAAATCATCTTCGAAATCCGTGAAGACGAGACCGACGGGGGCTTTGGCGCGAGGGCTCTGGGTCACGATATCTTTACCCAAGCGGACTCGTTGGAGGAGCTCCGCGAGATGGTTAAGGATGCGGTCCAGTGCCACTTCGGCAACCGGCCCGACCGACCTCATCTAGTTCGTCTCCACTTCGTGAGGGATGAGATGATCGTTGTCTAGGTTTCTACCGAACTGCTTCTTCGAGGGTGAAATTTCGTGAACTTTAATGAAATCACTCACCCGTCTATTGCGTTTATTCGTCGCCTCTGGGCTAAAGTCCCTTACGAATGAAGATCCCCCGGGACATCAACGGAAGTGCGCTCGCAAAAGCGATGAGGAAGCTCGGCTATTCTGTTGTCAGGCAAACGGGCTCTCACATGATGCTGACGTCTCAGACCAACGGTGAACACCATACCACGGTTCCTTTCCACAAGCCGACCAAGGTCGGAACCCTTACTGGAATCTTGAAGGGAGTCGCCGCCCACCACGGCATCACAGTCGAGCAATTGCTAACTCGCTTGGAGCTTTGATTTGAGCGCCTCCCCGCAACTCTCCCCTCAGGCTCAGGGCGCCATTCCGACCCATGTCGCAGTCATCATGGACGGCAACGGCCGTTGGGCGAAGCAGCGTGGGCTTCCCCGGGTTGAAGGCCACCGCAACGGTGTCGAGTCCGTCCGCACCATCGTCCGCAGCGCCGGCGAGGTCGGGATCAAATATCTGACGCTCTACGCCTTCTCGGTGGAGAACTGGAACCGGCCCAAGGACGAGGTGGACACCTTGATGAAGTTCCTCGCCCGGTTCCTGAAGAACGAGATCGGCGAACTGAACAAGAACAACGTCCGCCTCGAAGCCATCGGCCAGATCTGGCGCCTGCCCGAATTCGTCCAAGAACAGCTGGAGAAGACAAAGGCCGCCTTGTCCAAGAACAACGGCCTGACGCTCATCCTCGCCCTCAGCTACGGTGGAAGGACGGAAATTGTCGAAGCCACGCGCGCCATCGCCGACAAGGTGAAGGGCGGCCAGCTCGATCCCGCCGAGATCACTGAACGCGTCATCAGCGACCATCTCTACACGCGGCATTGGCCCGATCCCGACCTGCTCATCCGCACCAGCGGCGAGGTCCGCGTCAGCAACTTCCTGCTCTGGCAAATCAGCTACGCCGAGTTCGTCGTCACACCGACGCTCTGGCCCGACTTCCGCAAGCAGCAGCTCTTCGAGGCCCTCGAAGAATACGCCCGGCGACATCGCCGTTTCGGCGCGGTCTGAAGTCCCGCCTCGACACCTTTGCCGCCCGACCCCTAAAACCCGGCGTGCCCGATCCGTCAGTCACGCCCGACCCGACCTCTGCCCCGCCCTCGAAGGGCCGCGTCTTCCTGCGTCGACTCACGAGTTCAGTCATCCTCTGGGCGGTCGTGCTGGGAGCGCTGTTCTCCGGGGACCAGATTCTTTCCAGCGTCGGGTTCGTCGCCTTGATTGGGTTTCTCGCCGTCACGGGCTTGATCGAGTTCTACGGCATGGTGGAGAGGCGCGGACTCGTCTGCTTCCGCAACCTCGGCATCGCCGCCGGCATCCTCCTGATCGTCGCCACCTTCGCCCAGTCGTCCGGCTTGTTCTTCAAGAACCTCGCGCCTTCGCGGACCAACGATTTTGAGACGTCCATCCTGATCGTCTTCGTCCTCGGCCTTTGCATCCGCCAGTTCGTCTCGCGCACAAACACGGCCGGCATCCTCGCCATCTCCACGACGCTCTTCGGCCTGATGTATGTGCCGTGGCTGCTGAACTTCATTCAGAAGATCCATTTCTTCCCCGGCGTCGAGGGCAACCACTACATCCTCTATTTCATCCTCGTGACCAAGTTCAGCGACTGCGGCGCCTACGCGGTCGGATCATTGATCGGCCGGCACAAGATGATCCCCCGCGTCAGCCCCGGAAAAACTTGGGAAGGTTTCGGCGGCGCGGTCGTGGTCTCCACCGGCGCCAGCGTGCTCTACTACCAGATGGCCGGCAGCCATCTCGTCGGAATGACGATGATGCACGCGATCATCCTCGGAATCCTCCTCAGCGTCTCGGCCGTTATCGGCGACCTGATCGAATCCATCTTCAAGCGCGAGGCCGGCCTGAAGGATTCCGGCAGACTCTTCCCCGGCATCGGCGGCATCCTCGACCTGCTCGACAGCCTGCTCTTCAACGCGCCGCTGATGTATCTCTATCTCCGTCACGTCCTGACCAACTGAGTCCGGAACCCTGGAATGAAAAACGTCGTCCTTCTCGGCTCCACCGGCTCCATCGGCACCAGCACGATCAAGGTTGCCGAGGACCTGCCTGGCGAAATCCGCCTCGTCGGCCTCGCCGCCGGCGGCAACGCCGACCTGCTGACCGAACAGGCCAAGAAGTTCGGCGTAACCAAGGTCTCGATCAACGACGCCTCGAAAGTCTCTGCCGTGCAGAACGCCCTCAGTGCGTCTGCGGACGTTTCCTGCGGGCCCGAAGGACTGCTAAGGCTCGCCACCCTACCCGAGGCCGACATCGTCCTCATCGCCATCGTCGGCACGGCCGGGCTTCAGCCTGCTTTGGCCGCCATCCGGGCGGGAAAGGACATCGCCATCGCCTCAAAGGAGATCCTCGTCATGGCCGGCGAGACGGTCATGGGCGAAGCCAAGAAGCACGGAGTCAAAGTCCTCGCCGTCGACAGCGAACATTCCGCGATCTTCCAGTGCCTCGACGACAAACCGCCCGCGTCGGTCCGCAATCTTTGGCTAACCGCATCCGGCGGCCCCTTCCGCGACAAGACGCTTTGGCCCAAGGAGAGTTTTGCCGGCATCACGGTCGAGAAGGCGCTCAAGCACCCGAGCTGGGTCATGGGCCGCAAGATCACGATCGACAGCGCCACGCTCTTCAACAAGGGCCTGGAAATGATCGAGGCCCGTTGGCTCTTCGACATCGAGATGGCCCGCGTGCAGGTCGTCGTGCATCCCCAGAGCATCGTCCACTCGATGGTGGAATTCATCGACGGATCGATCATTGCGCAGCTCTCGACGCCCGACATGTGCCTGCCCATCCAGTATGCGCTGACCTATCCGCGCCGGATGAAGAGCGACCGCGTCCAGACGAACTTCCCCGCCATCGGCACGCTGACCTTCGAACAGCCTGACGTGGACAGATTCCCCGCCCTGCAACTGGCCCGGCGGGCCGGCGAGGTCGGCGGGACGCTGCCAGCCGTGTTGAACGCCGCCAACGAGGTAGCTGTCGACCTGTTTGTGAACCGCCGCATCGGCTTCCCCGACATCACCACCACCGTGGCCCGCGTCATGGCCGCGCATCGCACCGTCGATCATCCATCGCTCGACCAGATCCTCGCCGCAGACGCGTGGGCCCGCCAGGAAGCCTCCCGCTAAGCAGGTTGCCGCCCGGCCCGACGCCCACTAGCTTCCCTCCAACAGAACTCTTCCGTGGAAACCCTTCTCAACTACATCTATATCGGGGTGGTCGTCGTCGTCCTCTTCGGCGCCGCCATCTTCGTCCACGAATTCGGCCATTACTGGGTGGCGCTTCGCCGCAAGCTTAAGGTCGAGGAGTTCGCCATCGGCTTCGGTCCGAAGCTCTTCTCGTGGCGCGCCAAGAACGGCGTTCTTTGGTCCATCCGGGGCATACCAGCCGGCGGTTTCGTGAAACTGCCGCAGATGATTACGTCCGAGGCCATCGAGGGTAAGCCCGAGGAGGAACTGCCTCCGATCACCCCGCTCTCTAAGATACTCGTGTCCGTGGCGGGCCCGTTCATGAACGTCGTCTTCGCTTTCGCCATCGCGACATTCATCTACATCGTCGGCCTTCCGCAGCCGGTTAACCCGTCGATCGTCGGCTACGTCGACCCGAAGTCCGATGAAGCGAAGCTCGGCATCAAGGAAGGCGACCGTGTCGTGGCGTTGGAGGGCAAGCCGGTCAAGACGTGGCAGGACGTGAACATGGGAACGATCCTCGCCCTCACAAATACGCTCCAAGTGACCTTCGACCGCGCCGGACAGCAATTCACCCATCCGCTGAAGGCCGAGGTCAGCGAGACGTTCGGCCTCAAGATTCTTAAACTGAACCCGAAGGACCACCCGGTCCTGGTCGGAATCAAGCCAGACGGCCCGGCGGCCAAGGCCGGCCTCGAAACTGGCGATGAGGTCGTCAATTTCGCCGGAGTTCCCGTCGTGGCCCGTGAGCAGTTCATCGAACTCGTCCGCAAACGTCCCGGCCAAGCGACTCCGATCGAAGTGAAACGCGCCGGGCAGATCATGCCGTTCACCGTCACGCCCGCCGCAGATCCGACGGAAGGCGTCGGACGCATCCAGGTCGAGGTCGGCAGCAACTCGAAGCAGGTCTTCGAAGTCATGCGCCCGGGACCGCTCCCGTGGGTTCAGGTCGCCAACGTGTTCGACCAGATGGTTTCCACCCTCAAGGCCCTGGTCTACTCCAAGCAGACCGGGGTGAAGGCCAAAGATCTCAGCGGTCCAGTGGGAATCATCTCCGGCCTCGCCATCCAGGTGAACACGGACTACCGGCTGGCTCTGAGCTTCCTGGTTCTCCTGAACATCAACCTGGCCATACTCAACATGCTGCCGATCCCCGTCCTCGACGGCGGCCACATCGCAATGGCGATTCTGGAGAAACTACGCGGCAAACCCCTCAGCGTCCGGTTCGTGGAGCTGACCACGTCAGCCTTCGCCATAATGCTGATTTCCTTCATGGCCTACGTCACCTTCTTCGACGTGAAGAGATTCCCGCTCTTCAAAGCCATGATGAACGCCGACACCAAGGTCGAGCAGTCCACGAATGCTCCGGCTTCGACACCGTCTCCGGCACCTGCGCCCACCCGTTGAGGCGGAGACGGCGGAGAGCGCCTCCGTCAGAAGCCTGGGGGCAAATTTTCCGTTTGTCGGGGCGGCAAGAAGCTTCATTTTAGGAGTCCGCGATGAACTACTGCCATTCGCCCTATTCCTTCAGCCGCCGCCTCAGCCGCGAGGTGGTCGTCGGTGATCCCGCCGAGGGCGGGGTCGTCATCGGCGGCGCCCATCCCGTGGTGAAGCAGTCCATGCTCACCTGCGACACGATGGACACCGCGCTCAGCGTGAAGCAGACGCTGGAACTCGTCGCCGTCGGCTGCCAGATCGTCCGCATCACCGCCCCCACGGTGAAGGACGCCGCCAACCTCGAGAACATCGTCCGCGAACTCCGCGCCGTCGGTTGCCACGTGCCCATCGTCGCCGACATCCATTTCAAGCCCGACGCCGCCATGGAGGCCGTGAAATGGGTCGAGAAGATCCGCATCAACCCCGGCAACTACGCCGACTCGAAGAAGTTCGCCGTCAAGGAATACACCGACGAGGCCTACGCCGCCGAACTGGCCCGCATCGAGGAGCGTTTCACCCCGCTCGTGCTGGAATGCAAGCGCCTCAACCGCGCCATGCGCATCGGCACGAACCACGGTTCGCTCAGCGACCGCATCATGAACCGCTACGGCGACTCGCCGCTCGGCATGGTGGAGAGCGCGTTGGAGTTCGCCCGCATCTGCCGGAAGAACGGCTTCCACAACTTCGTCTTCTCGATGAAGTCGTCGAACCCGAAGGTCATGATCGAGTGCTACCGCCTGCTGACTGCGCGCTTGGCGAAGGAAGGCCCGGACTGGAACTACCCGCTGCACCTCGGCGTCACCGAAGCCGGCGAAGGCGAGGACGGCCGCATCAAGTCCGCCATCGGCATCGGTTCCCTGCTCTGCGACGGCGTCGGCGACACCATCCGCGTCAGTCTCACGGAAGACAGCCCGCACGAGATCGCCGTCTGCAACGAGCTCGTCGCGCAGATTCCCCTCCTGACCAACCGGCATCAGGAATCAGGCATCCGGGATCAGTCATTTCCCTTCGACCCGTTCCATTACGAGCGCCGCGAGACTCCGGAGATCGCCTTGTCCGACGCGGTAAAATGCGGCGGCGAACAAACCGTCCGCGTCGTCGTGACCCAGGCCACCTTCGACAAGGTCGGGCCAAAGATTCGTCCCAAGGACGACGTGAAACCCGAGGCGGTCTATGAGGACCTCAACATCCTCGAACTCGACCCCACGCAGCCGCTCACCATCGAGCAGATTAACTGCGACACCCAGCTCGTCACGGTCAAAGACGGCGTCACGCTTCCGCCGATCACCGCCTTTCGCCTGCTCGTCAGCCAACTGAAGAAGCTTGGCCGGAGGAACCCCATCCTGCTGAAGGACTGCCTCGTTTTCGAAGCCGTTCCGCTGGAGCCGAGCGTCGCCCTGCTCCGCGCCTCGGTGAACATCGGTTCCCTTCTCGCCGACGGGATTGGCGACGCCATCCTCGTCCGCGGTGAAAGCGGCGCGGGCCAAAGTCTCCGACTGGCCTTCAACATCCTCCAAGCCGCCGGTTGCCGGTCGTTCAAGACCGACTACGTCGCCTGCCCGAGCTGCGGACGGACGCTCTTCAACCTCCAGACCGTCACCGCCCGCATCAAGGCCCGCACGGCGCATCTCAAGGGCGTGAAGATCGCCATCATGGGCTGCATCGTGAACGGCCCCGGCGAGATGGCCGACGCGGACTTCGGCTACGTGGGCGGCGCCCCGAACAAGATCAACCTCTACGTCGGCAAACAGGCCATCAAGTTCAACATCCCCGAGGCCGAAGCGGTGGACCGTCTCGTCGATCTGATCCGCGAGCACGGCAAGTGGGTGGAGCCCGAACCCGTGGCCGCCGCGGTTGCCTGATCCTCGATCGCCTTCAAGACCAAACGCCCCGGACTCCGTAGGAAGCCGGGGCGTTTTGCCGAAGAGTTGGTTTCCTGGTCAAATGATCGTGCCGTGCGGGATGACGGCGTTCTTCGGGATGATGACGACGCCGTCGCGGATGTAATACATCGGGTGGTCGACGTCGGCCGGCTTGTCGTAGGGCGTGATGACGCAGTTGTCGCCGATGCGCGCATTCTTATCGACGATGCACTCCTCGATGCGGGTGTTCGCCCCGATGCCGATTCGCGGAATGCTGCGCGCCGAGTTTTCCAGGATCGAGTTCTGGCTCTCGTAGTAATCGGAACCGAGGACGATGGTGCGGCGGAGGCAGGCGCCTTCGGCGATGATGCTGCGGATGCCGACGAGGGAGTTTTCCACGCGGGCGCGGTTGATGATGCAGCCGTCGGAGATGACCGCGTGGTTGATGGCGCCGCCGTTGATCTTCGAAGCCGGCAGGAAGCGCGGGCGCGTGAAGATCGGCGAGCCCATGTCGAAATAGTTGAACCGGGGTAACTCGGCGCAGGCATCGAGGTTCGCCTCGAAGTAGGCCCGGATGGTTCCGATGTCCTCCCAGTATCCCTGGAAGATGTAGGAGAAGACGCGGTGCGACCCGATCGCCCCGGGGATGATGTGTTTGCCGAAGTCGGTCTGCGTGTTGTCCAGCAGCTTGATCAGCACGTCACGATTGAAGACGTAGATGCCCATCGACGCGAGGAACTGGTCCTCGTCGGCCGGGACTTCGAGGGACTTGTTCATCGACGCCGGGATCTTGAGCGAATCAAGGACGGCGGGATCCTTCGGCTTCTCCTCGAAGCGCGTGATGCGTTTCTCGCCGTCGATCTGGAGAATGCCGAGCGATCCGGCAGGCTCGCGGCCAACGGGGATCGTGGCGACCGTGATATCCGCGTAGGTCTGGATGTGCTGGGCCAGGATCTTCCGGTAGTCCATCCGGTAGAGCTGGTCACCGCTGAGGATCAGCGCGTATTGGAAATCGTTGTTGAGGAAGTGGACGAGATTCTTGCGCACCGCGTCGGCCGTGCCCTGATACCATGAGGTGTTCGCGAAAGTCTGCTCCGCCGCAAGCAGCTCCACGAAGCCACCGGAGAAGTGGTCGAACTTGTAGGACTGAGAAATGTGGCGATGGAGCGAGGCCGAATTGAACTGCGTCAGGAGGTAGACGCGGCGGCAGCCGGAGTTGATGCAGTTCGAGATCGGGATGTCGACGAGACGATACTTTCCGGCGAGCGGCACGGCCGGTTTGGCGCGATCGCGGGTAAGGGGGAACAATCGTGTGCCCTGGCCACCGCCCATGATGATGGCGAGCACGTTGTTGCTGTTGGGTGCGGACGAATTGGAAGATGGCATAGGTCTCCGGGTAGGTTCACGGGAGTTCATACCTTGCGGCCATTTCGGCGGGCAAGGTAGTTTGCGCCCCGGTTGCTACTTTCATGTGTGGAATCATTGGTTACGTCGGCAAGAAACAGGCGGCTCCCATTCTTTTGGAGGGACTCAGGCGCCTCGAATATCGCGGTTACGACAGCGCAGGAGTGGCGATCCTCAGGGCAGCCGACCTGCTGGTGCGCAAGCGGCGCGGCAAGATCGATGAAGGCCTCGCCCCGTTGATCAAAGACCAGCCGGCGGACGGCCTCATCGGGATCGGCCACACCCGCTGGGCCACGCACGGACCGCCGTCCGACGAAAATTCCCATCCGCACCTCGACGCTTCGGGGCGCCTCGCCGTCGTCCACAACGGCGTCATCGAGAACTACGACCGCCTGAAGCAACGCCTGCTGGCGACCGGACACGTTTTCCATTCGGCGACAGACACGGAGGTTCTCGCCCACCTGATCGGAGAACATTTCGCGAAACTCCAGGAACCGGGGCCGGGCGATGTGTCGGGCCCTTCGCTTCTCACCCGGGCCGTCACCGCCGCGCTCCGGGAGGTCATCGGCACTTACGGTCTCGCCGTGATCAGCCTCGACGAACCGGGCACCATCGTGGCGGCGCGGCGCGGTTCGCCGTTGATCATCGGCATCGCGGAAGGCGAACACTTCCTCGCCAGCGACGCCAACGCCCTCGTGGCCCACACGCGCCAGGTCGTCTACCTCAACGACTACGACGTCGCCACGATCCACGCCGGCGGCTTTGACGTCACCAGCCTCGGCACCGACACGGCGCGCGTCCAGATCAGCCAGATCGAGTTCAGCGCGGAGGCGGCGGAGAAAGGCGGCTTCGCCCACTACATGCTCAAGGAGATCTTCGAGCAGCCGCGCACGGTGGAGAATGCCCTGCGTGGCCGCATTGATTTCGAGGAGGCCACGGCCAAGTTCGGAGGCCTCAACCTCACTCCGGCCGAACTCCGCGCCGTCGATCGCATCGTCATCGCGGCGTGTGGCACGAGTTGGCATGCCGGTCTCGTCGGCGAATACCTGATCGAGGAACTGGCCCACATCCCGGTGGAAGTCGAATACGCCAGCGAGTTCCGCTACCGCAACGCGCCGATCGAGAAGAACACGTTGTTCCTCGTGATCACCCAGTCCGGCGAAACCGCCGACACGCTCGCCGCCATGCGCGAAGCCCGACGCCGTGGCCACAAAGTCCTCGCCGTCTGCAACGTCGTCGGAAGCACGATCGCCCGCGAAGCCGACGGCGGCATCTACCTCCATGCCGGGCCCGAGATCGGCGTTGCCTCGACCAAAGCCTTCACCTCCCAGGTCACCGCGCTGACGCTTCTCGCCGTGTTGTTGGGCCGCCTGCGGATGCTTTCGTCGGCGCACGGCCACCAGATCTTGAAGGCTCTTGAGGCCATTCCCCGACAGATCGAGTCAATCCTCCAACAGGAACCCAAAATCAAGGCGCTCGCCGCCAAGTATCAGTCGGCGGAAGACTTCTTCTTCCTCGGAAGACAGGCCTGTTTCCCGGTCGCGTTGGAGGGCGCGCTCAAGCTCAAGGAAATCTCCTACATCCACGCCGAGGGTTATCCTGCCGCCGAAATGAAGCACGGGCCCATCGCCCTGCTCGACGAAAAGACGCCGACGGTGATCCTCACGCCGAAGGACGCGATGTATGACAAGGTCGTGAGCAACCTCGAGGTGGTCCGGGCCCGCAAATCCCCGGTCATCGCCATCGCGACGGAAGGCGACGAGTCCATCCGGTCCTTCGCCAACGACGTCATCCATGTGCCCGCAACCCTGGAGCAGACCTTTCCCTTGCTTGCAGTCGTCCCCCTCCAACTCCTCGCCTATCACATCGCCGTCCTGCGCGGCTGCGACGTCGACAAGCCGCGCAACCTCGCCAAGAGCGTTACGGTGGAATGATCGGTCGCTTTGAATTTTGAATCGGTCATCCTGAATCTCACACCATGCCAGTCCGCCTCTTCAATACCCTGACTCGCCAAGTCGAAGAGTTCGTCCCGCTCGATCCAGCCGGCAAGAAGGTGGGCCTCTACTGCTGCGGACCGACCGTCTACGACTTCGCCCACATCGGGAACATCCGCACCTTCGTCTTCGCCGACCTCACCCGGCGTTGGCTGGAATTTTCCGGCTTCAGCGTCCAGCACGTCATGAACATCACCGACGTGGAGGACAAGATCATCCGCAAGGTGCGCGAGACCGGGCAATCTCTGGGGGAATTCACCGGCAAATACGAGGCCGAGTTCTTTTCGGACCTGACGACCGTCAATTGCCTCCGCCCGCACCAGACGCCGCGTGCCACCGAACACATCCCCGAGATCGTCGCCCTGATCGCACGACTGCTGGAACGGGGCATCGCCTACAAGGCGGCGGATGGCTCGATCTATTTCAGCATCGAGAAGTATCGCGGCTGCGGCTGCAAATACGGGCAGCTCGTGAACCTCAACTTCGACGGCATGCGCGTCGGTGAACGGGTGGCCAGCGACGAATACGAGAAGGAGTCCGTCGCCGATTTCGCGTTGTGGAAATCCCGCGTGCCGGATGACGGCGACGTTTTCTGGCCCAGCCCTTGGGGCGAAGGCCGGCCAGGCTGGCACATCGAGTGCAGCGCCATGTCGATGAAGGCGCTGGGCGAAAGCTTCGACCTGCATCTTGGCGGCGAAGACCTGGCGTTCCCGCATCACGAGGATGAGATCGCCCAGAGCGAAGGCGCGACCGGCAAGCCTTTCGTGAAACACTGGATGCACGGCTATCACCTGCTCGTCGAAGGAAAGAAGATGAGCAAGTCCCTCGGCAACTACTTCACGCTGCGCGACCTGCTCGCCAAAGGATTCTCCGGCCGCGAAGTGCGTTTCCTGCTCCTCAGCGCCCACTACCGTGAGCAGTTCAATTTCACGTTGGAAGGCCTCGCCGGTGCAAAGACCGCATTGGCCCGACTGGATGAATGCGTCGCCAAGCTCAAGGAAATCGCCGACAGCGCCGCACCGATCGCTTCGCCGGTCAGCGGGTTCCTCGTCAGCAACTTCAAGAACGCCCTCGAAGAGGACCTCAATGTCTCGAAAGCCTGGGCAGCGGTATTCGACTGGATCCGAGCCAACAACCAGGCCCTGACTCCCGGCGGCGCACACCAACTCTCGCCCGGAGAGGCCGCAGGACTGCTGGCCGCCTGGACCGAAGTCGACCGGGTCCTTGGGATCGGAGAACCCGCGCAACTGGAAGCCCCCGCTGAACTGCTGGCTCTCTTGGAAGAACGCCAAGCCGCCCGCAAGGCCAAGGATTTCAAACGCTCCGACGCCATCCGGGACGAACTGAAGGCCAAGGGCTGGATCATCGAGGACACCTCGAAGGGACCCCGTCTGAAAAAGGCGTGACCAGTTCCGTAGGCCGGGCGTCCGCCCCTGGCCTACTTCAGGAGCCGTTCGCTTTGCCTTATGCTTTCGAGCTTCGCCCGCCGCCACTTCCCTCTCGTCAGCTATCCAGCCACTGCTACAGTCGGCCCATGCGTATCTCGTCGCTGCTGGCATCGGTCTGCGTGTCCTTCGGGCTTCTTGCCGACGGACCGCCGGTTCCGCCGGCCCTTCCCACCGCCACTCCGGTGGCTCCCGCCACCCCCGTTGTGAACCCGTTCGTCTGGGATGCGATGATCAAGGAGATCACGCCGAAAGCGGGCGAGACCTCGATCAACTTCACGTTTTGGGTCACCAACACCGGACCGACCGAGGCCCGCATCGATGCGGTGTCCACCAGCTGCGGCTGCACCGTCGCGCAGCTCCCGTCCACTCCCTGGATCTTCAAGCCCGGAGACTCGGGCCCGTTGACCGCGTCGATGAACCTCGTCGGCAAGTTCGGGCTTGTGCAGAAACTTGTCCAAGTCAGCAGCTCGGCCGGCCAACAGTCGCTCATGGTTCGGGCCAACATCCCGACGCCCAGCACTCCGAACACCCTCAGTGACCGCGAACGCAACCAGCTCATGACGCTTGGGGACCGGCAGGCCGTCTTCAAGGGCGACTGCGTGAAATGCCATGTCGAACCGGCCAAGGATCGGCATGGTGAAAAGCTCTTCATCGCAGCCTGCGGCATCTGCCACGTCTCCGATCACCGCGCGGCAATGGTTCCCGATCTCGCCGCCGTGAAGACCGCCACCAACGCCGACTACTGGCGGGCCTGGGTTACCTACGGCAAACCCGGTTCGCTCATGCCCGCCTTCGCCAAGGAACAGGGCGGCATCCTCGATGCGAAGCAGATCGATTCGCTTGTCGAATACCTGGTGAAACATTTTCCGTCCGTCGCAGGCGCCATTCCCGCGCCCCTCCCGGCCAAGAACCAGCCACCTGTGCCGCCCGCCATTCCGCAGTCGAAGTAGGCCACCACACAGCCGATCCGATGACCGGTAGATTCATCTCCTTCGAGGGAAACGAAGGCAGCGGGAAGTCCACCCAGATCAAGATCCTCGCGAATTGTCTGGCTGCCTTGGACCGATCGGTCATCACCCTGCGGGAACCCGGCGGCACGCCCATCGGCGAAGAGATCCGCCACCTGCTCAAGCACAGCGCCGCCAACGCCGGCATGACGGCCGAGACCGAGCTGCTCTTGATGAACGCCAGCCGCGCGCAGCTCGTTCGCCAGATCATCCGTCCGGCCCTGGTCAGCGGAGCCATCGTGCTCTGCGACCGCTTTTACGACTCCACCACGGTCTACCAGGGAACCGGTCGCGGCCTTGACCCGGCGATGGTGCGAAACGTCGCCGACCTCGCCGTCGGCGATACCCGGCCGGAGCTAACCCTCTTCCTTGAAGTGCCCCTCGAAGTCAGCGAAGAGCGACGTCGCCATCGTTCGGGAGCAAAGCCCGAACGCGACCGTTTCGAGGAGGCCGACCGGGCGTTCTTCGAGCGCATCCACGCCGGCTACGAAGCCCTCGCCCAAGCCGACCCGGAACGCATCCGCCGCATCGATGCGACCCAATCCGTTGACGCAGTGTCCGCCGCAATCTGGTCCCACGTCGAGCCGCTGGTCAGCTGATTCAAGGGGCTGCCTGCTCGGTTCGTTTCGGGTTTTCTGATTTCCGCGCCTGCGCGGCCGGTTAGGAGTTGCCGGAGAACGAACCCGCGTTAGCGTCCGACCACGCCAAGCGAGACCCATGAATACCCCGGAAAAAATCCAGTCGTTCCGAGACGCTTTCAACAAACTCCGCGCCGAGATCGGCAAGGTCATCGTCGGCCATCGGGAGATCGTCGACGGCACGCTCACCTCCCTCTTCGCGGGCGGCCACGTCCTGCTCGAAGGCGTGCCCGGCCTCGGCAAGACGCTGCTCGTCCGCACGCTCAGCGAGGTGATGGACCTCAGTTTCAGCCGTATCCAGTTCACGCCCGACCTCATGCCGGCTGACATTCTCGGCACAAATCTCGTCATGGAAGGCCCGGACGGCCGACGCGCCTTCGAGTTCCAGCGCGGCCCGGTCTTCGCCCATCTCGTCCTCGCCGACGAAATCAACCGAGCCACGCCCAAGACCCAGTCGGCGATGCTTGAAGCCATGCAGGAAAAGCAGGTCACCGCCGGCGGGCAGGTCCGCAAACTGGCGGAACCATTCTTCGTCCTCGCCACACAAAACCCCATCGACCAGGAAGGCACTTACCCACTTCCCGAAGCCCAGCTCGACCGCTTCTTCGTGAAGCTGGTCGTCGGCTATCCGACCGCCGGAGACCTCTCGGAAATCCTCACGCGCACCACGGAGGGGCACAAGGCGACCATCGAGAAGATCATGGACGGCGCGACCTTGATCGATTTCCAGCAGCTTGTCCGGCAAGTCCCCGTGGCATCGCATGTTAAGGACTTCGCCGTCCGCCTCGTGCTGGCCACGCATCCGAAATCCGAGACGGCCGCTCCGGTGACGAACCAATACCTCCGCTTCGGCAGCAGTCCCCGCGGTGGGCAATGCCTCCTTCTTGCCGCCAAGGTCCGCGCCCTGACCGAAGGCCGCTACAACGTCAGCATCGACGACATCGTCGTCGTGGCGCCCGCCGTCCTGCGCCACCGCCTCATCCTCAATTTCGAGGCCGACGCCGAAGGCATCACCACCGACCACGTGATCGCCAGCATCCTCAAGGAACTGCCGAAGGAAGCAGCAGTGAGGGTATAAACCGGTCACATCGTCCGACCGGACGGTTGAACGATGGATTCGCCGGAAATATCTCGATGTCCACCCCGCTCCTCCCACCCGAACTCCTCCGGCGCCTTGAGCAGTTCCAACTGCTGGCCGCGCGGCGCACGAAGTCGAACTCGAAGGGCGAACGCCGCAGCAAGGCCCGGGGCTTGTCCGTCGAGTTTGCGGATCATCGCAACTACGTCCTCGGCGATGACTTCCGTTATCTCGACTGGAACCTCTTCGGCCGGCTGGACCGTCTTTTCCTCAAGCTCTACGAGGAGGAACGCGAGCTGCCCGTCCGCATCTTCCTCGATTCCTCCGAGTCGATGAACTTCGGAGAGCCGACGAAGTTCGACTTCGCCCGCCGAGTGGCCGCCGCCATCGGCTATGTGGCCCTGTGCGGGTTCGACCGCGTTTCCGTCGTTCCCTTCCCCACCGTCGGCAACCGGAAAGCAATCGAGCTGGTTGCGGAGCCCAAGCCCTCGGCCGATCCGTCCCGGGAATCCGCCGCCGCCGGCGCGTTGCGCTCTGTGCGCGGCAAGAAGTCGACGATGCAATACTTCTCCCTGCTTTCATCCCTGTCCGCCGGTGGCGAGGCTGACCTGAACGGCTCCCTCAAACGCGGCGCGATGGAGGCCCGACAAACCGGCGCGGCCATCGTCCTGAGCGATTTCCTTGATCCAGCGGGCTATGAGGAAGGCCTCAAGGCACTCGTCTCGCGCGGCTTCCAGGTCAACGCCATCCAGATCCTGGCGCCGGAAGAGGTCGCGCCCACGACCTTCGGCGACCTGCGGTTGGTGGATTCCGAGACCGGCTCGCCGCAGGAGGTCACTTTCGGCAAGTTCCGCCTGAAGCACTACCAGGCCACGGTGGACGCGTTCCGGGCCGAGTTGGCGGACTTCTGCTCCAAACGCGGCGTCCATTTCTTCACCTGCACATCGGACACCTCGCTCGAAGGGCTGCTCTTGCGCCAGTTGCGCGAGGCGGAAGTGTGGGGATAACAATCTTGGGACAAGGAAAAGCGCCCTTGACGCTGGGTAGGTCGTCGCCTAATCACTCCCGCAACCTAACTAACCGAACATCATGTCAGAGAAACCCACAGAACAGCGCGTCAAGGATATCATCGTAGAACAGCTTGGCGTTAAGGCCGACCAGGTCACCCCAGAAGCCAAGTTCATCGAGGATCTCGGCGCCGATTCACTCGACACCGTCGAGCTCGTCATGGCACTCGAAGAGGAGTTCGGCATGGAAATCCCTGATGAACAGGCCGAGAAGCTCCAGACCGTCGGCGATGTGATCAAATACGTCGAAGATCTCGGTAAATAACCGTCACACGATTTTCACCGGGGCAGCGGGCGACCGGCTCGGCTGCCCCGTTTGATTTTATGGCAGGAAGCATCTCAGATCGCAGAGTCGTCGTCACAGGCATCGGAATCGTCGGCGCCCTCGGGCACGACATCGAATCCTTCTGGAAAAACGTCCTTGCCGGCGTGTGCGGCATCGACCGCGTCACCCAGTTCGACGTCACGGGCTATGACTGCCAGATCGCGGCCGAGGTGAAAAACTTCGACCCCGTTCCAGCTTTCCCCAACGCGAAGGAAGTCCGGCGCACCGATCGCTTCACCCACTTCGGCGTCTATGCCGGGTGGCAGGCGCTCCAGGACTCCGGATTGGACCTGTCAAAAGAGGACACGACGGAGATCGGCTGCTTCATCGGCTCGGGCATCGGCGGCCTCTACACCGTCGAGGAGCAGCACAAGATCTTGTTGGCAAAAGGGCCGGGCCGCGTCTCGCCGTTCATGATCCCGATGCTGATCCTCAACATGGCGTCGGGCATGTTCTCCCTCTACCACAAGCTCCGCGGACCCAATGTCGCGACCTGCTCCGCCTGCGCCACGGCGAACCATGCCATCGGCGAGGCCTGGCGCACGATCAAGATGGGCGATGCCAAGGTCATGTTCGCCGGCGGCACCGAAGCCACGATCGTCCCCATGGGAATGAGCGGCTTCGCCGCCCTGCGCGCCATGAGCACGCGCAATGACGACCCCAAGAAGTCCAGCCGTCCCTTCGACCATGACCGTGACGGCTTCGTCATGGGCGAAGGCGCCTGCGTGCTTGCGCTGGAAGAATTGGAGCACGCCAAAGCCCGCGGTGCCCGGATCTACGCCGAGCTTGTCGGCTACGGCAACACGGCCGACGCAAACCACATGACCTCGCCCGATCCCGAAGGCGACGGCGCGGCGCGCTGCATCCAGATGGCCATGCGCGCCGGACGCCTCAACCCCACGGACGTCGACTACGTCAACTGCCACGCGACCAGCACTCCTGCCGGAGACATGTGCGAGGTGATGGCCGTGAAACGGGTCTTCGGCGACCACGCCAAGCAGTTCGCCGTCAGCTCCACCAAGGGCGCGACCGGCCACATGCTTGGAGCCGCAGGGTCCGTGGAGCTTGCGATGTGCTGCAAAGCCATCGAGAGCCAGATCGCCCCGCCCACGCTGAATCTCGACAACCCGGATCCCGCCTGCGATCTGGACTGCATCCCGCACACGCCGCGTCCGATGAAGATCGACGTGGCCGTGAACAACAGCTTCGGCTTCGGCGGCCACAACGCCTGCACCATCGTGCGGAAATTCGTCGGCTGATTGATTGCCCATCTTGCTGACGCCGCCGCCCGCAAGGCAGGCGGCGTTTTCATTTTCAAACTTGGCGTCTACACCTGCGGGTCTACGTTCATCGCATGCACCCAATTCGCTCACTCGCGGTCCTCGCCATCGCTTCCAGCCTTGTCGCATGCGGGAAGAAGGACGAAGCGAAGCAACCGCCGGCGACGACCCCCCAATCGTTCAACGCGGCGATCTCGAACAACTCCTCTGGCAACCCCCTGACGGCACCCGTCGACTATCTTGGCGCCGTCGCCAAGGGCCAGCAGACCGCCGTGAAGTCGATCGACGTATCCGTGCTGAAGCAGGCCATCATGCTGTTCCATGAGGCGGAGGATCGTTACCCGACCGACCTGAACGAACTGGTGAAGCTCGGGCATCTCCGCGAACTCCCCAAAGCGCCCTACGGCATCCGCCTCGACTACGATCCGAAGACCGGAACCGTCAAAGCCGTCACCCTGTGACAGGTCCCGGCGGCAAAGTTTCTTTTCCGCTTTCGGAGACAAAATCCTCTGGCAAATCCCGGGCGCGAACGGCACAAACTCCGCTTTGCTTCACCTCACATGAACGAGCAGATCGTAATCCTCGATTTCGGGTCCCAATACACCCAGGTCATCGCCCGGCGAATCCGTGAGTGCAACGTCTACTCGACGATCCTGCGCTACGACACGCCCGCCTCCGAAATCGCCAGGCTGAATCCAAAGGGCATCATCCTTTCCGGAGGTCCCAGCAGCGTCTACGCGCCCAATGCGCCGCTGCCGGACAAGGCGATCTTCAAGCTCGGCCTGCCGCTGCTCGGCGTCTGCTACGGCGTGCAGCTCCTCGCCCACTTCCTCGGCGGCAAAGTCGAGAAGGGGCCGAAGCGCGAATACGGCAAAGGCACGCTCACCGTGGCCGACAAGGAATGCGCCCTCTTCAAACATCTCCCCGCCCAGCTCCAGGTCTGGAACAGCCACGGCGACAAGATCACCCGCTTGCCCAAGGACTTCGTCGTCGTCGGCACCACGGACAACTCCGACTACGCCGCCATCGAGCACGCCACGAAAAAGTTGTTTGGAATCCAGTTCCATCCCGAAGTCGTCCACACGCCCAAGGGCAAGGAGATCATCTCGAACTTCGTCCACGGGATCTGTGGCTGCTCCAAGGCCTGGACGATGCGCAGCTACCTCGACCAGTCCGTCGCCGAAATCCGCGCGCAGGTCGGCAAGGAGAAGGTCATTCTCGGCCTCTCGGGCGGTGTCGATTCCAGCGTCGCGGCGGCCTTGCTCCACCGCGCCATCGGCGACCAGCTCACCTGCATCTTCGTCAACAACGGCCTGCTCCGCGCCCGCGAAGCCGAGGTCGTGCAGGAAGTCTTCGGCCGCAACTTCAAGATCAAGCTCCAGTATGAGAACGCCTCCACGCTCTTCCTGAAGAAGCTCAAGAAGGTCACCGACCCGGAGAAGAAACGGAAGGTCATCGGCAAGACCTTCATCGACGTCTTCCAGTCCGCCACGAAACGCGCCGGCAAAGCCAAGTTCCTCGCCCAGGGCACGCTCTACCCCGACGTCATCGAGTCGGTGCCCATCGATGGCAACCCCGCTTCGATGATCAAGAGCCACCACAACGTGGGCGGCCTGCCGAAGAACATGAAGTTCGCGCTGGTCGAACCGTTGAAGTGCCTCTTCAAGGACGAAGTCCGCCAGCTCGGGCTCGAACTCGGCCTGCCGAAGGAGATCGTCTTCCGCCAGCCCTTCCCCGGCCCAGGTCTCGCGGTGCGCATTCTCGGCGAAGTCAGCGAAGCCAAGTGCGCCATCCTCCGCAACGCCGACGCCATCGTCGTCGAGGAGATGAAGGCGAGCGGCCTCTACTACAAGACATGGCAGACGTTTGCGGTGCTGCTGCCCGTGCGCAGCGTCGGCGTGCAGGGTGACGAGCGCACCTACGACTTCACCATCGCCCTTCGCGCGGTGGAATCGCAGGACGGCATGACCGCCGACTGGGTCCGCCTGCCCTACGATCTGCTGGAGAAGATCTCCCTCCGCATCACCAACGAGGTGAAGGGCGTCAACCGCGTGGTCTTCGACCTCACCAGCAAACCGCCCGGCACGATCGAGTGGGAGTGAGGGGCCAATCGGGATTCGCCTGTTGTCGCCGCAATGCAGGACGTTTTCCCTAAACTCGAAAAACAGTTCCGAACCAAGCCGAGTTCGGCTTACTTCTCCTAGGTTCCATGTATGCGAAAATTCCAGAAGCTATTCGTGAGCCTTTGCTCAAGGAACTGAAGGCAGTCCGGCTCCGATCCGCGATCAGGAATTATCCGGCGGTGGTTTTGATCTTCTCGGCCCTCGCCACCTTAATTGTCGTCGTCAAGGGTCATGCACTCATCGAACTCCTGCGTGACATTATCCCTTCAGAATTTTCCGACGGGATGCTCATGACCGCAGGACTTGCCATCATCGTCGCCGCCACCACCGCGGTTCTGTGGATTTTCCTGCGGCAGGAATACCGCGACTGCGCCTACCAGGAGTGCCTCTACTGCCGGAAGTGTGATGGGATCGATCGGTATGACTACGGAAGCTGTCCGATCTGCGAGGCTCCCCTCGTGCAAAAAGAGACCTTCTTCTACACGACCTACAAGGACGAGCAGAAGGTCCTCAAGCGATGGGGCCTGGAGGCGAGCAGGGCTTCAAAAATCTAGACTATGCGCAAAACGGCGGGACGACGCGGTTGCAAACGACGCATCTTGTAGGTGGCGTTTCTGAGCTTGGATACCCAAACCGCAAAGCCCACCGGCGATGTCATCCACGACGTTGTTCGAGAACCCAAAGGTCTTACGCCGTTGGCTTGGGGCCAACGCAGCCTCTGAGACAGAGTTACTGATGGGCTTCCGCAAGGTCGGCTCCGGGCTGCCGAGCCTTTCCTTGTCCCAGTTCGTCGAAGAAACCCCCTGCTTCGGCTGGATCGACGGCGTGCGCCGCCGCATCGATGACCAGTCCCCGTCCATCCGTTTCACGCCGAAGAAACCCAAGACCCGGGATTCCCGTCTGGCCAAACTGGTCCGCACAAGCGCTTCCAGCCAACGAATGCGGCAGAGATCCCGCTTCGTATCGCCAACGAGGTGCGCAGCGCCAACCGATCGGTCTTCAAGCCTATAGCAAGCCGCCCTGAACGGTCGAAAGGGAGCGGTCACGGGACTGCGGGCATAGCCGGCATTGCACCCCGGCTGGAGGGCTGGTCAATTAGGCGACGTCAGCCCAGAACCGGAGACGCTTGCATGTCCGCCACTTCGAATCCCCACCCTACTCCCGCCCAGGAGGCGATCCGCTTCGCCAATGGCGTCGAGGCCCTCGCCGTCGTTCCGGAACCGAACACGGCCCCGGAGCGGATCATCGCCGCGCTGAATCTGTTCCAGCCCAAGTCCGTCCTGCTCGTCGTCGGCGGCGCACGCGGCATGGATGATTCGCAGATGCGCCGACTGGCACCGCTCTTCAGCCGCGTCGTCGCGCGGGCCGCGGGTGAATCGCAGATGCTCGTCATCGACGGCGGAACCAGTTCCGGCGTGATGCAACTGCTTGGCGAGGCCGTCGCGGATCGGGGGCGGTTGACTCCACTGCTCGGCGTTTCCCCGAAGGCCAAATCGATCTACCCGGGCGGCCCGCCCAAGGAGCAGGTCATCGACGGGAGCCCGCTTGAACCCAACCATTCGCACTTCGTCCTGACACCCGGCAAGGACTGGGGCGACGAGACTTCCTGGTTGATCGAGATCGTCGCCGCCTATGCCCGCAAGGCCCCAGTGCAGGTGCTGCTGGTCAACGGCGGATCCATCGCGAAGAACGAGGTCCTGCAATGCGTGCGCCGCGGATGGCCGATCCTGATCCTTGAAGGCAGCGGCCGACTCGCCGACGAGATCGCGTCCTTGGCCGACGAGGTGCCGGAGCGCATTCCCGACCAGGCGCTGTCGGAGATCCTTTCCGACGGGAACATCCGCCTCTTCTCGATCGACGGTTCGCCGGACGACTTCGAGCAGCTTCTCCTTTCCCGGCCCGGGAGCCGTGCTTTGCTCGAGGAAGCCTGGAAGCGCTTCCTCCTCTACGACCACAACGCGGGCCGGTTCCAACGCGACTTCAACCGGATGCAAGCCACGGTGCTTTCCGTCGGTGTCGTGGCCGTGCTGCTGGCCGTGGGCCAGCAGCAGGTCGAAATGGCCCGGCTCCGGATCGGACCGGAGGCGCCGGCGTGGATGGCATTGACCGTTTCCGCCATGCGTTATCCGCTGATCGCGCTGCCGGTGTTGGGCGCCATCCTGATCGCGTTGTCGAACCGCTTCCGGCCAGGCAACCGCTGGATCCTGACCCGCAGCAGCGCCGAATCCGTCCGCCGCGAAATCTACCGATACCGCGTGCAGGCGTGCGCGGGAGGCGTCCGACGAATCGGCCAGGAGACGCCCGAAGAACTTTTCCAGCGCCGTCTCGAAACGATCAGCAATCGGCTCATGCAGACCGAGATCAACCGCACGTCGATGGCCCCGCCGCTCCGGAAGAGCCCGCCCACGATCGTCGACGGCGACGATGGTTTTTGTCCGATCCATGCGGAGCTCTACATCAAGGTGCGTGTCGAGGAGCAGCTCGCCTACTTCCGGCGCCGCGCCGGGCAGCTCGGCAAACAATTGCAGGTCGTGCAGACATTGATCGTCGTGATTGGCGGCATCGGCACGATACTCGCCGCCTTAAACGGCGAGATCTGGATCGCGCTGACCACGACCCTGGCGACGGCTCTCGGCAATTTCCTGCACTATTCGCAGATGGAGCGCTCGCTGATCCGTTTCAACCAGATGGCCGAGGAGCTCGACAATCTCCGCACATGGTGGGAACAGCTCCCGCCCATCGCCCGACGCCTTCCACGGAACATCCAGCGCGTCGTCGACGCCACCGAGCGCCTGTTGGAATCGGAACTGTCCGGCTGGGCCCAGCGCATGGAAGACACCCTCGCCGACCTGCGCGCGCAGCAGAAAGCCGACAAACCGCGCCCGAGCCCGTCATCGTCCAACCCCACCGAGATCTTCACCAAGAGCCGGCTCAAGCTCGACGACGGTCGCTAAGAAACCCCAGAGCCGATCTGGTCGGCCGCGACGATCCCGTTCAACGGCGTCCATATATCGCAGCCGGGACGGCCATGCGGTCGCGTTCTCTACGGAACGACCGGCCTGATGTTCCAAAGTCAGGCTGGCCAATGGACCATTCCCTGTTGTAACTGCCGCTGTGCCCGATCCGGCTGCCGCCAGTTCCCCGCTTGATCTGCCCGTCGCCACCATCTGGGGCGTCGGGCCGGAACGCACATTCCAGTTGGGCCGGCTCGACATCCACACGATCGGCGACCTCTTGAACCACGGGCCGCGTCGCCACGAGGACCGGCGGCACTCGAAGAAGATCGCAGAGCTGGAACCGGGAGAGGCAGCCACCACACGCGGCAAGGTCGTCGCCGCTGGATTGAAGCGTTGGGCCAAGAGTTCGCGCTCAGTCGTGGAGGTGATCGTCGAGGACGATTCGGGACGTCTCTACCTGCGTTGGTGGAATCTTCCGTTCATGGAAAAGGTCTTCGCGCCCGGCGATGAACTCTTCATCTACGGCAAGGTCGGCGCGAAGAAACCCAAGTCCATCGACCATCCCGAGACCGAAGTCATCGAGGCCGGCGACGAGCTCTTCATCCACATCAACCGCATCACGCCGATCTACCCGCTGACCGAAGGATTGCCCCAGCGCTCCGTGCGGTCGGCGATGTGGCGGGCCTTGGAGTTTGTTCGCGGCAAAGTCCCCGATGAGAAACGGGCCATCCTCGGCGAAAGCTGGTGCGACCGGGAAACCGCTCTTCGCAAACTCCATTTCCCAGAAGTGCCCGGCGACGAGGAGGAAGGCCGTCGCCGTTTGGCGATGGACGAATTCCTCGACCTCCAGCTCCAGATCCAACGCCGCCGCATCAAGCTGGAGCGCAACTCTGTTCCCCTGCCCTGTGCCGGGGACAATTCGCTGATCCGCCCCTATCTCGCACGCCTTCGTTTCCAGCTCACCGGCGCGCAGACGCGCGTGCTCCGCGAGATCCGCACCGATCTCGGCGGCAAGGTTCCCATGCGTCGCCTGCTCCAAGGCGATGTCGGCGCGGGCAAGACCGTCGTCGCCGCCTGCGCCGCGCTCATGGCCATCGAGAGCGGCTACAATGTTCTCCTGATGGCGCCGACCGAGATCCTCGCCGAACAGCACGCGCGCACTTTGCGCGACGGCTTCGAACCGCTCGGCATTCCCGTATCGCTCCAGACCGGCAGCATCAAGACGGCCGCCGACGCCCAGCGTGTGATGGGCGAACTGGCCTTCGGTGGCGGAACCAAACCGCGCAACAAGGCCCACGGCGCCGTCGTCATCGGCACGCACGCGCTCGTGCAGGAAGGCTTCGCGATGGAGAAGGTCGGCCTCGTCATCATCGATGAGCAGCACAAGTTCGGTGTCGCCCAACGCGAGGCGCTGCTGCGCAAGGGACGTTACCCGCACCTGCTCGTGATGACCGCCACGCCCATTCCGCGCACGCTCGGCCTCACGCTCTATGGCGATCTAGACGTCTCGGTGCTCGATGAACTTCCGCCGGGTCGCGGACGCATCCGAACCTTTGTCCGCGACGGCAAAAGCCTTCCCAAGGTCTGGGACTTCATCCGCCAAAAGCTCAAGGAAGGCCGGCAGGCCTACGTCGTCTACTCGCGTCTCGAAGAGGAGGACACCGCAGCCGGCGTGAAGGCCGTGGCCAAGGAAGCCGAGAAGCTCACACCCGTCCTCAGCCCATGGCGCGTCGGCATGGTCCACGGCCGGATGAAGTCGGAGGAGAAGGACGCTGTCATGGAAGCCTTCCGCGAGAACCGCATCCAGGTCCTGCTCGCGACGTCCGTCATCGAGGTCGGCGTCGACGTGCCGAACTCCACCGTCATGGTCATCGAGAACGCCGAGCAGTTCGGCCTCGCGCAACTCCACCAGCTTCGCGGCCGCATCGGGCGCGGCGGCCACGATTCCTTCTGCATCCTGGTGGCCAACTCGAAGACGGCCGAATCGTTGCAGCGCCTGAAGATCATGGAATCGACGACCGACGGCTTCCGCATTGCGGAGGAGGATCTGATGCTGCGCGGACCGGGCGATCTGGTCGGCCAGCAGCAAAGCGGCCTGCCGAAGCTGCGGTTCGGCGATCTCCTCATGGACCGCGTCCTTCTCGAAGAAGCCCGGCGCATCGCCAGCGACCATTTGCGGAACGAGTCCGGCCAGCCAAATTGAGCGGGCACCGCCATGCAACCCGACTTCGACATCGCCATCGTGGGCTCCGGCTTTTCCGGATCGCTCCTCGCGATGATCGCGCGCCGACTCGGACATAGCGTGCTGTTGGTCGACCGTTCCAAGCACCCGCGCTTCGCCATCGGCGAATCGAGCACGCCCATCGCCAATCTGCTGCTGGAGGAAATCGCGGCCGAGTTCGATCTGCCGCAGCTTCTGCCGCTCACCGCCTGGGGATCGTGGCAACGAACCTATCCGCAGATCAGCTGCGGCCTGAAACGCGGCTTCAGCTTCTACCACCATACTGCGGGCCAGCCATTTGAACCGCGCCAAGACCGCGCGAATGAGCTTCTCGTCGCCGCGAGTCCGAATGACGAGGTTGCCGACACGCATTGGTATCGCCCCGACTTCGACCAGTTCTTCACACAAGAGGCGGTGAACCTGGGAGTCAAACTGGTGGAGGAAGTGGAGCTCGGGAAACCGGAGTTCACCCCGACCGCCATCAAACTTTCAGGCCAACACCACCGCCGAAGCGTCTCGTGGACGACCGGATTCCTCTTCGACGCCACGGGGCCGAACGGTTTCCTCCATCGGCGGCTTGGCTTGAAGGAAAACCCCTTTCCGAACCTGCCCAAGACGCAGGCGCTCTTCAGCCACTTCACCGGCGTGGCCAGATGGGCTGACTACAAAGTAGAGCAGGCTGGGAGCCCGCCCTACCCTCCCGATGACGCGGCGCTGCATCACGTCTTCGACGGCGGGTGGATGTGGGTCCTCCGCTTCAACAACGGCATCACCAGCGCGGGCGTCTCAGTCGTTCCCGAGCTGGCTAAAGAGCTCCGATTGTCCGACGGCGAGACGGCGTGGCGACGTGTGCTCGAACGCTTTCCGTCAGTCGGAGAGCAGTTCGAGCAGGCGAAGACGATCCGGCCGTTCATCCACGCGCCGACTCTTGGCTTTCGTTCCTCGGAGATCGTGGGCGAACGCTGGGCCATGCTTCCGTCGGCAGTTGGATTCATTGATCCGCTGCTGTCCTCAGGCTTTCCCCTTTCGCTGATGGGAATCCAGAGGCTGGGCCGGAAGCTCCGCGACGGACAGCCAAGTCCCCGCGCGCTCGAGTCCTACGGCCGTCAGACCCTCGCCGATCTGGCCGTGGTGGAGGAACTCGTCTCGGCTCTCTTCGCGCGCATGAACGACTTCGTGACGTTCACGGCGTTGACCATGCTCTACTTCGCCGCCGCCAGCTTCGCGGAATCCGCACGCAGGCTCGGACGAGGCGAACTGGCACCGGGTTTTCTGCTGCGTGAACACGATGGTTTCCGCAGCGGCTTCCTCGAAATTTGTTCGCTCGCCCGAAACGACCATTCTTCTGAAGACATGGTGAAACGGATCGAACAATTGGTCGAACCGTTCAACGTCATCGGGCTGTGCCAACCGCAGCGGCGCAATTGGTATCCGGTCGACTTTGCCGATCTCTACCGCGCTTCAGCCAAACTCAACGCCTCGTCCGCAGACATCGACGCGTTCCTGGCGAAAGCGGGCCTGTTGCATCCATTGGACCGCAAGCCGCCCAACCGGCCAAATGCCTTGCCGCACGGGAGCAGGCGCGGATAGATGGCGGCATGTTATCCCGCCTGCTCACTTCGACGGCGCTGCTGCTGGCGTTGTGGACTGCTTCAGCCGCCGACGCGGTCAAACGTCCGAACATCCTCTTCTGCCTCGCGGACGACTGGGGTTATCCGCACGCCGGAGCCTACGGCGACAAGGTGGTCCGCACTCCCGCCTTCGACCGCGTGGCGAAGGAAGGCGTCCTCTTCACCCACGCCTTCTCCGCGGCTCCAAGCTGCACCCCGTCACGCGCCGCGATCCTCACGGGCCGAGCCCCGCATGCGTTGCGCGAGGACGCGAACCTGTGGAGCACGTTGTCGAAGGACATCCCGACCTATGTGGAAGTGCTCACGCGCGCGGGCTACGCCTGCGGCTCCACACGAAAAGGCTGGGGGCCGGGCAACAACGCTGCGGGTGGACGCACCAGTCCACCGGCGGGAAAGACGTTCAAGGAATTCGACACGTTTCTCGAAACCGTTCCGGCCGGTGAACCGTTCTGCTTCTGGTTCGGCGGGTTTGACCCGCACCGTCCCTACGATAAGGGCAGAGGCGCGGGCGCTGGATTGAATCTTACCAACGTGGTCGTGCCGAAGTATTGGCCGGGCACGGCGGAAGTGCGCTCCGACGTGCTCGACTACTACTTCGAGGTGGAACGCTTCGACCGCGACGTCGCCGGCCTGCTCGCGAAACTTGAAGCACGCGGCGAGCTGGACAACACGCTCGTCGTCATCACGGGCGACAACGGCATGCCCTTCCCGCGCTGCAAGGCGAACGTCTACGACGGCGGTTCGCGCCAGCCCTTCGCGGCCCGGTGGCCCGCGCACTTCAGCGGCGGCCGGACCAACGACGCCTTCGTGAACCTCTACGACTTGTCGGCCACGTTCCTCGACGCCGCCGGGCTCAAGCCGCTGAAGGAAATGGCCAGTCGTAGCATCCTGCCTTTGTGCCGGGGAGAACGCGCCGGGGATCGGTCGATGGTGTTCCTTGAACGCGAGCGGCACGCGAACGTGCGCGCCGGGAACGCGGGTTATCCGATCCGCGCCGTCCGGACGAAGGAGTATCTCTACATCCAGAATCTCAGGCCCGACCGCTGGCCCGCCGGTGATCCCGTGCTGGTCCACTCGGTCGGCCCGTTTGGCGACTGCGACGACGGCCCGACGAAGCAGGTCATCTTGGCCGATCGCGCTTCGGCGTCGGGCAAACCGTTCTTCGAACTCTGCTTCGGCAAACGCCCCGCCGAGGAGCTTTACGATCTCCGGCGCGATCCGGACGAGGTCACCAACCTCGCGGATAAACCCGAACTGGCCCGGACCAAAGAACGGCTGAAGGCCGCCTTGGAAACATGGCGCCGCGACACGGGCGATCCGCGCATGGAGAAGGACGACGACTGGTTCGACTCCGTCCGCTACTTCGGCACACCCGCGAAATGACGGAAAACCCCACTCTTGAAGATTAACACGCCTACGTATTAATTCCTCGCGCATGAATTCCTCCCCCGGCTCTGCTGGCGGCTTGTCCCGCACCCAATGGCTCATCTGCACCATCGCGGCCATCGGCTTCGCCTTCGACATCTACGAACTGCTGATGCTGCCGCTGATCATCAAGCCGGCGATGGCGGCGTTGAGCGCACCGCTGGTCCAGCAGTTGGTCACGGGCGGCATGGCGCCGGCCGAAGCGGCGGCGCTCTGGGCTCCAGGCGGCAAGAACTACGTCGAATGGGCGCGCATGCTTTTCTTCGTTCCGGCCCTGGCGGGCGGCGTGTTCGGCCTCCTCGGCGGCTACCTGACGGATCTGCTCGGTCGCCGCCGCGTCCTGACGTTCAGCATCCTTCTGTATGCGTTCGCGGCCTGCGCGGCCGGATTCGCCACCTCGCTGCCGCAGTTGCTCTTCTTCCGCTGCCTCGTCTTCATCGGCGTGTGCGTCGAGTTCGTGGCGGCCGTCGCGTGGTTGGCGGAGATCTTCACCAACCCGCAACAACGCGAGAAGGTGCTTGGCTATACCCAGGCGTTCTCCTCGATCGGCGGCCTGCTGGTCGCCGGAGCAAACATCCTGGCAGCCAAGTGGGCCATGTCCCTGCCGGAAATCCACGGCGGCCACGAAGCCTGGCGCTACACCCTGATCTCAGGCGTCATCCCGGCGCTTCCCTTGATGCTGATCCGGCCGTTTCTGCCCGAATCGCCCGTGTGGGCGCAGAAGAAAGCCTCAGGAAAACTGCGACGGCCCAGCATTGCCGAGTTGTTCAGCCCGGAACTCCGCCAGGCGACGATCGTCACGACACTCCTCTTCGCCGCCAGCTACGGGCTCGCGTTCGGCGCCATCCAGCAGCTCCCGCAGATCATCGGCGCTCAGCGGCTCGGCACTCCCACCGAGGCGGGCCATGCGGCCATCGTCGCGACCGCCAAGGCGGCTGGAAAGACGGCCGGCGAAGAAGCAAAGGCAAAGGGCCTTCCTGATCCCGCGGTCACCAAGGCCAGCCGGCAAGCCGCCGGCAACGCCAGCGACGCGACCGTGGCCAACGTCAGTTTCTGGCAGGAGATCGGCGGATTGGTCGGTCGATTCCTCCTCGCCGTGCTTGCGGTCAAGATCGCCAGTCGGCGCATGCTCCTGCGGGTGTTCCAGATTCCATCACTCATCTTCGTTCCGCTGCTTTTCTGGTGGATCGGCGGAGCGCTCTCGAACGCCGACAGTTTGATGAACATCAAGATCGGCATCTTCGTGGCCGGCCTACTGACGGTCGCTCAGTTCAGCTTCTGGGGTAACTACATCCCGCTGGCCTTCCCGGTTCATCTTCGCGGCACAGGCGAAAGCTTTGCGGCCAACATCGGCGGCCGTGTGCTGGGAACCGCGGCGGCTTGGATCACCATCTCGCTGTCCGCATCCGAGAAACCGGATCCCGCCCGGATCGCCTTCGTCGGTGCCTGTGTTGCCGGCGCCTACGCGTTGATCGGAGCAATTTTGACGCACTGGTTGCCCGAGCCGAAGGACGACGCCGGCGAGCATTGAGCGTTTTCAGTCTCATCAGCCCCGGCTCCACTCGGAGCCGGGGTTTTCATTTGCACAAATAGCTCATGACAGAGAGAGAAACGGCGCTTCCGGTTCCCCGGAAGCGCCGTTTGAGTTGTCCAAATCGTCTCAGCCGTGGCCGGCGTGGGACTACATGTGGGCGATCATGTTGTCGCCGAACGCCGAGCACTTGATCTCGGTCGCGCCTTCCATGAGGCGGGCGAAATCGTAGGTGACCTTCTTCGAACCGATCGCGCCGTTGAGGCCCTTGATGATCAGATCGGCCGCCTCGACCCAACCAAGGTGCCTCAGCATCATTTCACCGGACAGGACGACGGAGCCGGGGTTGACCATGTCTTTGCCGGCATACTTGGGCGCGGTGCCGTGGGTGGCCTCGAAGATGGCGTGGCCGGTGATGTAGTTGATGTTGCCGCCGGGGGCGATGCCGATGCCGCCGACCTGCGCGGCAAGGGCGTCGGAGAGGTAGTCGCCGTTCAGGTTCAGCGTCGCGATCACGTCGAAGTCGGTCGGACGCGTGAGCACCTGCTGGAGCGCGATGTCGGCGATGCTGTCCTTGATGACGATGCCGGCGCCGGGCCTGCCCTCGGGAATCCTGCACCATGGTCCACCGTCGATCTCGACGGCACCGAAAAATTCCTTTGCGACCTTGTAGCCCCAGTCACGGAAGCCGCCCTCCGTGAACTTCATGATATTGCCCTTGTGGACGAGCGTGACCGACTTGCGGTTGAACTTGATGGCGTAGCTGATCGCACTGTGGATGAGGCGCACGCTGCCGGAATAGCTCACCGGCTTGATGCCGATGCCGACCTGCACGTCGCACGGGAAGTTCGGCGCGCCGACCGCCTTCCAGAACTCTTCCGCGGCGGGCTTGGTGCCGAAGCGGATCTTTTTGAAGTCCTTTGGCGAATTGGTCTGGAGGAAATCGAGGAGCTTCTGTGCCTCCGGCGTGCCGGCGGCGTATTCGATGCCGGCGTAGATGTCCTCGGTGTTCTCGCGGAAGATGGTCATGTCGACCAGTTCGGGGCGTTTCACCGGGCTCGGCACGCCGGCAAAATACTGCACGGGGCGCAGGCAGACGTAGAGGTCGAGCATCTGGCGCAGCGCCACGTTCAGCGAACGGATGCCACCGCCAACGGGCGTTGTGAGCGGGCCCTTGATGCCGACAAGAAATTCGCGGAAGGCGTCGACGGTATCGTCGGGCAGCCAGTTGTTGAACTTCTTGAAGCTCTCCTCGCCGGCGAAGACCTCCATCCAGGATATCTTCCTCTTGCCGCCGTAGGCCTTCTCCACCGCGGCGTCCATGACGCGCACGGACGAGGCCCAGATGTCGGGCCCTGTGCCGTCGCCGCGGATGAAGGGGATGATCGGTTGATCGGGAACGTTCAGCTTGCCGTTCTGGATGCTGATCTTGCCGCCCTGGGGGACGGTGCAGGTGGTGTAGGCCATGACGTGTTGGTGATTCTGGGGACGTATATCCGGCGCTGTCGCCGCAGTAGCATCTGCGCGCCCGGACCGGACCGGTTGTTTTAATCCGAAAACAAAATGGGCGGCAAGCTTCTCGCCTGCCGCCCGGTGAAACTGTTGCGAACTAGGCGACGGCCGACGCCTGTTTCGAGCTACCGGCCGCGGCTCCAAGCTCGGCTTGGACGAGTTCGACGGCGTGTTCCCTGGTCAGGCCATATCTGGTCCGCAGGTAATCGACCGAACTGGCGTGTTCGATGAACTGGTCGGGCCAGCCGATGCGGACGACGGGCGTGGTGATGCGCTTGTCGCCGAAGAATTCCAACACGACGGAGCCGTAGCCGCCCATGAGGACGTGGTCCTCGAAGGTGACGACCACATCGGCCGACTTGCCGAAGAACTCGTGCGTGGCCGCATCGATCGGCTTGGAAAAGCGCGGATTGATTACGGCCACGTCATAACCGAGCGCGGCGAGGTCGGCGGCGGTTTTGGTCGCGATGCCGTGCATCTGGCCAAGTCCGAACAGGGCGACCTTTTTCGCGCCGCTGTTCGCGAAGTGACGGGTGACCTCGGCCTTGCCGATTTCGAGCATGGCCGGCACGTCCTTGATGGGGACGCCTTCCGCAGCCCCACGGGGATAACGGATCGCCATGGGATGCTTCTGATGCGTGGCGGTGAATATCATGTCCTGGAGCTCGTCCTCGTCCTTGGGGGACATGCAGACGATGTTCGGAAGGCAGCGCATGTAGGCGATGTCGAAGAGGCCGTGGTGCGTCGGTCCGTCATTGGCGGAAAGGCCCGCACGGTCCATGCAGAACACGACCGGCAGATCCTGGAGGCAGACGTCGTGGTGGATGCAGTCGTAGGCGCGCTGGAGGAATGTGCTGTAAATGCCGACGACGGGATGGAATCCCATCGTGGCCATGCCGGCGGCGAAGATGACGGCGTGTTCCTCGGCGATGCCCACGTCGTAGCAACGCTCGGGCATGGCGTGCTCGAGGATCTTGAGGCTCGTGCCCGTGGGCATGGCAGCGGTGATGCCGACGACCGTGTTGTCCTTCTGGCAGAGCTTGACCATCGTGCGGCCGAAAACTTCCTGCCACATGGGCGCAGCGCCGGGCTTGGCGGAAGGGGTCTCGCCGGTCTGGGCGTTGTAGGGCCCAAGGCCGTGGAATTTCTCGGGGAACTTCAGCGCGGCTTCGAATCCCCGGCCCTTCTGCGTGAGGACGTGGATGACGATGGGTTCGTCGAAGGTCTTGGCGAATTCCAGCGTGCTGATGAGCAGCGGGAGGTCGTGCCCGTCGATGGGGCCGAGGTAACGAATGCCCATTTCCTCGAAGAAGATGGCGCTGCCATGGCCGCCGCGGCCATCGGTGCCGGCACCCGGGGTGTGTTCGAGGGAGACGGACTGGGCGGCGCCCTTGAGGAATTCCTCAGCCTTCTGGCCGAGCTTCATCGCTACGTCGCCCTTGGGCAGCTTCTTGACCCAGTGGGCGAAATCCTTGGAGAGCTTGTTGTAGCGGGGATTGGTCGTGAGCTTGCCGAGGTAGGTGGAGATCGCGCCGACGTTCTTGGCGATGGAGAATTCGTTGTCGTTGAGGATGCCGATGAACTTCTTCGTCGTGTGGGCGATGTTGTTCAATCCCTCGAAGGACACGCCGTTGGTCAGGGCCGCGTCGCCGAAGACGCAGACGACGTGTTCATCCGACCTCTTCTGGTCGCGGGCGGCGCACATGCCGAGCGCGGCGGAAATGGCCGTGCCCGCATGGCCGGCGCCGAAGCTGTCGTGCTCGCTCTCGGTGCGGAGGGCGAAGCCGTTCAACCCGTCCGTCGTGCGGATGGTGTGGAAGCGGTCCTTGCGGCCGGTGAGCAGCTTGTGGACGTAGACCTGGTGGCTGACGTCCCAGACGAACTTGTCGTGCGGCGTGCTGAAGACCTTGTGCATCGCGACGGTCAGCTCGACCACGCCGAGGTTGGGGCCCAGGTGGCCGCCGTTCTTGGCGAGTTTCGTGATGAGTTCGCCGCGGATCTCCTCGGCGAGGGTCACCAGCTGCTCAGGGGTCAGTTTCTTGACGTGCGACGGGTCGTCGACCATGTCGAGGAATCGGCTCATATGGGGGATCTTATTCTGCGGATGTGTCGAGCGCGGCAGGACGGACGCTTAGGTCGCCCTGGGAGTTTCTTTCCAGCTGTTGGATCTTCAGCTCGGCCGTTGCGAGGCGGGTCTGGCAGGCCTTGGCCAACAAGGAACCTTCCTCGTAGCGGGCCAGCAGCGTCTCCAGCGGCAACTCCTCGGACTCCATCGATTCCACGATCGATTCAAGCCGGGAAAGCGCCTGCTCGAAGGACGGTTCCTCCGAGGCGGGCGCAGGCTGGGACGCAGCTTTGGCTGCTTTCGACATGGGGCGGAACCTAGTGGACGGTTTTCGCCACGTCTAGGGGTTTACTCGGTGCAAAAGGACAGGAAGGCAGCCGAGAAAATCGTCCCATTGCATCGTCACCGCGAGATGGGAGAAGTTGCCGGGCCATGCAGTGGTTGTTGGCATTCGTTCTCGCCTTGCTCCTCGCCTTCTCCGCGGAGGCGCAGATCACCGTGCCGGTGGTTTCTGCGACCAACCGCGTCATCCGCATCGCCGCGTCCAACCTCTCCTCCGGCAGCAACCAAGGTTACGAAGCGTCCGGCATCCACCTCCTCCAGGGCTTGAAGCCAGATATCATCGCCATGCAGGAGTTCAACTTTGGAGCGAATCAAACGGCCGACATCCAGTTGCTGGTGAACCAGATCACCTTCACGAACGGGGCCAGTTGGTTTCGGGAATCCGGCTATTCCATACCCAACGGCATCATCAGCCGTTGGCCGATCCTTGCGAGCGGATCGTGGGTGGACATTGACACCGGCGTGAATGACCGGGGCTTCGCCTGGGCACGCATCGATCTACCGGGGACGAACGACCTTTACGTCGTGAGCACGCATTTGAAAGCTTCCAGCGGATCGGCCAACGAAGTTCGCCGCGAAGCGCAGGCGACGCAGCTCAAGGGCCTGATCCAATCCAACTTCCCGGCCAACGCCTGGATCGTCGTCGCGGGGGATCTCAACACCTACAATACGAACGAGGCCGCCATCCAGGTCGTCAGCACCTTCCTGAAGACCTCGCCCGACGCCGTAGACAACCTCGGCGACCCGGACACAAACGCCGGCCGCACGGCTCCCTACGACCACGTCTACGGCAGCTACACGTTTTCAACGAACCAAGTCGCGACGGTGATCGGAGCCGCGAGTTATCCGAACGGATTGGTCTTCGACTCCCGTGTCTTCACCCCACTGTCCGCCGTGGCACCCGCTGAGGCTGGCGATTCTGGGGTCGCGGGAATGCAGCACATGGCAGTGCTCAAGGATTTCCGGATAAGCTACCAGGTCACCAATCAAGTCTCCGTCTCCCAGCCGCTGCTGACGCTTCAACCTCCAACCCGGCTTCAGTGGAGCGCCCCGTCCAACCTTGTCTTCCAGGTCGAGACCAGCGCGACCCTGTCAGCCTGGGCTTCGGCCGGTTCACCAACCGCATTCGGCACCAACTACACGTTCACGAACGTCTCGACGGGACCCATGATCTTCTTCCGTCTGCGGTATCCGTGACACCCCGGCTACATGTCGTCGAACGAGATGACGCGGAGGATCTCTTCGAGCGGCGATTCACCGGTCACGGCACGCCGGACGCCGTTGTCCCAGAGCGTGCGCATCCCCTGGTTCACGGCGACCTGTTGCAGGTTGCGCGTGCTCATCTTCTGCATGACCGCGTCGCGGAAGACCTGGTCGACCACAAGCATCTCGGTCACCGCGGTGCGTCCGGAGAAACCGGTGCTGAAACAGTTCCCGCAGCCGCCGCCCATCATGAACTTCGCATGGGTCAGGTCTTCACGGGGAAGCATCCGCAGGTAGGCATCATCGGGCGAATACTCCACCCGGCAATCGGGGCAATTGCGCCGGACGAGCCGCGTGCCGAGCACTCCGATGATCGAGGACGCGAGCAGGAAGGGCTCGATGTCCATGTTGATCATGCGGGCGAAGACTCCCGCGGTGCTGCCGGAGTGGATGGTGCTGATGACCAGATGCCCGGTCAGGCCGGCTTGCACGGCGATCTGGGCGGTCTCGGCATCGCGGATCTCGCCGATCATGATCACCTGCGGGTCCTGTCGCATGAGGGATCGGAGCGCGACGGGATAGGTGAATCCCTTGACGTTGTTGACCTGCGCCTGGGCGATCATCTGGAGGTTGAACTCCACCGGATCCTCCACCGACGCCATGCTGATCGTGCTGCCGTGCTTGCCGAAGATGTAACACAGCGCCGAATACATCGCCGTGGTCTTGCCCGAGCCGGTCGGGCCGGTGAGCAGGAGCAGTCCAGACGGTTTGGTCAGGAGCTTTTTCGTGGCCAGCAACGTCTCGTCGTCGAACCCAAGTGTGTTGAGATCAAAGCTCCGGTTGGACGGGTCGAACAGGCGGACCACGATTTTTCCACCGCGCGCGGTCGGGAAAATGGAGACGCGCTGTTCGACGCCGCCGAGATCGACCTCGCCGGGCACGTGGCCTTCCTGAGGAAGGTCGTTCTGATAGGTGACCAACTGGGCCTTCACCTTGAAGACTCCGAAAATCCTCTCCATGAACTCGAGCGGCAGGTGCACCAGTTCCTGGAGCACGCCGTTGCAGCGGATGCGGACGCACAGGCTGGTTTCCCAGGGCTCGATGTGGATGTCGCTCGCATCGGCCGTGATGGCGTCGATGAGGATGCGTTTGACCAGTTCGCCGGCTTCGACGGACTGCTGGGTGGGATCGTTCTGAAGATACTGCCGGAGGTATTGGACGGTCTCGCTCACTATGATTTCTCCTTGGTTGGGGCCCCTTGCCCGCCAGTTGGTAATCGGAAACCCGGAGCCCTGTCACTTCCCAACGTCCGTTCAGTGCAACATGGGCACGGGATTCGGTTTCCGGATCAGTTCGGCGTCGAGGTCGAGATAGAAATCAAGGCGGCGCTGGGTCTCATCGAGGTCGATGTCCCGCGCCATGATCAGGTAGGTGGCGTAGTGGTTCCCCTCGGACTCCACGAGGCTTCCGTAAAACCGGGCGAGCTCGGGATCCTGTTCGGCCAATTCCTTGGCGAGGATCTGGAACTTCTCGCAGCTCCGGCCCTCGATCAACGCGCAGCAGATCAGGTGGTCGATCACCTGCTGGCGGGATCCGTTGCGGATCGAACGCATCAGTCCGCTGATCCACGGGCTCGGATGCGCCTGACCAAACGGAATGCCGCGCGCGTCGAGGATGTTCAGGACGAGTTCGAAGTGCTGCAGCTCCTCGATGGCGATGGCGTTCAGTTCCCTGACCTTCGAATGGAGCTCGCAGTATTTCTCCAGGTTGAGCGCCGTGGTGGCCGCCTTGCGCTCCAGATGTGCATGGTCGACCAGCACGGCCGGAAGATTCGCCTTCATCGTCGGGATCCAGTCTTCCGGCACTTTGGCTCGCAGCATTTCCATAACTTGAGGCGGGAGGATTGCGCGACCGCACCCGCCGCGGCAACGGCTTTGGACGGGCCGAGACTTGGGCGTGACTCCCACCGCCTAGCACGCTAGAAAGGTTTCTCAGATGGACCCAACAGCGACAGCACCCTCTCCCGGCCGCCCCGCTACCGGTCCGAAGCTGTTCAGCTCGCTGTTCGCCAAGGAACTCCTCAAGCTCCAGAAGACCGGCCTCCTGCGGCGCGTCCCCGCCGGAGCGGCCGTCTTTTCCGAAGGCGATCCCGGCGACGGGATGTATCTGCTCGAACGCGGCGCCGTCACAATCACCACCAGCTTTGAAACCGGCCGGGGACGGATCATCAACCGCATCGAAGCCGGCGACTACTTCGGCGAAATGGCCCTGCTCGACGACGGACCCCGCTCGGCCACGGCGACCGCCGAGGTCGAATCGCTCGTCTCATTCGTTCCCAAGGCCGACGTCCTCCAACTCATCCGCAACTCGCCGACCATCGTCTTCGACATGATGCGGGAATTCAGCCTGCGCATCCGGGCCACCAACCGCCAGGTGGTCGACGAGGCGATTTCCAAGGAGCGCTTTGATATCCTCGGGCGCTTCAGCTTTTCCTTCGCCCACGACCTGAAGAACCCGCTCGCGGGAATCTCAATGGCCGCCGAGCTTCTCGCCGACGAGTCCATTCCCGCAGACCTCCGGAAAACGTTGTCCGGACAGCTCGTCCGACAGGCCCGCCGTGTCGCCATGATGACCGAGGAAATGCTCGCCATCAGCCGCGGCACCAAACCCTCGATCAATCTCCAACCCGTCGACCTGACGCAGTTCATGATCCGGAAGATCGAGGAATTCCGGATCGACTTCCGTTCGAGGCGCCTCGAGATCAGCACCGAGAATCTGCCGCCGAACGTCTCGGTCGTGATCGACGCCACCCGGATCGAACAGCTGTTCCTCAATCTCCTCCACAACTCGGCCGACGCGATGGCCGAAGGTGGGCGGGCCTGGTTCCGCTTCGAGACCGGCGATTCCTGCCTGGCGATCGAACTGGAAGACTCCGGCCCGGGTATCAGCAGGGAGCGCATCGAGCAGGTGTTCGAACCCTTCTTCACCCTCGGCAAAGCCAAGGGCACGGGCCTCGGACTTTCGATCTGCCGCCGTGTCATGGAAGCGCATGGAGGAAGCATCCGGGCGATATTTCAGCAGGGACGGGGCGCGATCTTCAGGATGGAATTCCCGTTGGGCCGCTAGCCCCACCGGCACGCGGACGACACTCCAACCTCGATCACCGCATCAAGATGCCTGCGCGACGTCATCTCTTTCCTCTCCTCGCCCTGCTGCTCCCAACGTGGTCCGCCACGGCCCACCGGTTGGACGAGTATCTGCAGACGACGTTCATCGCGGTCGGGACAAACCAGATCGCCCTCAGCCTCTCACTGACTCCCGGTGTCGATGTCGCCCAACTGATCATCCCGCTGATCGACGAAAGCCGGGATGGCTCACTCTCACCCCAGGAAATCGCCGGCTACGCCGATCGCGTCCGCACCAACCTGAGCCTCACTGTGGACTCCAAACTGCAACCATTCGTCCTCAGCGGCTCGCAGTTTCCCGGAATCGCCGAAATGAAGGACGGGGTCGGAGCGATCTCGCTCCAGTTCACGGCCATCACGACCAACTTCTCCGCCGGAACCCATCGCCTCCGCTTCGCGAACGGACACCAGACCAACATCAGCGTCTACCTCGTCAACGCGCTCGTGCCGGAGTCCAAGTCGATCACGATCGGCCGCCAGGTCCGCGACTTTCGCCAGACCACCTTGGAGTTTGAATTCACTGTCACCCCCGGACCGAAGACCGCCGGTCCATCGACCAACTCGCCACCGTTCAAGTCAGGTTCTGCGAAACCAAAGTTGAAGTCTGCCAGTCCTCCTTACAACGTTACACCCCAGCCATGAAACTTCACCCAAACCTCCGCCCGTTCCCTGTCCTCGCCGGCCTGCTCGTCGCCTTCAGCGGCGCCGTCGTCACCGGGCCGCACACCGTCGTCGCAGATGAAATGCCGGCGACCAAGGCCAACCCCACCGCTCGAGTCATTGCTGCGGCGAACGCATTCCTTGCCACTCTTGACGACGCCGGCCGAGCCAAGGCCGTCTTCGCGGCCGACGACTCGGCCCAGATCAAGAACTGGTCGAACCTCCCCACGGGCATCTATCAGCGCAAAGGCGCTCGCATGGGCGACCTGACCAAACCCCAGCGCGACGCCGTGAATGCGCTTCTCGCATCGGCCCTGAGCCCGATGGGTTACCGCAAGACCATGCAGATCATGGAAGCCGAGGAGGTTCTGAAACAGTCCTCGAAAGGCGGCGGATTGGCCCTCGGCCGTGACGAGTTCTACATCTCCTTCGTCGGCAAACCGTCCGCCACCGACCGCTGGATCATCCAGTTCGGCGGACACCATCTCGCGCTCAACATCACCGTCATCGGCAGCCAAAACATTCTTACCCCCAGCCACACCGCCGCCCAACCCGCGAGCTACACCGTTGACGGCAAGACTATCCGGCCACTCGGCGACGAGACCGATGCATCGTTCGCCGTGGTCAACGCCCTCGACGACACCCAGAAAAAGGAAGCAATCATCGGTGCGGCCATGCGCGATCTCGTCCTCGGACCCGGCCAGGATGGCAAGACGATCATGCCGGAAGGCGTGAAGGTTTCGTCGTTCAACGACCGCCAGAAGGCTCTCCTCATGGACCTAGTCGGACAATGGGTCGGCATGATCAACACCTCCGCAGCCGACGCCAAGATGGCCGAGATCAAGGCCAACTTGGCCGAGACCTGGTTTGCCTGGAGCGGCCCCACGACGCCCGGCAGTGCGGCCTACTTCCGAGTCCAAGGTCCGACCCTGTGGATCGAATATGCGCCGCAGAAACTGGGCGGCGACGCGACCAAACACCTCCACACCATGTATCGCGATCCGTCGAACGATTATGGAGCGAAGATCCTGAAGAAGTAGGCCGGCGCCCCAGACAACCAGCCTCCCAATCTCCATCATGTCCGCCAAAGCAGTCGTTGATCAGCCGTCATCACGTGCCTCTAGCCTCGTCCGCCGGGTTCACATGTATCTCGGCCTCTTCCTCGCGCCATGGCTGCTGATGTATGCCCTGAGCACGCTTGCGATGGGGCATCGGCCGTTCGTCCAGTCGTTCTATCCGACCGAAAAGCCCAAGAACCTCATGGAACGAAAACTCGACTACGGCCGGACCTTCGACGCGGAGACAACCGCGCAACAGAAAGCCCTCCTGGTTCTGCAAGACCTGGGATTGGAGGGCCGCCACACCGTGTCCAACTCGAAGGACGGCTCGCCGCTCGTCATCACCCGCCAACACGCGCTCTTCCAACGGCGGATCGTGCTCGATCCAAAAGCAGCCACGATTTTCATCGAACGCGAGGAGTTCCGCGGCCTGAACTTCCTCGAACGGATGCACCGCCGACGCGGATTCCAGGATCCATACCTCGTCGAGGACGGTTGGGCGTTCACCGTCGATCTTGCCGTTCTGACCCTCGTCTTCTGGGGCTTCTCCGGAATCTGGATCTGGTGGGGCATTCGCCAGACGCGGTTGTGGGGCGGGATCAGCCTCGCCTTTGGGATAGCCCTCTTTGCCGCCTTCCTCGCCCTGATTTGAGCCGCCACGCACATGAGCTCCTTTGACCGCATCAACCGCCGGACGCACCTCTACCTCGGCCTGGTTCTCTTTCCATGGGTGCTGATGTATGGCGTCAGCTCATTCGTCATCAGCCATCATGGCTCGTGGTTCAAGCCGGTGAATCAGCCTGTTTGGGAACCGTTGTTCGACCGGACCTACAAACATTCCGTTCCAGACGACGCGATCTCCACCACCGAAGCCGGCCGCCAACTGCTCCGCGCTGTGGCCGCGGGAATCCTCAAAGACAACAATCTTGAAGGCGCCTTCTACGCCCAACGCCCCAATCCCGGCGAACTGCGGATCACTCGCAGCACCTTCTTCGATCAGACACGCCTGATCTACTCGATCAAGGACCAGACGCTGCGCGGCGAACGGCAGCGCTCAAGCTGGGACGGTGCGGTTCTGAGGATGCATACCCGGAACGGCTACGATCAGCCGCTTTTTCTGACCAAAATGTGGGCCTTCACCGTGGACCTGACCTGCGTCACGATGATCGTTTGGGTGGCCTCCGGAATCATCATGTGGTGGCGGCTGGCAAAGGTGCGTGTCTGGGGCGCCATCGCCCTTGCGGGTGGCGCTGCGTCGTTCCTGTTTCTGGTATGGACGCTCTGACGCCGGAGCCCGTCGATCCCCAAGGCCCGTCCTGTGGCGGCGGATAGAAGAAGAATCCCGGGAAATCATGGCAACGACGCGCCAGGACTCACTTGAATGGCAGGAACGCGGAGCATAGGAGCGTCAGGATCAGGCCTGAAACGCTGATCGTCGTCACGATCACGGTCCAACTCTGGAGCGTCTCCTTCTCCGTGAAACCGCTCAGCTTGCTCACCGTCCAGAAGCCGCTGTCGTTCATCCAGGACAGGATTTTCGAGCCGAACCCGATCGCCAGGAAGATGTAGGCCGGATGATACGGGAGCGGCGCGCCCTGGATCATCGGGTAGATCATGCTCGAGGTGGTTAGCATCGCAACGGTCGCGGAACCCTGCGCGATCCGGATCACGGCCGACACCGACCAAGCCAGTAGGACCAGGCTGACCTCTTTTCCTTCGACGAGCGCCTTGATGGCGTCTCCCACGCCCGCGTTCTTGAGCATGAACCCGAACGCGCCGCCCGCGCTCGAGATGAGGATGATCACACCCGCCGTCGCGAACGGCCCGCTGATGCGCTCGGAGACCTTGGCAAGGGTAAGCCCGCGTTGCCGCATCAGCAGCGCCACGGCCAGGCCCGCCCCGATCATCAGGGCGACGTTCCGGTTGCCGAGAAACTCGAGAGCGGAATACATCGCGGGAAAGTCTTTCGCCGCCCCGAACACGCCCGCGAAGGACGCGCCGCCGATCAACAGCACCGGCGCCAGCACCGGCGCCAACGCCCACCCCAGCGAGGGAAGTTCGCTCTCGGGCCGGGTCACGATGGCCTGCAGCTCTTCGGCCGAACTTCCGCCCATGTCGCGCATCGGGGCATCAATCCGCCGGCTGACCAGCACGGCGACGGTCCAGCCGAGCAACGCCGGAATGATGCCCGCCACGATTCCCACGATGATCGTCAGACCCACGTCGAGATGGAGGTTCTCCGCCATTCCCAACGGCCCGGGATGCGGCGCGACGAGCGAGTGGGTGACGGTTCCGCCGCAGCAGATCGCCAGGACGAAGAGCATGTAGTTCCGGCCGGTGCGCAGCCGAAGCCCCTTCGCCAGCGGCAGGAGGAGCATGAAGAAGGTCTCGAAGAAGATCGGGATCGAAAGCAGGTAGCTGCTGGCGAAGAGCCCGTGGGCGGCGCGCTTCTCACCGAAGAGCGCCAGGAATCGCCTCACCACCTTGTCCGCGCCGCCGCTCTCCACGAGGCATGTGCCGATGACCGAAGCGAGGGCGATGACCACGCCGATCTTGGCCGCGATGGCTCCGAAACCTTCCGTCGTCAGTTCGGCAGCCTGCACCCAGTGGCTGCGTTCCTTCTTTGGCGTTGCCGGCATCGTGCCGTGTTCGCCGGGCAGTTTTTCCGTAAGGAGGCCCGCGAGCAACGCCACGAAGATCAGCGCGAAGAACGCGTGCAAGCGGACGACCGTGACCAATACGACGATGGTGACCAGGCAGATGCCCAAGATGGCGAAGGGCCACATCGAGGTGGAGCCGGCCGGAACGGCGGCAAGGAGATTGAACATCATGGGCACGGGTTGGGCGGTGGAACCGCGCCAGTCCGCCAGAACGCGATTGACCGATCAAGACGCATGACGGGGACAGCGGAGAAAGTGCTGAAGCGATGCCACGCAGGAATCGTTGGCCCGCTGGTTCCAATCTTCTCCGCGGCTAGATCCCCTTTCGGATGTCCGTCATCAACACCTGGGACAACTGCTGGTCACCGAACACGCCGAACCGGATTGAGATCTCGGTCGTCGACTCGGTCACCTGCTTTAGGCGGATCGTGACCTTGGTGTCGTCGACCGTCCGCGCAATGACCGTGGCCGACGTTGCAGAGGCGTCTTCGTTGATCTTGGGATACTTCGCACGCACCAGGGCCGCGTTGCACGCCGCCAGGGCCTTGGTTAAGGGCGCGTTCACGTAGCCTTCAAGGTCGCCGCGCACATAACCGACACCACCGGCCGCCGCTCCGGCCGCCACCACGGCCACGCAGCCGGTCTGAGTGACCAGCAGAAATCCCGCGAACAACGGGACAAGAACGAGCGCAAGCAGGCGGCGGATTCGAGACATGCGATCACTAGAGGGCAGAACAGGAATTCGGAAAGCGGAATGTGGCAGTCCCACCCGACTCCGGCTCACAAGCGCTTCTTGATCTCCTGGACGAACACGGCGGACAGAGGTCGGTCGCCAAACGAGCCGTGGCGGACGAGAACGCGCGTAGTCTTCTCTGGGAGATTGCGCACGCGGATAAAGACCTTGCCACCGCCTTCGGTCCTGGCGTCGAAGAGGGTGAACGG
>JBBRDN010000005.1:0-55718 GCA_038203875.1 Verrucomicrobiota bacterium
GGAGGACCTGAACTTCCAGCTCCGCAAACTTCTCGGCACGCCGCAGCTCGCCGAGATGGCGGCGGCGGCCAAAGCCCTCGGCAAACCCGGCGCTGCCCAAGCCGTCTGCGACGCCACGTTGGCGCTGGTGGCTTTTCCCGCATCCGTCGCGGAGCCGAAACCGGAAAAGCCGAGAAGCCTCCTCGCTAAACTGCGTTCCAAGAAATCGAGGTAGCCCGGCATCCAAGGCCGCGATCGGAGACCGGAGCGTGGTCCCAAGAAAAAAGCCCGGACTCGATCGAGTCCGGGCTTTGTTGATTTAGGGAGCGGTTACTTTGCCGGTGTGGCCTCGGCCGCCTTCTTCGCGGCTTCGTCCGCCATGGCCTTGTCTTTGACGGCCTTGAGTTCGGCCTGCGCCTTGTCGTCGAAGCGCGGGATGATGACCTTGCCCTCGCTGCTCAACACGGGCGCGAGTTGGAACTGATTCGCCAGGCTGTAAACGAAGCAGATGGCGACAAGGATCATCACATTCCTCGGCCAGGTGACCGGGCGCTCGGCGAACTTGTCCGAAACGGCGGCGGCCTGCGCGCCGGGCGGCAGCTTGGCCACGCCGGTGAGCGAAGTGCCGAACGGCACGTTGACCTTCGCCTTGGCGTTCACGGCCCAGCCGTTGGCGTCCAGGATCGGGCCGAGGTTGCGCTTCCGCAGCTTGAGCCACGCGATGAGCATCGAGGGGCCGGAGATGAACAGCAGGATGGCGACGAGCGCGAGGCAGACCTGCCAGAAGGGCAGCTTGAGCATTCCTCCCAGGTATCCGGCGACGGCAGCGAGCGCCGTCCCGATGGCGCCGAACGCAACACCCATCGCGGCGACCGCGCCGACGTCGATCTTCTTGGGCTCCTCGGGCTTTACGGCGGCTTGATCCTTGATCGCCTTGCCGGCGTTGGCGGCCATCTCCGCGGCCTTGGCGAGGCGGGCGTTGGCTTCAGCTTCCTTGGCCGCGGCGCGCTTGGCGACCGTTTCGTCGATCAGCCGGACCAGCTTCTTGTAGGGCGACCAGAACGCCTGGCGGATGCTGATGGGGTTGTCGATGATCTTGGTGATCGTGGCGTCGAAGTCGCGGCCCTTGCGGTCGTAGAAGAGGCCGTTGCGTCCGACCATCAGGTTGTCGCTGTCGCCGTCGGTGAAGGCGGCCATGATGTGCAGCTTCTCGCCGGTGGCTTTGCGGAAGCAGTCCAGGTAGGCGATGTAGGTTCCGGCGAGTCCGGCCATCGCGCCGTGCTTGCCGGCGTCTTCGACCGGCATGCAGAGCGTGCAGCTGCGCTGGTCCAGATAAAGCGTTCCGGCCTGGAAGGTCGCGGGTTCGCCTCCGTTGTAGAAGTCGCGGAAATTGACGAAGTTCTCGCAGAGGAGATGCAGGTCCCGAACGTAATGGAGGAGCTTGTCGACGCTCACGATCGAGGTCGACTCGGCCTCCAGCGCCTTGTCCTTGGCGACCAGCGCCGTGAGCGTCTCCTTGCCATTGCCCGCGAGGATGGCGCGGATGCGGGCGATCCCGAGCTTCTCGACGAAGGCGCCGGCCTTGGAGGCGGCCCAGCCGTCATGCGCGGCCATCTTGCCGCAGATCGTGGCCCAGTCGGCCTCGGTCAGCTCGCCCTTGTCACCGAGAAGCGGTTTCACAACGGATGCGGCGAACGCGCCGATCGCGCCGGCCCAGGCCGGGTTGACGCCGGTCTTCAAGGGAAGCGACTTGCCAGCGGCCACCTGCGCGAGAGGGAATCCGGAAACTTCGGCGGCACTGATCGAAAGGTCTTTCGCGGCCACGGCGAGGAACTCCTTCTCTTCACGGTTCAACGCTGCGAGTGCGCGGGGATCGAACGCGGCCAAACGGCAACGCCCGAAGAAGTCGTCGATCTTGGACTTAACCGCCTTGAAGGCGGCGCTGCCAGCGGCGGATTCGTCACCCAGGGGCAGGACGGACGCGGCATCGGTCTCGGACTTTTTGACCCAGGCCTCGAATGCGGCCGCATCGGCGAAGAACGCGTCCACACGGGCTTGGTCGATGCCGGGTTTGCCGGAGCGATCGGCCGCGGAACCGTGCGTCGCGATGATGTCGGCGACGAGGGCCTTGGTCGCGTCGTCGGCACCGGATTCGACGACGATGATGCCGTCGCCGTTGAAGACGGTCTGGGAAAAGATCTTGGCGACGTCGCCGGTGTCCGCGAGGGAAATGCTGGTCGCGTCGTTCTTGCCGAGGTTGGCGAGGATCTGCTTTGCCGAAGCGAGGACGGCCTTGCCTTCGGGCGTGGCGTCGTTGATCGCGGCCAGGGAAAGCGAGTCGCCGGCCTTCACGAGGTCATCGGCGTTCTTGAGCAGGCCGCCGGCCCACTTGATGGCGGCGATCAACTCGGGCGCGCGCACGCGGCCGTCCTTGTCAGTGTCGATCAGGGCAAGGGTGGCCTTGTCGAATTCGAGGCCGGTCGTTGGGCACGCGAGCGCGACCCAGAGCTTCTGGTCGAGCTGGTCGAGCGCCATGAGATCGGCGCCCGTGGTGAGGCTGACTTGGTCGAATCCGCCGGCGCGGAAAAATTTCCATGAATGGCTCATACTTGAGGGGAGTTGGGCAGGGTGTTTGACGTGTTGGGTAACAGACCACTGGTCTGGGGGACCGAAAAACTAGCAACCAAAGTCCCCGATGCAACGGGTTTGTAAACAAGGGCAGAAGGGATGGCCGGACAACAAACATTGGACAGCGCCGAAGCCGTCCGCACACTTTTCCGCGCGCGCTCATCCCATGAAAAAATCCCTCCTCATCGGCATAGACTCCGGCACCCAGTCCACCAAGGCCCTCATCGTGGACGCCCGCAACGGCAAGGTCCTCGGCTCCGCTTCCGCCGCCTACGACCTCATCCCGAACCTCCCGCCCGGTGCCAAGGAACAGCACCCTCAGGATTGGATCGACGCCACCAGCAAGGCCATCAAAGGCGCGCTCAAGGCCGCCAAGGCCAGCGGCTCCGACGTCGTCGCCATCGGAGTCAGCGGCCAGCAGCACGGCTTCGTCCCGCTCGACAAATCCGGCCAGGTCATCCGCCCCGCCAAGCTCTGGTGCGACACGGCTACCGCCGAGGAATGCGCCGACATCACCGCCGCGCTCGGCGGTCCCAAGGCCACCATCAAAGCCATTGGCAACTCCGTTCTCCCCGGCTTTACCGCCAGCAAGATCCTCTGGCTGAAAAAACATGAGCCGAAGAATTTCGCCAAGCTCGCCACCGTCCTCCTGCCGCACGACTACCTGAACTGGTGGCTCACCGGCCAGGCCTTCATGGAATACGGCGACGCCTCCGGCACCGCGCTCATGGATGTCCGCAAACGCCGCTGGTGCGAAGCCGCCGTCAAAGCCATCGACGCCGACCTCATGGGCAAGCTCCCCACGCTTTCATCCAGCGAACAACCCGCCGGGACTTTGCAGACGACCACCGCGAAGGCCCTTGGCCTGAGCGCGGGCGTGCTCGTCAGCGCCGGCGGCGGCGACAACATGATGGGCGCCATCGGCACCGGAAACACCCGGCCCGGCCTCATCACCGCCAGCTTCGGCACCAGCGGCACCATCTACGCCTGTGCAGACAAACCCGTCGTCGATCCGTTGGGCGAGATCGCCGCCTTCTGCGATTCCACCAACCGCTGGCTGCCGCTCCTCTGCACCATGAACGTGACCGTCGCCACCGAGATGGTCCGCAAGGATTACGGCCTCGACCACGGCGCATTCGAAAGGATGGCCGCAACTGTTCCCGCCGGTTCCGACGGCCTCATGCTCCTCCCGTATCTCGAAGGCGAACGCACCCCCAACGTCCCCGACGGCACCGGCGTCTATCTCGGCGTCAACACCCGCACCTTCACCGCTGCCCACTTCGCCCGCGCGACTATGGAAGGCGTCACCCTCGGCATGAACTACGGCCTGCGCCGCCTGGCCGAACTCGGCGTCAAAGCCACCCAGATCCGCGCCACCGGCGGCGGGGCCAAGTCCAAGCTCTGGCGCCAGATCATGGCCGACATCTTCAACGCCGAAGTCGTCACGTTGAAGGTCAGCGAAGGCGCGGCCTACGGTGCCGCTCTTCAGGCCCTCTGGAGCTGGCGCCTGCAACAGGGCGACAAGGTCGCCATCGAAAACCTGACCGACACCTTCGTCACCCTGAACAAGTCCGAGACCGCCACGCCCAACGCCAAGGCCGCCGCCCGCTACGCCGAACTCCAAGCCCTCCAGGACGACACGTCCAAGGCGCTGCGCGGGGTGTTCGGGAAGCATCGAAGGCTGGCCATCGCGACTCAGCTGATGGTTCCATGAGTGGCAAATGAAGGACTATTTCAAGGCGGCATTGGTTTGCTTCGGAATGACCTTGGCCGGGGTGTTGTTCCGATTTTCGAGGCTCAATGAACCGATTACCTCCGAGGCGATGCAGCGCTACTCGGTGATGTTGATCGTTCCGATCGTTGCGACAATCTTGGTCGGGTTTATCGCCGGGCGGGCGAAAAGTCCCTGGAGCGCACCAACGTTTTTCGTTTACGGATTCATCGGCTGATTGGTCGCGGCGGGCTTGTTTTTCGTGGTTGGTTACGGGGTGCTGGCGTCAAAGACCGAAAGGAAGCTAACCATCGACGAGTTGTTTGTCGGGCACGGTAGGGAGGCCGTTGAGCATGCCAAGCAGGAGTTCGCAGTTGTGCTCGATGGAAGCGAAGAATCGTTGAAGGCGTTGGACCAACTAGTTGGCAAGATCCACGACAAACATATCACCAACGCTTTGGATGAAGTGACTATTGGGAGGGAAAGCCGAATGTGGGGCGCGTATCTTGGAAACGTGATCAAGGCGCGGTTTGGTGGCACTTGGGAACGTGACTCCGACGTAAATGGTCCTGCGTCTTTCCCCCTAAAGATCGGTAGCTCGCAGGTCTTTCCATGCAACTGGGTTTACAAGCGAATCGTGAACGGTTCCGCCGACGATCTGACTATCAAACACCGTGTCATGACCATGTCCCTGACGAACGGTCTGCCAATGTCGAACGCGGCTTCAAACAGCTCCTCAGTAACGAATCATTAAGTCGTAAGTTTGGCGAAGCTCCCCTCAGCTCCAACGGAGCTGCGTCCCGTAGCCCAGGGTTGCGAGGCACGAGCTACCCTGGGTCCGCGTCCAACCCGACTCTTCAACCGCAACGCGGTTGCGCCCATCCAACCACCGGAACCGTCCCGCGAAGTCAGCAACCCCGTTCGTGGTTGATCTCCATTTCCCACCGTCACCCAACGTAGGCGCGTTGGCGCCAACCTTGGGCCTATCGACCACAAGCCTGTCCGGGCTCGTAGGCTAGATCTGCGAATACGCCGTCGGGTTCAGGAAGCGGCTGATGGATTTGGAGACGGTGTCCTTGTATTGGGGATCTCCCGCCAATTTCTTCCAGGCGGGGTGCGAGCCGAAGCCACCGAAGTTCTTGCGGTGCGTTTCCCGGTCCACCGCCGAGAGCATGTAGGTGAGGTGCGGCAGGTTCGGGCCGGAGAGGGCCTGGCCGAAGAAGATCGGTCCGAGGTTGGAACCCACCATCGCCTCGATCTCGCCGCTGTTGAACATCTCCACCTTCTTCACGGCCTTGGCCTCGCTGTGGCTCTCGTAGGTGCGCATCTCGAAGATGCGGGTGGTCTTGGCCTTTGAATACTCGGGCTGCTGGAGCCTGGGCATCCCGGCGAAGGCCAGCAGCAACCATGTGTCGATGCGGACGAAGGCGGGATTGTTCTTGGCCGTTTCCAGGTATGCCGCACCGGCGGTGAGGTATTCCTTGTCGGCGTTGAGCTTGGCCGTGGACCGGGCGAACGCTTCGGCCGTGGCATGGGGAATCAGGACCCAGACGGCCGGGCCATCCTTGGGTTCGGCCTCGGTGAAGACGCCAACCGGTTTGCAGCCGATACGGTTCAGCGCCGGGATGGCCGCCTTCTCCAGATGGGCATGCAGCGGAGCGCCGTCGGATTCGGGCTTCAGGCGGTAGCTGCGAAGTTCGTAAAGCTCCTGCGAAACGGTCTCGGCGGTCGCGCCTAAAACAGGGCGGATGCCGGCCAGTCCTGCGACGGCGGACGCGGCGAGGGAGGTTTTGAGAAAGTGCCGGCGTTTCATGGGGCTAGGATCGACAGCGGGGGTAGGGATGCAAACCAAACCTCTGGGGCGGCGGCCTCCGGCCCGGCGCGGAGACCGGCTATATCGCGGATTGGAAATCTGCAGACGTCCCGCAACTCCGGCAGCCCGTCGGCTCCACTAGAGATCCTGGTAGCGGATCAGCTCGATGCCGAGGCGTTGGACGGCGGCTTTGACGGCGGGGCTGACGAGCGCGGCGGCTTCGTGGGGAAATTCGTCGATGCCGGGATGGGAGAAGAGTTCGGCGTCGCCGGACGGGAGTTCGGAGAGGAGCTTGAGGATGTAGGTCTCGTCAACGCGGCCGTTCTGCAAAAGGCCGAAGACCCACGGTGTGTGCTTCAGCTTGCGTTTCACCGCTTCGCCGCGCGCCCAAAGGCTGAGCGCGTGGAAGATGACGGCGTGGCTGGTGCGGTAGATCCATTCGCCACCGGCGATGCGGGCGTTCAACCAGAAGGCGTCGCGTGTGAGCCGGATGCGCTTCACGCCCCAGCGGGTCGAGTGCTTCATCAGCAGCCGGAAGACGACAGGATGGAGGTGGAGATGGAGGTGGCCGTTGACGTGGTCGAGCTCGAGACCGGTGCGGCGGAAGAGGGCGAACTGCGCGTCCATCTCGGCCTCGATCTGCTCCTCCAGCTCCGGGCGGAAGAAGTAGTTCATGCCGACCTTCACGGGATTGTCGGAGAAGTTGCCAGAGGCGTCGACCAAGCCGGGAACCTGCTCCGGCGGCAAGGCGGCTTTGCCCATGAGGAGCGTGAGATGGAGTCCGACACCGAGGCGGGGATTTTGCCGGGCGAGTTCGACGGCTTCCCCGGCGGCAGCGCCGGTGACCATGAGGCTGGCGGTGGTGAGGATGCCTTCGCGATGGGCGTGGACGACGGCGGTGTTGATGCTGCGGGAACGCCCGAAGTCGTCGGCATTGACGATGAGCCGACGCCGGACGGGCGCGTCAGGGCGTTCCATAGTTCGGAGTCACCAGACCGACGCCCAGCCGGAACCAGGTGCGGAGAATGAGGCCGATCTTCTGCGGCTTGGAGACGCGCGTGAGGTCGGGCCCGAAGACGTTGAAGCGTTTCTGCTCCAGCTTTCGCAACAGCCGCCAATAGACCGAGCCCATGAGTTCGGCGGCGATCATGGAACGACGGTCGCCGGCGGGCAGGACTTCGCGGGCGGCCTTGTAGTGGCGGCGCGCTTCAGCGGCGACGTGCTTGGCAAGGGCGGCGTAGCGGTCGGAGTATTCGTGCCGCAGGATTTCCTCCTCGGTCACGCGGAAGGCCTTGAGTTGGTCGAGGGGCAGATAGATGCGGCCGCGTTGGGCGTCGACCTTCACGTCGCGGAGGATGTTCGTGAGCTGGAGGGCCTGGCCGAGGTGCCACGCATACTTGCGGCAAGCCGGAACGCGGTAACCGAAGATCTCGATGCTGAGCAATCCGACAACGGAGGCGACGCGGTAGCAGTAGAGCTCCAGCGCGGCGAAGTCGGCGTAGCGATGCGTCTCAAGGTCCATCTCGCACCCTTGGATCAACTCGTCGAACAGCTCGAACTTCAGGCCGTATTGGCGGATGACGGGCTGGAGTTCGCGGTTGGTTGGGAACTCGGGCTGGCCGCCGCTGCAGGCCTTGCGGATGTCCTCGCGCCACGCGGCCAAACCGGCGCGGCGTTTCTCGACGGGCACGGTGTCTTCATCCGCCACATCGTCGACCTCGCGACAGAAGGCGTAGAGCGCGGGCATGGCGTCGCGCTTCGCTTTCGGCAACAGGATGAAGGCGAGGGCGAGGTTCGAGGCGCTCTTGCGGGTAATGGCCTGCGAATGCTGCATTACTGCGGGGGAGGCTGCCCGGGATCACGAAGCGGTGGCAAGCCCCCCGTCTCGGAGAGGGTTGGGTTGCGGGGCCGATGCTCGCTGGTGCGATGACGACGCCCATAGTGCCGTTCGCCCGGCGCGCTTTTTTCGTCGACGTCTTCGCCGCCGTATTCGTCATCGGCCGAGCGCCGGGAAGAACGCCGTTCGCGCCGATCATCATTCTCATCACGCGGCGCCCCGGATTCCGAGGCCACGCCCCCCTGCTCCGGAGACTTGGGGTATTTGGGATACTTGCGGCGTTCGTGGCTGCTGGATTTCCGGATGAAGACGACCCAGAACACGACGAAGAGCGCGACGATGCCCATCGCCCCGAGCAGCACGAGGACCTGCTTGACCGAATCCTCGGCAAAGCCCGACCACCAATTCGTTGTTATGGGCACCGTAACTTGCCCGAGGATCAGCATAAGTTCCCGTTCAAGCCCGTTTTTCTTCGGAAGGTTCGTCGTTCCCGGAGTCGGCTCCGACCCCTTCCAGCGATATGTTCAACCGCTGCATCCGGTAGCGCAGCGCATGGCGGCTCAGCTTCAGGTGATCCGCCGTCCGTTGCAGGTTGTAGCGGTTCTGTTCGAGCACCTGTTGAATGACCTGCTTTTCGTAGTCCGCCATGATTTCGTCAAGTGCCCCGACCCGGATCTGCTGGGGCGACTCGCCTTTGCGCAGCCGGGTTTCGAGGGCGAAATCGGGCAGGCTGGCCGCGGTGATCTCCTCGCCCGGCTCAAGGATCACAGCCCGCTCGATGGCGTTGCGGAGTTCGCGAACATTGCCGGGCCAATGATGGCTGAGAAGTTTTTGGCGCGCGCTTACCGCCAGGCGCTTCGCCTTTTTCATGAGCGACGTGGAGAACGTCTGGAGAAAGTGTTCGGCCAACAGGATCACGTCGTTGCCACGTTCGCGCAGCGACGGCGGCCGGAGCTGGACAACGTTGAGCCGGTGGAACAGGTCTTCGCGGAACTGGTTTTGCCGGATGGCTTCGACGATGTCGCGGTTGGTCGCGGCCACGAGCCGGACGTCGACCTTGAGCTCTTCGTTGCCGCCGACGCGGGTAAACGTTCCGTCCTCGAGGAAGCGCAGGAGCTTGGCCTGGAGCGGCCGGCTCATGTCGCCGATCTCGTCGAGGAAGACAGTTCCCCTGTCCGCCTCTTCCACACGGCCGGGTTTAGTCCTCACGGCCCCGGTGAACGCGCCCTTCTCATGGCCGAACAGCTCGCTCTCGAGGAGGTTCTCCGGAATCGCCGCGCAGTTGATGCGGATGTAGGGGTGCGAACTGCGCGCGCTCAAGGTATGGAGACCGCCCGCCACGAGCTCCTTGCCCGTGCCGCTCTCACCAAGGATCAGAACGGTGGCATTCGTCGGGGCGACGGTGTGGATGAGTTGACGGAGCTCCACCATCTTCGCGCTGGACCCGATGATCTGTTCGGGACGGTAGGTTTCGCTGACTCGCGTGCGTAGCGACGCGTTTTCGCGGAGCAGCCGGAAGCGTTCGACACACCTGCCGACCGAATGAAGCAGCTCTTCGGGTGCGAAGGGCTTCGCCAGATAGTCGAGCGCGCCGGCCTTGATGGCCTCGACGGCGAGGCGGGGCGTCGCATGGGCCGTGATCATCAGCGCGGGAACGCCCGGCCGGCGTTTGGCCAGTTCACGGAGGAAGTCGTAGCCGTTCATCCCGGCCAGCCGCGCGTCGGTGATGACAAGGAGGAAGTCGTCCTTCTCCAGCCGGCGCAACGCCTCCTCCGCGGACTCGACCGCCCGGACGGCATACCCTTCGCCCGCGAGAATGGCGTCGAGCGAGAGGCGCATGTTCTTCTCGTCGTCGACAACCAGGATGGGCGGAAGCGCTAGGCTCATTGTGCGGTGCTCAACAGGGTCCTTGCAGGGAACTGTAGGGTGAAGCATGCGCCCCGGCCAAGGTCCGAATCCAACTGGACGGTCCCGCCGTAGATCTCGGTGTTGTGCTTCACGATCGCGAGGCCGAGGCCGGAGCCCTTCTCCTTCGTGGTGTAGTAGCTCTCGAAAACCTGGTGGAACTTCTCGGGCGAAATTCCCGGGCCGGTGTCGGTGACGGTCACGACGACGGAATGGCCGGGCCCGTGCTGCGCGACCACTTCGACCAATCCTTTCCCGTGCATCGCCTCGCGTGCGTTTTGAAGAAGGTTCACGAAGATCTCTGAGAACTGGCCCCGCTGCATCAGGAGCGACGGAAGATCCGGCGCGTAGCTCCGCCGGACCTCGACGTCGAACTTCGCTGCCGGCGGAAAGACCTGCTCGATCGCCGAATCCAGTTCCTCCGCGACGGACAACCGTTCCACGCGTCCCTCCGACAGCCGCGCGTAGCCCATCAGTTCTGTCAGGATCTGGTCGGAACGTTCGACCTCCTCGCGGATGATGCTGAGCTGGGCTTGGGCCGGCGCGTCTTTCATCTGGCGCTGGAGGACGAAGGCGGCGTTGGTGATGATTGAGAGCGGATTCTTCAGCCGATGCGCGATCTCGGCGGAGATGCGGCCCGCAGTGCTCAACTGCTCCTGACGCACGGCGAACTCCTGCGCCTCCTCCTGGATCTTGCGTTGCCTGACGACCAACGCCTGCACACCGAAGCAGCAGGCCGTCGTCAGCAGCAGCACCGCGATCCGCAGGACCAGCGGGTCGGTCGAGATCTCCGAAGTGCTGGTCTCGGGCAGGAGAATCCCCTGCTCGGCCATTTTTGCCGCCTCGAGTTGGAACAGGGAAAGGTCCAGCAGTCCGGCCATGAGGTAGAACAGGGTGCAAAGCAGGTTGACGCCGATCTGGGGCGCCGCTGCGGGGATGCAGACCGTGTGATGGACGATGAGGACAAGGAACAGCCAGAAGAGGATGCTACCGAAGCCACCCGTCGTGATGGTCAACGCCGCCAACATCAAACCGTCCAACAGTCCGGTGACGAAGACGCCACCCTCGACGAACCTCGGGCTTGGACGGGTCCACCTGAAGAGCACGACCGCGTAGGTGATCTGGATCAGCGCGTAGGCAACGAACATCCCGATGATCCGGACGACCGCCTCCTCCCGCGGAGTGCTGGCCACATCGAACCAGCGTGCCGCGAAGAAAAAATACGTGAGCGCCAGAAGGGCCGCGCCCCGCACCGGCAGGATCACGTCGCGCTCGGCCCGCAAAACACGGCCTGCCTCCACCTCGCGGTCACGTCCAGAGAAGGCGAAGAAGCCGGCGAGCAAGGCCTTAAACTGGGCTAGGCTCGGCAGGTTCATGGGTTTCCCTTAAGCCGACGCCTTCAAAACCATCGCGGCGATCTGGTCGACCGGATAAAGCCGGCCGACGCCTTCATAGCCGCACGAAAGCATGCCCTCGTCGGGCCCGATGAACTTGACGCCGCGGTCTTTTAGGACGGCCACGTTTGCCTGCGTCGCGGGGTGGAGCCACATCTTGCCGTTCATGGCCGGTGCGATGAAGACGCGCGTGTGCGGCCTCACCGCCAGCGCGATGCAGGTCAAGGCGTCATCCGCCAACCCGTGCGCCAGCTTGGCGATGCAGTTGGCCGTGGCCGGCGCGACCAAGAGGATGTCCGCCTCGTCGGCCACGCGGATGTGAGACGGCTTCCAGCCTTCGTCCTCGTCGTAGAGGTCGGTGATGACGGGCCGGCGGGAGAGCGTCTTGAACGGCAACGGGGTGATGAACCGCTGCGAGTCGGCCGTCATGACCACCGTCACGACCGCTCCACCTTTCACGAGAAGGCTCGTCAAGTCGGCGGCCTTGTAGGCGGCGATGGAACCGGTGACTCCGAGGACGATGTTGAGGCTGGTCGACATGGGTTTGTTTCCTCTCACTCGAAGCTCGGGGGCACGGCGCGGTTTCGACGCATGCGTTCGGCCTCAAGGATGGCGCGCGCGCGATGCAGGTCTTCCTCGATCGTCCGACTGAGGATGAGATAGTCGAAGTGTTTCCACTGGGCCAGCTCCTGCCGCGCGACACCGAGGCGTTTGCGGATGATCTCGGCGGAATCCGTCCCGCGTTTGTTCAAACGGCGCTCCAGTTCGCTGAGCGACTCCGGCGTAAGGAAGATCGTGACGAGCGCGCGCTTAAGCTCGTCCTCGTGCTCGGCCTGCGCTTGGATGGCGGCCGCGCCCTGCACGTCGATGTTCAGGAGCACGTCGCGGCCCGAGCGGAGTTTGCCGAGCACCTCGGATTTGAGCGTGCCGTAGCTGTTGCCGTAGACCGTGGCGTGTTCGAGGAAATGCCCGGCCTGGACGCGTTTGAGGAACTGGTCCGCGTCGAAGAAGTAGTAGTCCACGCCGTCCTTCTCGCCTTCGCGCGGCGCACGCGTAGTGCAGGTGATGACGCGAGTCATCGTTGCCTCGGTCTCCAAGAGCTTCTGGCAGAGCGTCGTCTTGCCGCCGCCGGACGGGGCGGAGATCACGACGAGAAGCGAGCTGCTCTTGGCGGGCGTTTCCATGGCGGCCTATTCCACGTTCATCGACTGTTCACGGAATTTTTCCAGCTCGGTCTTCAGGGTCACGACCTCCTTCGAGATGATGGAATCGTTCGCCTTGGAGCCGATGGTGTTGATCTCGCGGTTCATTTCCTGGGAGAGGAAATCCAGCGTGCGTCCGACCGGCTCGGCGGATTTCACGAGGTCGTTGAACTGGGCGAAGTGGCTCTTCAGGCGCGTCAACTCCTCGCTGATGTCCGACCGGTCGGAATAATAGACGATCTCCTTCAGGAGCCGTTCGTCGTCCTCCGGCGGCAACGGCAACCCGGCCGCCGCAACACGTTCGCGGAGCTGCTGGCGATAGCGCACAAGCACTTCAGGGGCCTGCACGGCGACGACCGCCACGGACTTCTGGAGCTGTTCGATACGCGCGCGGAGATCCTCGGCCAGATGCGCGCCCTCGCGTTCGCGCATGGCCACGAGTTCCTTGAGCGCCTGCTTCACGGCTTTTTGCAAGGTGGGCCAAACCTCGTCGGCATCGAGGCCGGTCGATTCGGCCTGGAGCACCCCGGGCACTCGCAGAAGGTTTTCAAGGGTGACGCCGTTCTGGAGACCGAGGTCGATGGCGAGCTTCTGGAGTTCTTCGGCGGCGGCTTTGGCGGTGGCCATGTTGATGCGGGAACCGGAGGCGGCTTCACCGGCTTCAAGCGAGATGCGGCAGGTGACGCGGCCCCGGGACACGGCCTGGTTGATCTCGTCGCGCAGGCGGGCTTCGAGGGAATCCAGCTCGCGCGGAAGGGTCACGGCGATCTCCGCCTGTTTGCGGTTCACCGCCGCGAGTTCCACGGCGAGCTTCAGCCCGCCCGCAGAGGCCTCTCCCCGCCCGTAACCGGTCATCGACTTCATTGTCGTGCAAGTATGGCGGCCACCGTCGCCGGGGGTGAATCCTTTTCTGGCAAGTCTGACCTCTCCGACCAAAGCTGCCGTCCCCCACCCACACCGTGAACCTGAAAACCTCCGCCACCTTTGTCCTATTCGTCCTGCTTGGTTTCGCCGTCAGCGCTGCGGATGCGGCCTTCTCCGGCAAAGTGACGCAGTGGATGGGCCATGGCCGGCATGACTTCGACTTCAACGGCAAAGCCGCCATGAAGCACGCGAAGCAGAGCAAGACCTGCGCAACCACCAGAATCCGGCGGACGGAGGAACGGATTCTACTTTCGGCCAGCGGCGCCCACCCTGCTTGTTCCGAAGGATGACCAAGGGCAGTTTCCTACCTCATGTCCTTGTTCGGTCCGAGACATCGCGCGCTTTCGACCGCCGCCCTGCTGGCGGCGTTGATCTTCTTGGTGGCGGAAGCGGCTCGCGCCCAGACTAACGAGTTCCGCGGGCTCTGGGTCGACGCGTTCAACACGGGCTTCAAGACATCGGCCCAGGTCTCGCAACTTATGGCGGACGCACGTTCGGGAAACTATAACGCACTGGTCGTCCAGATGCGCCGACGGGGAGACGCGTTCTACAACTCGAACTTCGAACCGAAGAACTCCGAGGTTTCGCCGTCCACGTTCGATCCCTTGGCCGACCTGATCACCAAGGCGCGCGACACGGCGGGCGGCCAACAACGCATCGAGGTGCATGCGTGGATCGTCAGCTTTCCCATCTGGAACTCGACGAACACGCTCCCGTCGTCGAACTCCCATCCCTATCGTCAACGCCCCGAATGGCTCACGCAGGAGAGCAACAGCAACAAGTGGGACGGCTCGAACTTCTTCCTCGATCCGGGCCACCCGGAAGTGCAGCGCCACACCTTCAACGTGGCGATGGACATCATCAGCCGTTACGACGTCGACGGGCTGAACTTCGACTACATCCGCTACTCCGGGAAGACCTGGGGCTACAACCCGGTGTCCGTCGCGCGGTTCAACCAACGGTTCGGACGCACCGGACTTCCCGCGACCACGGACACAGCCTGGCTGCAGTTCCGCCGCGACCAGGTATCCAGTTTGGTGCGGAAGGTTTATCTCCACGCCGCCGCGCTCAAACCGCAGGTGAAAATTTCGGCGGACACGATCTGCTTCGCGCCCGGCGTCACGACGGCCTCGCAGTGGACGAACAGCGCCGAGGCCTACACGGACAAGCTGCAGGATTGGCGGAGCTGGACGGAGGAAGGGATCATCGACCTGAACATTCCCATGATGTATTTCGACCACGGCCAGTATGGCAGCGCGTGGACCAACTGGTCGACCTTCGCGAAGAACCACCAGTTCAACCGCCACACGGCCCTCGGTCCCGGCATCTACCTCAACACGGTCTCCAACACGTTCCACCAGGTCCGCACGGCGCGCCTGCCCGCGCCATCGACGACAAACGTCGCCCAAGGCTTCAGCTTCTACTCCTACGGCTTGAGCAACGACGAAGGCGTGTCCCGCGCCAGCTTTCTCGCGGCCTTGACGCAGCCGAACAGCGCCGCGCTCTACGACACCGCGGGCTCCGGGCCCGTCTTCGCCACGAAGGCCACCATTCCTGTCATGCCCTGGAAGACCACGCCAACGCGCGGGCACCTCAAGGGATTCACCATCCAGGCCGGCACCACCAACGGCCTCGACTTCGCCGGCGTGACCATCACAGGCCCGACAAACCGCACCCTGCGAACCGATGCCACGGGCTTTTACGGAGCGGTGGATCTTCCGCCGGGCAGCTACGTGCTGACGGCCAGTTTTCCCGGGTTGGTCAACGTCTCAACGACCAACACCATCAGCGCGGGGGCGGTCACGACGGTCGATCTGCAGTTGCCGCTCCCGACCCCGCCCCAAGTGGTGACGCCTCCGCTCGCGTTGAACATCGCGCTCGGCAGCAACGCCACATTCGCCGTCACCGCTTCCGGCACCAGCCCGCTCTTCTATCAGTGGCTGTTTCAGGGCAATCCCGTCACGGGAGCCACGAACGCAACCCTGACGCTGACCAACCTTCAACCGCCTTCGGCCGGCGGCTACAGCGTCGTCGTCTCCAACCTGGCGGGAACCAACCAGAGCACGACCGCGGCTCTTTTCGTCGTGCCACGACCTGTGATCCACTCGATCCGCGCCGTCGACGAAACCCAGATCGCCCTGACCTGGTCGTCCACACCCGGCTTCAGATACCGGGTCGAAGCGACCATCGATCCGAACGGCACATCCTGGGCCGCCGTTTCCAGCTTGATGGAAGCCTTGCAGTTCAGCATGTCCACGAACGTCGCGGTGACCCCGGACACACGCTTCTTCAAGGTCGTGTGCCTGCCTCCGCCGGCGCCATAACGACGGAGATGGCGTAACGACTTGTCCGATTCCGCGTCTCAGTTTCCGTTCCAATCCTCGCTGTTGCGACCGAGGGCCGGTTGGTTACGTTGCCGGCATGAACCCCACCGGAGTCCGTCCTTGGATCGTCGGCGTTTGCATGCTTTCGGCCGGGTTGACGGGAGGATACTTCGCCGGCCGCACAGGCTCCGGAGCGACGCCCACCAACGGCCAAACTTCGGAACCGTCTGCGGCGACACCCGCCGCAACTCCGTTCGCCAAGAAGGGCGACAAGCCAGCACGCACCACGACCAGCAACGCGCCACGATCGGTCGATGAAATCGTGGCGAAACTGCGGCAGGTGATCGGGCAGGGAAACTACCAGCGCATCGTGCAGAACGTGCTCGAAGCGGCCCAACAGCTCTCCCCAGCCGACGTTCCAGTGGTCCTCGCGCAGCTTAGAGGCCAGGCCGGCCAGCAGAATTTCTCCGCGGTTCTCAGCGTTCTCATCCCCCGCTGGGCGGAAGCGGATCCCGAGGCGGCGCTCGCCTATGCGAAGACGCTCACCCGGCCGAACGAAAAACAGGTCGCGATGACGGCGGTTTTCTCCGGCTGGGCCCGACGGGATTCGGACGCGGCGATGGCGGCGGTGGAAGGACTGAAGAGCAACGAAGAGCGCCGCGCGGCCTGGTCCGCGATCTTGCCGGAATTGGCGCAAAAATCACCGGAGCGTGCGCTCGAACTGCACCTGAAAAACCTGGCCAAAGGTGACAGCCAATTCGGCTACAACTACGGGTCGATCCAATCCATCTTCAACACGTGGGCACAGACAGACCCAGCGGCGGCAGCGGCGCGGGCCATGAAACTCACCTCGCGCGACCGCGACATGGCCGTCAATGGCATCGCAGCCCAATGGGCCTCGAAGGACCTGCAGGGCGCGCTCGCATGGTCCCAAGGATTGCCGGAAGGGAATACCAAACGGAACGCCACGCGGGTCGTGTTCGGTGAAATGGCCAATCAGGATCCGCAAGCCGCCGCCACCTACGCCCTCACCCTCAAGGGCACGGCCCAGCAGGAAGCCATGTCTTCCGTGGCCGCCGCTTGGGGCCAGCAGGACTTCACCGGTGCGCTGGCTTGGTCCCAAAACCTGACTGATCCGAAAGCACGGGAACGCGCGCTTCAATCGCTGGGCCCCGAATGGACCCGCCGCGATCCCCAGGGTGCGGTGGCCTACGCCAACAGCCTTCCTCCCGGACAAACCAGGAACAATCTGATCTCGAGCATCGCGTCGTCCTGGGCGAACACGGATTCGAAGGCCGCCTTGGAATGGGTGCAAACGCTGCCCACCGGCCAATCGCGCAACAACGCTATGCAAAGCGTCGTTGGCCAGATGAGCTACCGCGATCCCGCCGCCGCCGCCGCGTGGCTGGACGCGATGCCCACCGGCAGCAGCCGCAACAGCCACTACTACATGAGCATCGCGAGCCAGTGGGCCCAGCAGGATCCGGAGAAGGCCGCGGAATGGGTCAAGGGCCTTCCTGCGGGACAGAACCAGCAACAGGCCGCACAAAACATTGTTTACCAACTGGCGGAAGCGAACCCGAAGATGGCGGCGGAGTTCGCGCTGTCGATGCCGGCCGGACAATCCCAGCAGAACAGCCTCAGCAGCGTCGCGTCGCGGTGGGCGGCCAACGACCTCAAGGGAGCGATGGACTGGGCGCAGCAGTTGCCCGAGGGCAGCGGCCGAAACAGCGCCCTGCAAAGCGTCACCAGCACCTGGGCGCAAAACGATCCCAAGGCGGCGGCGGATTTCGCCATGACCCTCGGGCCCGGCGCGGCCCAGAGCGGAGCCCTGTCGTCCGTGGCCAGCGCCTGGGCGATGAACGATCCAAAGGCCGCCGCGCAATGGGCGACGGAGCTCGGCGCATCGGACACATCGGGCAACGTGCTCCGTAGCGTGGCATCGAGCTGGGCGCAAAACTCCCCGACCGAAGCCGCAGCGTGGGTGGCGACACTGCCCGCCGGCGCAGCGCAGAACAGCGCCGCGCTGTCGATCGTCAGTTCCTGGGGCTATCAGGATCCGGCCGGCGCCGCGGCCTGGGTCGGGGCATTCCCCGAGGGACAGACCCGCGACAGCGCGATGAGCAGCGTGGTCTCAAGCTGGACCCAGAACGATCCCCAGGGCGCGAGCAAATGGCTCGAGACGTTGCCTCCCGGGAAATCGCGCGACCGCGCGGCGGAATCATTCCTCAACCAGGCTTCGTATCAGGAGCCGGCACTCGCAGCCAAATGGGCGCAGGAACTCTTCGCGTCGGCCCCCGTCCAGCCGGGACAACCGACCCGCAACACCTATCAACTGGAGAACATCGCCCGAAACTGGATGCGGGTGGACGAGAAGGCGGCCCGCGCTTGGATCGAACAGGCGCCGTTGTCGGACGAGAAGAAGAAGACGCTCCTTACGCCCAAGCGGTAGGCGGAAGAAGCGGTGACGGAGCCCGCGTTTTCCATGGAGTTCCAGCTCCATGAACTGGACGTGCCGTCCCGATAAAGAAAAAGCCGGATGGCGATGAACCATCCGGCTTGGGATCCAAAAGAGGCTCCTTCAGCTCGTCAGCTTACCAAGGCGGCCGGTGCTGTCGCCGATCCGCTCGGCATGGACGCCCATGTTGTCGAGCAGTGACAGGTAAAGGTTGGTCATGGGCGTGTCGCGCTCGTAGCGCATGTGACGTCCAACACCGAGGTTCGCGCCGCCCTTGCCCGCGAGGATGACGGGGAGCTCGTTGTGGTTGTGACGATTTCCATCGGAGATGCCGCTGCCATAGACGATGGAGCAGTTGTCGAGAAGCGTGCCGTCGCCTTCCTTTATGCCTTTCAGCTTGTTCAGGAAGTAGGCGAAATTCTCCATGTGGTAGCGGTTGATTTTGGCGATCGCCTGCTTCTTCTCCTGTTTGTTGCCGTGGTGGGAGAGATCGTGATGGCCGTCGCTGACGCCGATGAACGGATAGGGCCGGTTGCTGCCGTCGTGGGCGACGATGAAGCTGGAGACGCGGGTCGCATCGGTCTGGAAAGCCAGGACGAGAAGGTCATACATCAGCCTCTGGTGTTCGGTGAAATCACCGGGAACGCCTTCGGGAGTCTTCATGTCCGTCTTGATGCCGCCGAACTTCACGTCGCGTTCGATGCGCTCCTCGAGTTCACGGACGGAGGTCAGGTATTCGTCGAGCTTGCTCTGGTCGGTGCGGCCGAGATTTCCGCGGAGGGCCTTGGCGTCATCGAGGACGAAATCGAGGATGCTCTTGGAATAGCGATCACGGGCGATCTGCTCTTCGCGATTGCCGCTGCCGAAGAGGCGCTGGAAGACGAGCTTGGGATCAGCCTCGGGCGGCATGGGCGTCGTCGGGCTCTTCCACGAAATGTTGAACTGGTAGGCGCAGGCGTAACCGGAATCGCAGGCACCGGCCAAACGGGAACGGTCGCAGCTGAGTTCCAATGAGGACAGGCGGGTCTGGGCTCCGACCTTCGTCGCCGCGATCTGGTCGACGGAAACACCGGCGCGGATGTCGACGGCCGCAGTCTTCTTGGCCTGAGCTCCGGTGAGGAACGTGGCCGAAGCCCGGGCGTGATCGCCGGCGCCGTCACCGTTCGCGGCCGCCTTGCGATGGGCGAGACCACTGAGGATCTGCAGGTCGCCCTGGACGTTCTTCAGAGGCTCCAGGATGTAGGGCAGCTTGAAGTCGGAACCGACTTCCGACGGGGTCCAATCGTCCATGTTCGCGCCGTTCGGCACGTAAACAAAGGCCAAGCGTTTCGGGAGTTTCTTCGCCGTCGCCGCCGCAGCCGCAAACACCCTCGAAGAAGGCATCATCGCCTCAAGGGCCGGAAGGGCGAGAGCGGTCCCAAGGCCACGGAGGAAGGTCCGGCGGGGTATGTGCGTCATCTTCATGGTCGTTGCTTCGGATTATTGACTGATATTGGCCGGCTTCGATTCAAACTCAAGCGGTCAGGGCGCCTTTGTGGCGACGGCGGGAGCCGGGATTTCCACCGAGGAAGTCCGGATGGTTTCACCCCGTCGCTGCTGGAACGGAATGCTCTTCACGACGGCGGAGACGAGAGTCGAGAACTTGTAGCCGCCGGTCTTCAAGGTGTCGGTCACGTCTTCGACGGTGCATTTGTCGAACGGCTCCAGCCCACGCCCCAAGGCGTAGACAAGTGCCTTCTCTGCAACGCAGCGCAGGAAGTCGTCGGACTTCTTGGCGACGAGAATGTCGATCAGTTCGGTGGCGTCGGCGAACTTCTCGCCGGTCGCCAACTCATCGGCCGATTCCACGACGAACTGCCCGTCCTTCGACCGGAACGACCCGACCCCGTCAAAGTGCTCGAACCCGAACCCGATGGGGTCCATGCGCGCGTGGCAGGAATTGCACGTCGCATCCTCGCGATGCTGGACCATTCGTTGGCGCAGGCTGCCGGTGAGCTGGCGCTCCCGCTCTTCGAGGGTCGGAACGTCGGGCGGAGCCGGAGGAGGCGGAGTGGCGAGAATGTTCTCGAGAACCCATTTCCCGCGTTTCACGGGAGAAGTGCGGGTAGGATTCGACGTCAACGTCAGCACGCTGCCGTGGGTCAGGATTCCGCGGCGGCCGGTGCCGGCGAGGGAGACTTTCTGGAACTCGGGTCCGACGACATTGGTGATGCCGTAGTGCTTGGCGAGGCGCTCGTTGACGAAGGTGTAGTCGGCCGTCAGGAGTTCAGTCACGGGCCGGTCTTCCTTGGCGATGTATTGGAAGAACATCTCCGTTTCGAGGATCATCGCGTTGCGCAACGCCTCGTCGAAGCTCGGGTAGGCTTTCACGTCCGGTGAAACGAGCGGCATGCTGCGGAGCTGCAGCCATTGGCCGGCAAAGTTATCGACGAGGGAGCGGGACTTGTCGTCCTTGAGCATCCGAGCGATCTCCGTATCGAGGTTCTTGCGCAGCTGTTTCTTCTCCGCGAGGCGGAAGAGCTGCTCATCCGGCATCGAGCTCCAGAGGAAATAGGAGAGGCGCGAAGCGAGGGCGAACTCGTTGATGAAGTGGACGGACTTCGGATTGTCCGGCTCAGGCTGGATCTCCCCGCGGAAGAGGAAATGGGGCGAGACGAGGACAGCCTGCATGGCGAGCTTGAGGCCCTTCTCGAACGGATACTTGGGTTCATCCCTGGTGAGGGCGACGAGCGAGACGAGGCGTTTCACTTCGTCAGGCTTGACGGGTCGACGGAAGGCCTTGCGGGCGAACTCAGCGAGGACCTTGGCCGCCAACTCCTGCTTCTTCGCTTCGGACGCATCGACAGGAATGGACTGGCCGAGGAACAACTTCTTCTGCGCTTCGGACGGAGGAGGTGTTCCGTCGTAGATCGGCCCGATGAGCTCGACCGACGTCACGTGGATGTTCCGGTCCTGCTTGGGTTCCTTGCCATTCGCCGCAATCAGCAGGTTGTTCAGAAACGTCGTCGTCACCGTATTTGGACCCTTGGAAAGCTTCAGGGTCTCCTCGAACTTCTCCGGCCGGTTCTCCGGACGTTTGACTTCGATCTCCTTCAACTGCGTTCCATTGAGCCCTAGGGCCATCTTCGCGTTCTCGGTGCCGGCTTTGTCCTGGCCGGCGCGAATGACTAGACGGTAGTCGCCGTCGGCTGCGGCGTCGAAGGTGAACGTCGCCTTGTCGCCGGTGGTGCCGAGCATCCGTCCGGTCCTGGTCACGGACGCAGGCGGCTGCGGTTCCGTTGCGATGACCGCGTCGGAGACGCTGCGGGCGGCGTTGAGATACTTCTCGAGCATGATCGGCGGCATCGAGAGCACATCGCCGATGTTGTCGAATCCGTAGCCGGAATCGTCGGTCGGGAAGTCGTTCGCCGGCTTGAAGTCGACACCGGCCAGATCACGGATGGTGTTGTTGTATTCGGCGCGGTTCAGGCGACGGATAGTGACACGGCCGGGATCGGGGTTGTCGCAGTCGATGTGGAACAGTTCGTGTTCGATCCACGTGGCGAGAAGCTTCTTCTCCTCCGGAGTCGGCTGCGCCTTCTTGGGCGGCGGCATCTCGTTGTTACGGATATTGATCAGGACATGCTCCCAAGTCTTGTGGTCCTTGGATATGTCCGCAGCGGTCTTGAAGGTTTGAAGATTCAAGTCGGCCTTCTGTTTCTCGTGGCCGTGACAGTCGTAGCAGAATTTCGCGAGGATCGGCTGCACTTGGGCCTCGTAGGAAACCGGCTGCTTTTTGGCGGCCGCTTTTTTCGCCGGGACCGCAGTGGATTCACCCGCACGCTTGAAACCGAAGACCGCAGCAGTCGCTCCAACCGCGGCAAGGGCTAAAACCACAGCCGTCACACCAAACCAACGCCGGCCGGCCGCAGGACTGGGAGCGGTGGCGACGGATTCAGGCCCAAGCGAGATCGACGCCGAACATCCGGGGCAGGCGACGTCACGACCTTCCCACGAAGCGTCGGCTTCGATTCTCTGGCCGCAATGTTTGCAGGAGTATTTCATCTGACTTGACCCTAACAATATCGGCTTGCGGACACTCCGGAGCAAGCCCACCTACGCATTTTTCCTTCCGGATCTTACCCTGCGACAACCAGGCGACGGGCCGACATCGGACATGGATCGACGCAGCGCAAAGTCGGTCTATTTAACGAAATGTCCGCCGGATTAAAACCGCGCTCCGACGGATGTCCGGATCTGGAGATCGTTCTGAGAAACGCCGGGCGCGGGATCGGACTCCCACTGGTCGATGAGGCCAAGCGTTAGATAGACGTTCTTCCAGAAGCTGTAGCGGAGATTGGCCTCGAAGCGGATGCGGAATTCTCCGAGCTGGTCGAGGTTGGGAAAGATCTCGAACCGCTCGTCCATCGACAGCTTGGAGGAGATGTTCCAGGTGGTTTTCTCGGCCACACGAACGAGCAGGTGCTCGTCGGCCGAACGGTTGGCGAACTCGCGATGCTCGAAAGCAGCGCCGGCCTCAAGGTCCAAAGTGAACTTGGGTTTCTGGATCACGTGGTAGCCGACACCAGGACCGACCTCGTAACGCAGGTCGATGTTCCGGATTTCGTCCATGCTCAAAACAGCCAGATTGTAGAGGAAGACCCTACGCTGGTTGAGGTCGAAGTCGGTCTTGAGCGACGCGTCCGTGCGGTTCTCGGTCAACTTCCCCTGCGCTTCGCCATAAGCGGCGCGAAACTCGGCGGCGTTCCGAAGGCGGCCATAGGTGTTGTTGACCCGAATTCGTCCGTGATAGACCGACCGGTCGATCGTGCTGAACGCCAAGTCAGCGCCCACCTCAAGCTCCACAGCCCACTCCGACTTCGGCTTTGGAGAAGGCGGAGCCGGCGGCTTGGGCGGAACAGGCTTCAGGACTGGTGCCACGGGTTTCGCGGCCACCACCGGAGCAACGGGCGCCGGATTTGGGGCGGCAGCGGGCGCGGAACCCGTCGCGGGCAGCGCCTCGCGTTTGATCAACTCGGATTTGGGAACGGACAAGTTCAGCGCCCACGGAGTCCGAAGAACCAGGTTGGTCGAATCCTCCGAGACCAGCTGGCCGCTGACCGTGTCGCCGTTGCGGAGCTGGAGCCGCAGCGAGGGGACGTCGGCCGCAAACGACGCGATCAGGCCCGCGAAGAGCGCGATGAACGCGAACGTCGGCCTAAAATTACCGTGGGCTTCATGGAGCTTTGTCTCCGCCATTGTCTTCGACGCGCGCCGAAACCGGGATGTCGGAGGACATCTCCCGGCGCACGCCTCCAGAGACGACGACCGCATTCTCGCCATTCATCCGAAGTTTGGGCGCGCCCGTGCCGTAATCGTGGGTTTGGCGCCGGACCATCTCGCCGTCCGCGGTGACGACGACGTATCGGAAAGTCTGTGAGTCGACCCTGAACAGGACGTGCAGCCGGCTCTGCTGGTCGACCTGCACCTCGGGTTCACCGATGGCGATCAACCGGCCGACCGGAATGACTTTGAGCGTGTTGCCGGTGGCCTGGTCGGTGAGGCGGACGTAAAGCTGGTCGGCCTGCCCGTTGTGCTTCCGTTGCAGGAGAAACGTCCGCTGATCTCCGACGCCACCGGGCCCTGCATTGGTCCGGACGACACCCACGGTGATGCTCTTCAGGACGGTGCCGTTGAAGATGTCGAACGAAACCGGCCGGCTCGTGACGGCCTTGTTGAGCCCGGGAACTTCGATCTCGGCCCTGACGGTGTAGCGGCCCGATTGCTTGACCGGAAAATGAGGCACCAGGTTGACCCGTTTGATCCCCGTCTTCGACGTGGGCAGGTCGAACTCGCCGACGACCGCCGGCTCGCTCTCGGGCAAGACCGGGAATCCATCCTTGGTCTCGACGATGAACTTCAACCAGCCGTTGTCGGCGCCCATGTGCAGCGTCCGACCCGTGAGATTGATGATCCGCACGGCCACCTTGATGTCTTCCAGCGGCAAAAACTGATCCTGGTCGAGTTCCACCTCCGCCGTGACGGGGGTGTTCTGCGCATGGACGCGAGGCTGCGGTATCAACAGGACCAGGAATGCGGCGAAGGCCAGGGAGATACGCATGGCTGCACTGTAGGCGCCCTCAAATGCCCGGCAAGCCCGCCTTGTCAGGGCTGGATCCGGGCGAGCGCGGCCGCGACAACACGATCCACGGAAACGGTGGTCAGGCACTCCATCTGCACGTTGTTGCGGCAGGTCTGGCTGAGGCAGGGCGAACAAGCCAATGGCTCCCGCAGGACATCCGCCTGCCGTCCATAAGGTCCGGTGCGGTTTGGGTTGGTCGGACCGAAGAGCGCGACCATCGGCGTCCCCAGGGCGGCGGCGATATGCATCGGGCCGGTGTCATTGGTCACGATCAGCTCGGCGGCGCGGATGATTTCCACGAGCTCGCCCAGGTTCGTGGCACCCGCGAGATTGACGGTGCGGTCGGGAGCTCCGGAGAGAATCTCCGTCGCCGTTTCCGCATCTTCCTTACCGCCGAGAATGGCAAAATGATGCCGCGGGAATAAAGCGGCCAACCGTCGCAGTGCCTCGCGGAACGAAGCCGCCGGCCACCGTTTGTTCCACCAACGCGCACCTGGATTCAACAGGATCCAGCGCCGCTGCGACATGCCGAGCCGTGATTCCAATCCCGCCGCCACCAGCGGACGCGGCGCAAGCCAAGGCAACTCCTCGAGGGGCGTCACACCGAGGCGCCGGACAACCTCCAAATACCAGTCAACCGCATGGGTCTGGGCCGACGGCCGCGGCACGGCCACGTCATACCATGCGCCCGCGCCTTCGCGGGGATCGTCGACGCCGATGGTGAAGGTCCCGTTCGCCATCCACGCAAACGCCGCCGACCGGGCCAATCCCTGGAGGTCGACCACGAGATCGAACCGCTGCTCCCTCAGCCGCCGGATCGCCGTAAACATCGAAGGCCATCCACCCGGCCTGGCCCAGCGCTTGCGCTCAAACTTGGAGACACCGGTGACGTCCGGATCCGTCTCGACCAACGCCGCGAGGCCGGAATCGATCCACCAATGCAATTCCGCGTCGGGCCATTTTCGTTTGAGCGACCGCACTACGGGAAAGGCGTGGACGACATCCCCGAGCGAACTTGGTTTCAGCAGGAGGATTTTCACCGGGTCGGATGGTGGATGAAAAAAGCGGCTGCCCCGGACGATCCGGACCAGCCGCCATCTGAAAGCATTCCGACTACTTGCCCTGGGCGAGTCGTTCGGCGAGACGCTCGGGCAGTCCGGCCGCGCGGATCTTCGCCTGGGCCGTCGCGATGTCGTAGTCGAGGCGGCGCAGCTCGATGGTCTGCTCGGCGATGTCGTATATCACGTAGGTCGCCTTGGCCACGCCGTCGCGGGACTGGCCGACGCTGCCGACGTTGATGAAATACTTTTTGCCGGCCTCGACCTTGAACTTCGAGTAGGTGCCGCCCCGGACGACGGAGTCGCGCACGAACGCCACGGGCACATGCGTGTGGCCGAAGAAGCAGACGGGCGTGTTCTGGTAGGTGAAGCTGGCCGCCGCGGCGAGCTTGTCGAAGACGTAGCCCCACTTCTGCGGGACATCGAGCGTGGCGTGGACGATGGAAAAGCTGGTGACCAGGCGGATGTATTTCAGGTCGCGAAGCCACTGGCAGTCGTCCTCGTCGAGCTGCTGTCGGGTCCAGTGCACCGCTTCGGCGGCATGCGGGTTGAATCCTTCGAGATCCGCCTCGACCGAGCACATCTCGTCGTGGTTGCCCTTCACGCAGGGGATATTCATCCCGCGGATGATATCGAGGCATTCCTTCGGGTTGGCCCCGTAGCCGACCACGTCCCCCAGGCACGCGGTGTGCGTGCATTCCTGCGCTTTGATGTCCTCAAGCACGACGTTCAACGCCTCTAGATTGGCGTGAATGTCGGCGATGATTGCGTATTTCATTCGGTCGTCCCGGTAACTTACCGGATGATTTCAAAGCCGCGCAAATCCTGTTTTGCCGGGCTCCAGCCAACTTCTTCCCCGCGCACGAAACTGCCGACTGCGGAATCCCTCACCGCCTCGAGAAACGCCTCCAGTTCCTGGCGCTCCCCTTCGGCGATCAGCTCCACCCGGCTATCCGGCAAGTTTCGCACCGTGCCCGACACGTCGAAACCAAGAGCCTGGGTCTTCGCGGTGTAGCGGAACCCCACACCCTGGACCCGTCCGGAGTAAAACACCGTGACGCGCTCTCGACTCATCTCATGGCGGCTTCGCCTGTATCAGATTAAGGCGAAAACGAGGGCGCAATAAGCCACACCCGGTTTCAGCCAAGCAAGGTTTGTTTGCCCCCAGACCCGTTTTCCCGCACGGCCCCGGCTTTTCTGTCGGAACACTGCCCGGCACTCGCCCTGGCTCAGGACAAAACAAGCTGCCGATCGGCATCACCCAGCTCACGCCACATCCCAGCCGACAGGCCGCCGAGCTCGAATCGGACGATCCGCACCCGCATCAACCGCAGGGTCGGATGCCCGACTGCGGCCGTCATGCGGCGGACCTGCCGGTTCTTGCCCTCCACCAATTCCATCGCGATCCAATAGTCGGGCACGCTTTTCCGGACACGGATCGGCGGATCGCGCGGCGGCACTTCGGGCTGCGGATCCACCGGCCATGCTTTGCACGGCAAGGTCCGGTAACCTTGGATCTCCACGCCACGCTCCAGTTGCCGGAGCGCTTCCGGCGAAGGGATCTTTTCCACCTGCACCCAATAACAACGCTCGTGGCCCCGGGTCGGATGGAGCAAACGGGTGTTCAATCCCGGTTCATCGCTCAAGAGGATCAATCCCTCCGAGTCAGCGTCCAGTCGCCCGATCGGATAGACGCCCTTCGGAAAACCAAACTCCGCCATGGTGCGGTTCGGCGAGCCGTCGGGCGTGAACTGCGAGAGCACGCCGTAGGGTTTGTTGAAGGCGATCAGCACTCGATCAATCCAGGATCCGGATCCGGGCGTTGCGGATCTCCACCGGTTCATCACGGCGGCTCAGATGCTGGAAACCGATGTGCCCACGTCGCGGCCGATCCTTGAGGGCCGAGGCCATCGTCCCGTCGTGGCGTTGGATCGGATCGTTGAATGTCGACAGGTCCAAATCTTGAACCACGACGCCATTGAGTTCGACCCAGAGCTTCGGACCCGCGTAACGGATCCGGCAGCGGTTCCATTCCGTAGGCCTGTAGGCCTGCCTGCTGGGAGCAATCGACCGGTAGATCCCTCCCGTCAATTCACTGTCCTTCGCCTTGGGATTGTAGCGGAGATCGGCCATCTGCAATTCAAGACCCTCGAACGCCGGGTCACCTTTCATCGGCGCGCGCAACGCGAGCCCGCAATTGCCGACCTGGCCAAGGAGGAACTCGAACTCCATCTCAAAATCGCCCAGATCCCGTTCCCAGATCAGCCATGATCCCCGTGTGCCGACCGCTTTCAACGAACCACTCTGAACCGTCCACACGGCACCATTCGGTCCCGGCTTTGAAATGTCCGACCACAAACGGACGGTCCAGCCATCGGGCATTCCGTCCTTCACAAACAGCGGCTGCCAGCTACCGGGATTCTTATTTGAAGCACAGCCTACGAGCCAGAACCCAAGCAGCGTCAGCAGGAGATGATGCATCCTTCTCACGTCGCCAACTTGCACGATCACCCCGCAAAACGGAAGCCTGCGTTGGCGATCCCGATCATGCACCGGTCCGAAGCGCCGCGGCGCGATGGGCCGCGTCCATCACGTCCTTCACGCTGGCACCGGCCCTGGCGGCGGCGGTTTTGCAGGACTCGAATTCGGGAGCGGCCTGCACCACACGGCCGTCGAGCTTCCCAAGCTTCACGGTGACTTTGCCGAGCGCGGTGTCGACCTCCACAAACTCACGCCGCAGTTTGCGGCGTTCGCTGATGGTTCGCCGGACACCGAAGGCCGTCGTCTCGCGCAGGATCATTTCGCTGAACTTGTCGGCATCGGCGGCGGCGCACAGGACTGACAAGAGCACGCCGGGACGGTTTTTCTTCATCTGGATCGGCGTGTGAAACACGTCGAGCGCACCGCTCTCCAGCGCGCGGCCGACGAAGTGGCCGAGGAGCTCGGAGCTGATGTCGTCGAGGTTGGTCTCAAGCACGGCGACGGAATCGGTCTCCCAATCATGCGGCGATGGGCCGGCAGCGGTAAGCACTTCACCAAGGACGGCCCGTAGGACGTTGGGGCGCGTCTTGTTGTCGCGGGTGCCGAGGCCGTAGCCGACCCGGGTTGCGACAAGGCCGGTCATGGGCGCGAACGACTCGACGAACTCCGCCAGCAGGGCCGCACCCGTCGGCGTGACGAGTTCGTGCGGTTCCTCGCATTGGGTGAGCGCGATGCCTTTGGCACCGAGAATCTCCAGCGTCGCCGTCGTGGGGACCGGGAATCGTCCGTGCGCGCAGTTCACCCAGCCCGTTCCTTCGACGACTGGCGAGGCCAACACACGCGGACATCCGAGCATCTCAAGGGCGATGCACGCGCCCACGATGTCGACGATGGAATCGATCGCACCGACCTCGTGGAAGTGCACTTCGTCCGTCGGATGCCCATGGATCTTTCCCTCGGCGACGGCGATGCGCTTGAACACGCCGATGGACTTCTGCTTCACCCAGTCGGAAAGCTGGCTGGAGAGGATCATCCGCCGGATGTCGGCAAAACTCCGGTGCTCGTCTCTATGCGAGTGGTCCCCTTCCCCATGGCTGTGGTCGTGGCCTTGCCCGTGCCCGTGGGAATGGCTGTGTCCATGGTCGTGTCCATGGTCGTGGCCGTGGTCGTGGCCGTGGTCCGCCGCGAGATGGACGTCGAACTTCACGCCTTCGATCGCGGACTTCTGCGCCCGCTTCACGTGGAGGTGATAACCGCCGACCCCGAGACGCCCGAGCTCGGTTTCCAGGAGCCGCGCGTCGATGCCTAGATCGATCAGGGCACCAATGAACATGTCCCCGCTGATGCCGCTGAAGATGTCGAGGTAGAGCGTCGCCATACCCGAATGGAAACCGAATGGCGGCCAAGTCAGAAGAGCAAAACCATATGCGAAGCCGTCTCCAGACAGTGCTCGAAACCTGCGAGACAGCGATCAGACCCCGGCGGCGATGGCGTCACCCATCTGGGTGGTGCCGACCTTCTTCGCCGTGGTCTCGGCGGGATTGTAGATGTCGCCGGTGCGGAAGCCCTGGTCGATGGCCTTTGTCACGGCGCCGTCGATGGCGTCCGCCGCGGCGTTCAGCTTGAAGCTGTAGCGCAGCATCAACGCGACGCTGAGGATCTGGGCGATGGGGTTGGCGAGGTTCTTCCCGGCGATGTCGGGGGCGGTGCCGCCGGCCGGCTCGTAGAATCCGAAGGTCTGTTCGCCGGTGGTGGCACCGAGGCTGGCGCTGGGCAGCATGCCCAACGAACCCGCGAGCGCCGCGGCTTCGTCGCTCAGGATGTCGCCGAACATGTTTTCGCAGAGCATCACGTCGAACTGCGTCGGCTTGAGCATGAGCTGCATGGCGCCGTTATCGACGAACATGTGCTCCAGCACGACGTCGGGATATTCCTTGCCGATGCGCGTGACCGTCTCGCGCCAGAGGATGCCGTTCTCGAGCACGTTCGCCTTGTCGATGCTCGTCAGTTTCTTCCGGCGAAGGCGCGCGGCCTGGAAGGCGACGTGGGCGATGCGTTCGATCTCCGGCGTGGTGTAGACCATCGTGTCGATCGCGCGCTGGACGCCGTTGCCGATGTCCTCGGTCTTCTTCGGCTGACCGAAATACATTCCGCCGGTCAACTCGCGCACGACGAGCATGTCGAGTCCGTCGCCCTGGCGCTCCGGGCGGAGCGGGCAGGCGTAAGACAGGGCCTTGGGAAGTTTGACGGGACGGAGGTTGGCGAAGAGCCCGAACTCCTTGCGGATCCTGAGAAGTGCGGCGCGTTCGGGACGCTGTTCCTTCGGGATGGTGGGATCGCGGTCCGGCAACCCGACGGAGCCGAAGAGGATCGAATCCGATTCGCGGCAGAGCGCAAGCGTGGCGTCGGGCAACGCCTTGCCGGCGGCATCGATGCCGGCCCAGCCGACGGGGGCTTCGGTGATGTGGAAGGCGAGGGAGAATTTCTTTTCGACGACGCGGAGGACCTTGATGGCTTCACGCATCACTTCGGGACCGATGCCGTCGCCGGCGAGGGCTGCAATCTTGAACGAACTCATGTGACGAGCAGGCTAGGAACTGGTGCGGAGGCGAGGCAAGACAAGGTTCTTACCAGCCCGTCAAAGAACTCCCGGTCAAAGGACCGGGCTTACAAGGACGAGAAGATTCCCAAAGGTTTTGGCCAAGCACCCACGGAACGTCGCGGCCGGGCCCATAGAGTTGAAGGAAGGGCGGGCTTCCAGCCTGACCAGCGCTGACGAGGGTTAGCGAATCGTCCGGCATCCGGATCCGCCCGCACTAGGGCGTATGTTCAAACCCGATTCCGAGCACCGGAGGTGCGGAAGAAAGTAGCCCACAGCGTGAGCTGTGGGTTTGATGTCCCAGATACCCGCCAAGCTCCGGAGGAGCGAAAGACCGAGAATCTGCCGCTCCTCCGGAGCTCGTGTAACTTATCCGCCCAACCCCGGGCTCACGCCCGGGGCTACTGTCTTCCGCTGCTCCGCAGCTAGTTTGAAGACACTCCCTAGTTGATTTCACACCGGCAGTGCCGAGGGCAGGCAAGATGCACTGCCCTACCTTGCCGAGGCCGCTGCGGGGCCGGAATCACCCTGCAACCGGATGGGTCACGGGCACAAAAAAGGCCGGGCGTTGCCGCCCGGCCTTTGCAGTTCAGTCACTCAACGTTCGTTCAGGGGAACGTGGTGGTGATCTTGTAGTAGCGTTCCGGTCCGGTCGCGCCGGGGTCGGAGATGATCGCGGGCGAGCCCGTGCCGACAACGTTGGTCAGGAGCGTCCAGGTGGCGTTGGTGAGGGCGTTCTTGAACTCCACCACGTAGAGCCGGCCGGCATCGGTGCCGAAGCTGGTGCCGAATCCGCCACCGGTCTTGGTGGAACCGCCGAACATATACGGCGTGACCAGCACCTGCAGCGTGGCGGCAGGCGAGCTGGTGACCGATCCGATCGCGTTGCTGATGACGACCGTGTAGCTGCCCTGGTTGGTGAACTGCACGTTGTTCAACGTCAGGAGCGTGAGGGTCGCACCGCCGACGTTGGTGCCGTTCCGGCGCCACTGGTAGGCGGGAGCCGGGGAACCATTGGCGGTCACGGTAAACGTCACGTTCGAGCCGACATTGGTGATGACGGATGACGGGGTGACCTGGACGGTGATGGCCGGGATGGTTCCGACAGTGAGCGTCGCGATCGAGCTCAGGAGGGATTTCTCAGGCAGGTAGGCCCGGACCCGATACTGCGCGCCATTGGCCCCAGCAGTCAGCGCCGGAGTCGTGTGGCTGTTGTTCGTGGCGCTGATGATGTCCACGCCGTTGCTGCTCCACTGGTAGCGGATGCTGGAGGCCGGGAGCGGGGAGCTGCCGGTCGCGGTGACCGTGAAGGTCGCCGTTGCTCCGATTGCCCGGGCAAGGCTGGCCGGCTGGCCGGTGATGTTGAGCACGGCGGGATCGGGATCCGCGAACGTCGAGAGCAAGGCCGTCGGAATCGTGCCAGCGCCACCGGTTGCAGGGGTTGCCTGGCCGTTGGCCGTGACGGCGAGTTCCATGAAGTCGCCGCCGCCGCCTTCCTTCAGGACGGCTTCGAACGGGTAATAGACTCCTGCGACCAGGCTCACCACGACCTTGTTGGTCACGGGGGAGTTGTTGTTGAGCGGGTTGCTCGAATCATACGTCCCGCCGGCGGATAGGTTGCGGGCAGCCGCGACTTGGCGAACTCCGTTCGTCGTAACGTATACGGCAACTCCGTCATCTCCACGGATGAAGAAGGTGTAGTCGCCGTTGGTGATCGGCTTGAAGAACCCGTAGAACCGCGCTCCATAGTTGTTGATGTCCGGAGCAGTCTGCGCGACGTGGGCGAAGTTCGTGTAACGAACGATGTCCACGTTGTTCTGACGATAGCCCGCACTGTTGGTGAGGGTGAGCACGTCCTGGCCACCGCCGATGTTGAGGAAGTATTCCAGCCTCAGGTAGCCGTCCACCTGGACGAAGGTGTTAAAGTCCCTGAAGAACCCGGCGATGATGTTCGTCCCCGCGAGCGAGAGGTCGCCGATGACGTTGGTCGGGCTAACGGTGAGCCGGTAGGTGGCTCCCGTGTTCATGAGACTCGTTTCGAGGACGACGTTCGTTCCATTCCGCAGGCTGGCGCGTTTGACCTGGATCGAAGTGCCGGCAGCGTTGGTGATGGAATAGTTCAACACGTTCGTCACCGAGTTCACCGAGAGGAGCTCGTCGAAGTTGAGGAACACGTTGGTGAAGTAGGCGTCGCGGCCGACCGAGGTCAGGACGGGCGGCACCGTATCCCCGGAGATCGTCAGCGTGGAAACGGCCGAGGTGCTGCTCATGGCGATCGGGATCGTCACCGAGGCGATGACGCGGAACTGGTAGCCCTGGTTGGCGAACGACACGAGCCGATTCAACGTGGCCCCGGTCTGGCCGGCGATGTTGGTGAAGCCCGTGCCACCGCCGGCGTCGCCCTGCCACTGGTAGGTGACGGGGTCGCTGAAGTTGGCTCCCGGCAAGGTGAAGAACGAGCGGGCGAAGGCCGTGCCATTGAAGGTGATGTTGCGGTTCTCCAACGTGGTCACGTTCGTCAGGTTCGGCCTGAACGTGATGGACGAATCATCGGGGTTGATGATGGAGGCGATGTTCGCGGCCGGGACGTAGCCCGTGGCCGAAGGGGCGGCCGTGTTCGACTGACCTTTCCAGACGAGACGGGCGAGGTCGCCGCCGCCGCCTTCCTTATACATGACGTCGAAGTAGTAGAGCTGGCCTCCGACGAACGAGTTGGTCCAGCGGTGGACACGGGCCGTGGTGGCCGTGATCGGATAGATGTTGGCGAAGGTATCGGACGGCGCCTGGCAGCAGCTGGCGCGATCACCGCCGACAAGGACCAAGTTCGCCGGATCCGCATCCGTGCTGATGCGGACTTCGGACGAGTCGTCGGTCTGGATGTAGAACACGTAGTTGCCGTTCGTGGGAGGAATGATGTAGCCGAACATGCGGCCACCGAAGCCATCGAGACCGGGCGAGGCGCCTTCGGTGCGGAGATCCGCGCCGCCGGACTGCGGGATGCGCGTCTCATTCATCATCCACTCCTGGTCGGGGAAGTTCGGGAACTTGGCGGCATTGCGGAGCACATCCAGGCCGCCGGCACCGGTGGCGGTGCCGAGGTTGAGGAAGCGCTGCGCGGTCACGCCGCCACGCCCGATGATCCAGCCACTGAACGGGGAGGTGGAGTTGGGAGCGATGGTGTTCGGCACGAGCGCGATGTCGCGGACGCCGCTGAGGGTCACTGTGTAGCGGACATTGGTCGCCTGCTGGCTTGTGGTGATGACGAGGTTGGTCAGGTTGACGATCCGGGGATTGGACAAGGTCAGGGCCGGATCACCGTTGGTCGACGTGATGGACAGGCCGGACAGCTGAGCGATGTTGATCGGCTCATTGAAGGAAACCGTCACGGTATCGTAGGTGCGGCTGGCGAACGAGCGGACGATGACCGGTGCGGTCGTGTCCTGGCCGACGGTGAACACAGTCTCGGCGGAGTAGACGCCCTTGCCGGGAACGCTGACCAAGCAGCGGAAGCGGGCACCGTCGTCGGCGGGATATTCGAGACGCGGGGTGAGGAACGATGGTCCGCCGTTGCCGACAAGGAAGTCGACGAAGTCTGCGTCCGACGAACGTTTGCGCTGCCAGATGTAGGAGATCGGCGGGTTGAGCAGGCCGGTGATGGCGCCCGTGGCGGTGAGGCTGAGGCGCACCTGGAACACTTCGTTCGTGGTGACGGCCGCGACGGGCTGGACGGAGACGCCGACATTGGCACCCGCCGGATCCGCATAGACGGAGAGGAAGACCAACGGGATCGGGTCAAGCGCGTTGATGAGCGCGTCGCTGTTGTAGGTGACGTTGTCGTTCAGACCGCCGACCCAGGCCGCGCGGACGTAGTCGCCGCCGCCGCCTTCCTTCATGAGGAGCTGGTAGGCGCGGGGCACACCAGCCTGCATGATCTGGTCGGAATAGGTCCCGGGCATCGCGCTGTAGGCGACGTTGGCGCCGGTCTGGCTGGCGATCTCGGTGAAGACGATGCTGCTCTGCTGCTGGTTGGTGCCGAGATACATGACCGACGCGTCATCGGAGCTGACGAAGAACTTGTAGAAGTCGAACAACTGCGGGGTGATCGAGCCGGAGAGCTTCACGCCGAAGTTGTCCAAGCCGGGAACGGTCTGAGGGCTGAACAGGTTCGTGGTGATGTAGTCCGTGGTGTCCGGGAAGTCCGGATAGAGGCTGGAACCGAGGAGGTCGGTGATCGCGGTGCCGTTGATGTTGAGATAAGTCTGGCGCAGGGCGAAACCACGGGTCTCAACCCATGAGGTGAACTGCACCGTGCTCGCGGCATTGATGACGTTCGACGAGGACGAGCTGTCCTGCACGCCCGAGACGGTGACCGTGTAGACGGTTCCGGTGTTCATGAGCGAGGTGGTCAGGACGACGTTGGTCCGGCCCAGGCCTAGCTGGGCGTTGAGAACGGTGATGCCGGGAGTGACGGTGTAGTTGGCGCTGTTGGTCGAAGAGGTGCCGTTCAAACGCTCGGAGAAGCTGACGGTGATCAGGTCGAACTCCGCGTCACCGCGGGCACGGACGAGGGTCGGCTTCACCGTGTCGGCGATGACCGTCAGGGTCGCCACAGAGCTGGTCGCGGCGCTGAAGCCGTTGTTCACGATGACGAAGAACTGCGCGCTGTTGTCCTGGAAGCCGATTGGGTCGGTCGTGAGGGTGGCGCCGGTCGCGTCGGCGACGGGGGCGTTGCTGGAGAGGGTGCCGCGATACCATTGATACTGCGGGGCGGAACCGGCCGCGACGACGGTGAATCTCGCATTGGCCTGATCGGCGAAGGTCGCACTGACCGGCTGGGTCGTGATGGAGATCGGGACGCCGCCGACGTTGGTGGTGGAGAGATAGGCACCTTCGATCGGGGTGGAATTGTTCGCGACCGCCGGACCATCGGGGATCTGCCAGGCCACGGCACCGTTGTCACCGCCGCCGCCTTCCTTGGTCAGATACTCTATGTAGTAGCGGGTGTTGGCCTGGAGGGTGACGGGCTTGGACACGTTCATCGGCGCAGTGATGCCGAAGGTCGTGGTGATGCCGGCCGCGTTGCCGCTGCCGTCATAACGGGGCGCACCGCCGTTGAACCAGACGCGCACACCGGAGTTGTTCGGCTCGGCCGCGATCGCTCTCTTGTTGGTGGGATTCGTGTCCGTGCTCAGCCAGAGGATCGACTGGTCATCCGAGGACACATAGAAGGTGTAGTCGCCGTTGGTCGGCGGGATGACGTAGCCGATGTATTGGATGCCGTAGTTGTCGGCATAGGTGGTCGGGCCTTCGAACAGGGTCCGGTTTTCCACACGAGTCGGGGTATTGGCGATGAAGCCGGGCGCATTAGTCAGGTTGGCCACCGTGCCGCCGGTCGTGACGTTTTCGAAGTAGCGCAGGGTGATGTTGTTGTCCTGGTAGACCGAGTTGAAGTCGGCGCTGCTGTTGGCGAGAATCGTGTTCGGAGACAGGGCGAGGTCCTGCACACCGCTGATGACGACAGTGTAGAGGGACTGAACGGTCGGGAACGCCTCGGTGACGAGGTTCACGCGCTTCTGGTCGACACCCCAGTAGGTTGCCGAAAGGATCTTGGCGCTGAATCCGGTGACCTTGTTGGTGACGTAGTAGTTGTTCGTGGCGAGCGCAGTGGCGCTGACCGGCTCCGAGAAGACGACGGTCAGACCGTTGTTGCGGCCGAAGGTGTTCGCGGAAAGAAGAATGGGCTTGGTGGTGTCGGGGTTCACCAGGAGCGTGGCGGAGAAGCTGGTGGCGTTGCCGTTCGCATTGGTCACGGCGAGGCGATACTGCGTGTTGTTGTGCGCCGCGACGTTGAGGTTGCTGACCGTGTAGTGCTGGAGGTTGGCTCCCGGGATGGCGACGAAGGTTCCGTTGTTGGTGGTGCGGAACCACTGCATGGTCATGGGCTGGACGCCCATCACGGTCGCCTCGATGACGACGTTGCTGCCTTCAGTGCCGACCTGGCTGACGGGATGGCCGCTGTAGGGGGTCAGCGTGGGAGCCTGGTTGAAGCCGATGTAGCGCGGGACGGAGAACGTCGGAGCGTTGATCGTCTGCACGTTATTGGTGCCGTTCGGATTGCCGGTGAAGATCTGGTTGAACGGGAGGAGGTGGCGGGCGCTGATGGGCCGGTCGAGGGAACCATCGGGCAACTGCCAGCCGACGCCGAAGTGGTCGTCGCCGCCGCCTTCCTTGGTGTAGACCTCGTAGTAATACTTCTGCCCCCTGACGAGCGGGATGAGGGTGGACTTCTGGGCGAGCTTGGCGGACCAGACACCACGTCCGACGGCGCCGATGTTCTCGGCGATCTTGAGGCGGTTGCCGGTGGAGGTGTCGGTGCTGAGCCAGAGTTCCGAGTTGTCGTCGGAGTAGATGAAGAAGCGGTAGCTGCCGTCCGCCGGCGCCTCGATCCAGCCGCGGATGAAGGTTCCGTAGTTGTTGAGGTAGCTGACATTGTCGGAGAGAGACGTGGTCAGGTAGGTCAGCGCCGAGTCGATCCCGCCGAGGGTGTCATCGTAGCCGTAGTAGATCGACGCGTTGATGCTATTGGGGAAATCCGGAAGCGAGGTGATCGCCGAGACGCTGGTTCCCTGGGCGGAATACCAGAGACGGACAGCCATGCCGGCACGGGCGGTCTGGCAGACAACGGCCAGGGCGAGGCACAGCAGAAACAACTTTAGGGTGCGCATAAGTTTGGAGGGTGTGGGTGGAGAAGAACGACTGAACAATCAGGCAACTAGGAAATGGGCTTAGACAGTTTTTCTGCGTTCAATCGATCGGTTAGCACTACAAACCTCCCTTACTCCAAGGATTCGACAATTGAAAACACGGTGCAGGCATGGGACGGAAGCCCGATTGTCCTCCTGCCCGAAGCCCAACGCCCCGAATCACAGGCTTCCCAGGCAACCCAGCGCCGCCCAGCTTTCGCCATGGTCAATGAGCCGCTGGCATGAACCGGCCCGCTGCGGATAAAGGTAGGGCGGGCTTCCAGCCTGCCCAAAGCTGACAGAGGCTTCCGCACCGGCGGACGGCCTGATGCGCCCGCACCGTTTGGTTTCATGCCGGGAGCCCCTTGAGCAGGCAAGATGCGCTGCCTTACCTTCAAGCAGGCGCTTCGCAGCCGCCTTCCCACGGCAATGTTTCGGATCAGGACTACCGCGTCCGGATCTGCCGCGTCGAACGGGAGTATTTCTTTACGTCGTCGGAATCCGGAATCGCCGGATGCCGGCTCACTTGAAGGGCAGGACGGCCGAAAGCAGCATGGTGACCGCAAACCCGACCAGCGACACCACGGTCAGGGTGACGGTCCAGGTCTTCAGCGTCTCCTTCTCGGTCATTCCACCGAGGCGGCTCACGACCCAGAAACCGGAGTCGTTCATCCACGAGCAGCTGAATGCGCCGAAGCCGATGCTCAGGAAGAGATACATCTGGTGCACCGGCAGCGTGCTCACGCCGGCGGCATCGACCGACAGTGGATACAGCATGGCCGAGGTGGTGAGCATGGCCACGGTGGCCGAGCCCTGCGCGATGCGCAGGATGAGAGCGACGACGTAGCCGAGGACGAGGATGTTGATCTTGTAGTCGAGGGCGACGGCCTTGATGGCGTCGGCCATGCCCGCGTTGCGCAGCATCAGCCCGAAGGCGCCGCCGGCCGCGGTGATCAGGATGATGGTTCCCGCCGTTTCCAGGGGAGCGGCGAACATCGGCTCCAACTCGCCGAACTTCAGCCTGCGCTGCCGGATGAGCACGATGCACGCGAGCACGGTCCCGAAGAAGAGAGCGATGTTCTTGTCGCCGATGAACTCGACCCACTTCATCGCGGTGAGGAACCCGGTCTGGCCGCCGCAAAGAGAGACGAGTCCCTGGGCCCAGCCGCGCCCTTCCGCCGCCGCACCCTGGGCCACGGTGAAGAACGACGCGAAGCTGATCATCAGGATCGGCACCACCACGGGCGCGATGGAGACGAGGAATCCAGGCAGCTCCGACTCGGGTTTGTCCACGATCTTGCGGAGGTCCGCCAGGGACGATCCCGGCGTTTCGCGGAGCGGGATCTCGACGCGCTTGTTCAGCCACCGCGCAAAGACCCAACCGCCCAAAGCCGCCGGCAGTCCCACGAGGAACCCCGCCATGATCGACAGACCGACGTCGACCTTGAGGTTCTCCACCATCGCCATCGGTCCCGGATGCGGCACGGTCATCGAATGCGTGGTCACGCCGCCGGCACAGATCACCATCACGTAGAGCAGGTAGTCCTTGCCCGTGCGGATCCGCAGCGCCTTCGCCAAAGGCACCATCAGCATGAACATCGTGTCGAAAAAGATGGGGACCGAGAGCACGTAGGTGCTGAGCAGCAACGCGACGCCGGCGTTCTTTTCACCGAAGGCCGCGAGGAAGCGCCGCACCACCTTGTCGGCCGCGCCCGATTCCATCAGGCACATGCCGATCAAGCCGGCGAAGCAGATCGAGATCGCGATGCCGCCGGCCGTCTTGCCGAACTCCGTCGCGGTCATCTCCACCGCCCGGGCAAAGTGGAACTTGGGAGCGGTCTTGCCCGGATCCGGAAACTTCTCGGCCAACGGGCTCGTCTCGCGGGATTCGGGAAGCTTGTCGGCCATCAGTCCGGCGATGAGCGCTGCGCCGATGAGGGCGACGAAGGCCGGCAGGCGCAGCTTCGAGATCCCGACCATCACGAACCCGACGCTCACGAAGAGGATGACAAACGGCCAGTAGGACAATGACGCGGCGGCGAGAAGTTCCATGGTGGTTGCGGCCGAACTGCGCCAGAAGCCATCCCACGCGGCAAGGCTTAATCCCAATCGACCACGTCCGGCGTCACCTCGGCCGCACGATGTGGTTCATCGTGTCCGGCTGGAGCGAGCCCTGGATGTAGCGCTGCATCCGCTCGGTCGTGAACTGCTGCACGCTGCCGTCACCGAGCGCGATGTTGCCTCCGGTGCGGTGCATCGAATTGGACCAGGCGATCGTCGTCGGCCGCGTCGCATCCAGCAGCGTCGCCGGCCCGAGCTGCCCGAATCCGCAGAAGACGTTCTCCCGCGTTCCCCGGATGTTCCGGTCGCCCGCGAGAAAGCTCAGCGGATAACGTTCGTCGGAATCGGTCCCGGCGAAGTAGCTCAACGCGGCATCGCCCAGGGACAGGAACCCCGAGAGCCCGAGCTTGTAGTCGTTGGCCGATCTCCGGCCGGTGTCCGCCGGACAGACGAGGATCTTCGGCATCGGCAGATGCGGGGCCAGCAGGATGAAATGCAGCCACGCGTCGTTCGTGCCGCGGGAACCTCCTTCCCCCTTCTCCAACCGCCACGGGTAACGCCCCAGCGGGTTGTCGTTCGCGAACGAGATGAACGCCCGGCCGGTCTGGTGCAGGTTGCCCGCGCAGGATGTCCGGACAGCGCGGACCCGGGCCTTGGCCAGGACGGGCAACAGCATGCCGGCAAGGATGGCGATGATCGCGATGACGACCAGCAGCTCGATCAGGGTAAATCCGGCGGGCCGGTTTTGTTGGGAGGTGTCGTGCATGGGTTTCATGTCGCCGGCCGCAACGACAGGCCGGTGGTTCAGGACCGGTCAGCCGCCGAGTTCCCCGATGGCCTGGTTCATTTCGGCGAGCGGCCCTTCATGGTTCTGCTCGATGGCCAAACGCCGCGCGCGTTCGAAGGCGGCCTTGGCCGAAGCATTGTCGCCAAGCGACAGGTCGCAACGGCCGATCAGGATCTGGACCACCATCCAATCAGCTTTCTTCTCCAAAGCGATGACCAATTGCTCCCGGGCGCGGACGAAGTCGCCGAGGTTGTAGTGCGCCTTGCCGAGGCTGAAGCGCGCGAGCTCGTTCGAAGGATGATCGGCCACCATCTGCAGCGGACGGACCAGGCTCGGATGCACGGCGGCGACTTCACTCATAACATCAGTAGAGCAAACGGCTCCGCGCAGGTCAAAGCTCCCGGCGTGGACAGCCCGGTGGTCTCGGGCTAATCGTTCCCGATGAATTTCCTGGGAGTCCCCTTCCCGCGGCTCCGCTTTCGGCCCGGCCTCGTCGCCGTGCTGCTCGCGTCGCTGCAGACCGCCACCGCGGCTTCATGGCGGCAGCTCGACCTGACCGGCCCGCGCACGGGCGGCAATCCCAACCTCGCCCGCGCCTCCTATTCGCCGCGCTTCACCACCACGGCCGTCGGGCCGCAGCGGACCAACCTTGTCTTCGCCGCGACGGACACGGGCGGCATCTACCGCTCGGTCGACGGTGGCGAGACGTTCCAACTCTGCATGACCGGCTGGGCCGCGCCCGGCGGGCTCGGCTTCGCCATCGATCCCTTCAACTCCGACCGCGTGCTCGGACTCGGCGGCGGCCGCGGCAACGACTCCCGCGCCTACGGCGTCTACCGCTCGACCGATGCCGGCGGCAGCTGGGCACGCGTGCATTCGATGCCGCAGGCCACGGGCGGAACGATCGTGTTCGACCCGTCGAGCTACAACCAGCAGGCAGGCGGCTGCCTCGTGGCCTACTGGGTCACGCCCGGTGCCGGCATCCTCAAGACCTACGACGCGGGCAAGACCTGGAACCAGGTCAACCCGCGCTTTGGCGGAACACAGATCGCCGTCCACCCGAAGCTCGGGCTCGTCTATTTGTCCACCGGCCGCTTTCCGGACCTCGGCTTCTGGAGAAGCGACGACGGCGGAAGATCCTTCGGCCTGATCGCAACGCGTCCACCCACGACCCTCGCAGTGACGCCCGCCGCCCCCGACGTCGTGCTGATGATCCTCAATGACCAGCTCGTCGTCTCCCAGCAGGGCGGCCTGAACATCCGGACCACGACCGCGAAACTCCCGGCCGGCGCCGCGAACTTCGCGGACCTCGCGATCTCTCCCGCCGATCCGAACCACATCCTCATCCGCTCCGGCGGCGCGGGCTGGTGGTCGCCGAACCTCGGCCGGATCTGGTTCGCGATGGAACTGCCCGAGGCCCTTTCCGACACGACAGCCCGCGCCGGCCAGCCTCTGTGGAACTGGTCGCAGACGGACCCCGACCTCGTCGTGGCATCAGGCGTTTCAGCGCCGCTCATCAGCCGCGACGGCGGACGGTCCTTCCGCCGGGTCATGCAGGGCCTGGCCCAGCCGAGCGTCGGCGGTGCATTTCATTTTTCGGCAGCCGCACCCGGAACGCTTCTGCTCCCCTTCACCGATTCCGACACGCTGCTTACCCGCGATGGCGGAACCAACTGGCTGCCGCTCGGGCCAGGCGGACGCACGGGACCCAAACGCATTCTCGGAGCCTATTCGCCCGACGGCCACAAACTGCTCGCGGGGATCTACGGCGCGAACAACGAACGCCTCGGACACATTTCCAACGATGGCGGCAAAACCTGGACGCAGGCGTTGAACGGCTCGCGCCGGGCGGTCCGCTGGACCTCGTCCGATTCGATCATCGGCCATGCGACGAATCCCAACGCGCTCTTCTTCCCGGGCTGGCGTTCCCGCGACGGCGGCCTCGGTTGGGAAGTGACCACCTCGTGCAACGTCGTCATCTCCGCCAACCCAAATCCACCCTACGAACTCCTCGGCCGCCTCAGCACCCATCTCACGCAATCGCTCGACGAAGGCCTGACCTGGAAGTCGATTTCGCCCGTGCCCGGCGGGCTCACGGACGCGGCCGTGGATTCGCAGAACGGCCGATACTTCATCGCGTCGGGCCATCGGCTCAAACACCTCTCTCGCGGAATCTGGACGGAGATGAACACGCCGCTCGACCCGTTCGGAGGACGTTGGATCCAGACCGTCGCCATTGATCCGGTGAACCCGAACATCGTCTACGCCGGCGGCATGTCGTCCGGCTACGTGACCGAAGTGCCCGTGGTCTTTTCAACCGACGCTGGACGCACTTGGAACAAGCTCATGGCCTCCGGCCCGACCCGCCCCGGAACATCCAGCGGCCCACGACAAGCCAGCTGGATGCGGGTGAACCCGGCCACCCGCGAACTCTGGGTCGGCACCCAGGGCTACGGTGTCTGGGTGGCAAACCTCGGCCTGTAGGCCGGGCTGGGGTGTTAAACCTCCCCGCCCGGCCAGACGGAGTTTATCCGCGAAGGACACCAAGGTTCGCGAAGAGCAAGAAGGTGGCGGGTCGCGCCGCGAAGCGACCCTAGCAAGGTAGGGCAGTGCATCTTGCCTGCCCACGGCGATGCCGGCTTAAAATCAAACCGAGCCGGACGGATCAGGGTGCCGGACGATCCAGGAACCCTTGTCAGAACGGGGCAGGCTGGAAGCCCGCCCTACCTTCCACTGCGTGAGTCCGCCGCCGTGCCGCGGGGCCCACATGGTTCATCGGGTTGATCCGAACTCCGCGCTTTCGCAGGACGCCCCGCTGCGTTACCCCTTCATCCGCGACATGGAAACCACTCCTCCTCCAGTCCCTTCATCCATTCCCCCCATCCCCGAGCCCGCGCCCGTGGCGACCGTCGCCAAATGGCGTTGGCTGATCCATCTGCTGATCATCGGGCCCTACCCGATCTGGATCGGGCTGCTCAGCCACTACGGTTTCCGGTCCGTCGAAAGCGGGGGCCCCGCGCTCGGCGGCAACGTGGGCGAGCTCATGAAGGGTTCCCTGCTCACGCTCGCCACTTTCTTCATCCCGCTCGGCCTCGCGTGGTTCGCATCCCGCGCCACCGTCGACGACCTGCGGCTGCGCTGGAAAGGCGGCTTCAAACCCTTCGAGAACTTCATGCCCCGTTCTCTTGCCGCGCTCGGAACCGGGGTCGTCTACTCGATCGCCCTCCGCATCGGAGCGATTCTCCCCATCGGGATCATGATCGGCGCCCTCATGCTGTCCGGAAAGATCAAGCCGGACGGGGTCGAAACCTACATCACCGAGAACCGCCCCAACGTCGAGGCCGTCGTCGACGTGGCTTCGCTCCGCAACGATCCGGCCTACCTCATCCTTATGCTGACCTTCGTCAGCTTCGTCGTGGCCGGACTGCGTGAAGAACTTTGGCGCTCCGCCACGTTGGCCGGAATGGAACGGCTTTTCCCCGGCGGATTCGGCACCAGGATCGGCCGCTACGTCGCCGTGCTCATCATCGCCGTCGCGTTCGGACTCGGGCATCTGCCGCAGGGGCCGATGGGGGTCGTGCTCACCGGGTTCCTCGGCGTGGGCCTGGGCGTGATCATCGTCTTCCACGGCAGCATCTGGCCCGCCGTCATCGCCCACGGAATCTTCGACGCCACGAGCTTCGCCCTGATCCCCTACGCGCTGGAGCTAATGAAAAAAGTCCAGCCCGTCACCGGGCACTGAACCCGGAATGCGGGGAATCACAGCCATCCAACCCGGGGCTGTTGCCGGCAAAGCCGTGAGTGAAGCGTCGAAGAAGTTTCAGGTGTCGCCCACGGCTCAGCCATTGTAGTCCTTGCTCACCATGAATTCCCCCGCCGTCAAACGGCCGCTTTGGCTGCGCCTGCTCCAGGCTCTCGCTGTCTTTATCGTCGTGGTGGTGGCCCTGGTGTTCGCCCGTTTCCTGTGGGTCACGCGGGATCGGAAACCAGGCTATGCGGTCGCGCTGAGCGTGACCACCGCCGCGGCCGTGAAGGAGCCGAGGCCATTGCGGGCGGGGTTTGGCAAGCGGTCGATCAATCCGGACCTGAGCCGTCCGGATGAACCGGTCTGGCTCGCCGGTTTCTCCCAAGGACGCGCGGCCACGAACATCCATGACAACCTCCAGGCCGTCGCCATCGCCATCGACGACGGGCATCATCGCCTCGGCATCGTGGTGCTCGACGCCATCGGGTTCTTCCACGACGACGTGGTCTCGGTGCGGGAAAGGATCGGCTCCACGCACGGACTCGACTACGTGGTCGTGTGCGCCACGCACAACCATTCCACGCCGGACCTGATGGGGCTCTGGGGCCCGAACTACGCGAAGTCCGGCGTCAACGCCCGCTACCGCGCGCTCGTGATCGAGTCGGCTGCCGCCGCTATGATCGACGCGGTGAAAGCGCTCCAACCGTCGCGGATGAAAGTCCACGAATTAGTGACTCCGCAGGACGGGCTCTTGGCCGACTCACTGCGTCAGGAGGTGTTCGATCCGGACATCCGCGTGCTCCACTTCAAGTCGGCCACGAACGACGCGACGATCGGCACACTGGTCGGGTGGGCCAATCATCCGGAGACGCCCTGGTCGAGGAACCAGGACATCACAGCCGACTTCCCGGGAGTCATCCGCGATGCGCTGGAGTCGGGCATCGTCTACGACGGGAAGACCTTGGTGCCGGGGCTCGGCGGCACCTCCATCTACGTCAACGGCGCGGTCGGCGGTCTGATGAGCACGACGCCTTCGGTCACGGTCCACGACCCGTTTCTGAAGACGGAATTCAAGACGCCGTCGCACGACAAGACGCGCGCGCTCGGGAACAATCTCGCGGCGCGTATCCTCGGACGGATCCGTTCGACGAACGCGCCCGCGGCATCGACCGTCACGCTCGGCATCGAGGCGAAGACGATCGAACTGCCGCTGAAGAACAAGGGATTCGTAGCCGCGTCGATGCTGGGATTGATCGAGCGAGGCCACAGCGCATGGATGAAGATCCGAACGGAGGTGGCGTTGATCCGGCTGGGGGACGTTTCGATGATCTGCATTCCGGGCGAGGTCTATCCGGAGATCGTGAACGGCGGGATCATCCGCGCGCCGGGCGGCGACCACGACATCGATCCGCTGGAGATTCCGCCGCTGCGCCAACTGATGCCGGGGACGACCAAGTTCGTGCTCGGCCTCGCGAACGACGAGATCGGCTACATCATCCCGAAGTCGGAGTGGGACACGGAACCGCCGCATCTGTTCGGCGCGGACCACCCGCCCTACGGCGAGATCAATTCACTGGGACCGGACACTGCGTGGCTGCTGCATTCCGCCCTGCGGCGACTGTGTGAAGCGGCGAAGTGAACGGGCTATGCGACCAACGCCTTCAGGCGGTTGGCGCCGGGCTTGATGATGGCGATTTCGCGCTCGGCGTTGTCAGAGGAATCGCTGGCGTGCGCCGCGTTGATCATCACGGTCTGGCCGAACTCGCGGCGGATGGTGCCGGTCGGGGCCTTGGACGGATCAGTGGGGCCGAGAACTTCGCGGATTTTCCGCACGGCTTCCGGCCCTTCGTAGACAAGGGCGATGCACTTCTCGGTGCCGGGTTCGCCGTGGCGCGACTTTTCCAACTCGTGCGGCGCGTGGCCGGCCATGAAGCGGACGAGGTTGTTGAACTGGTTGTCACCGGCGATGGGGCCGAGCAGTTCGCCGAGGCTTTTCCGGACGTTCTCTGGCAACACGCAGCCAAGCTCCTTCTCGATCAATGGAGAGGCCTTGGTTTCGGCGACGCCCGTATAGTGCCGGTGCAGAGTGGGGATGACCGGTCCGTAGAATTCCATCGCCTCGGCCACGCTCATGCGGTGGACCTGGATGGCGGCGATGAAAAGGCCGGTGCGGGAGAAGAAATCGATGACGTTGCCCGGACGACCGGTGGGAAAGCGAAAGTTGTCGGGCTTGATCAGCACCAACGTGCGCTGGTTGGGGACGGACTCGGAGACGGGCGCGATGTTCTCCAGGAGGCCGCCATCCGAATCGGAAAACTTCGCCCACAGCTTCAGCTTGTCCGTGGCTTCCTCCGCGTTCGGCGCGGCGAGCACGGCGGGTTCGAAGTAGGAAACCCTGCCCGAGTCGTCCACGACAAGATCGCCGTAGGTGTCCCGGATGGTTTCGCCGCCGGGTTGGCCAAAGCGGATGTTGCCGACGACGGTCCGGACCTTGCGCACGGCGTCTTCACCGCGGAAGACGAGCATCATCACGCGGCGGCGTTTACCGGTGCGGAGATCGGGCGAGAGATTGCGCAGGATGTAGTCGCGGATCAGTTCCTGAATCCGGCGATCCTGGGGATCGGCCGATGAAACAATCTTCTCGGAGTAGGCTGAAACGAGTTCCCCGCCGGGTGAAAACATTCTCGCCACCACCAGATCCAGACCGGTTCGCGTCAGCAAACGCGCGAGGATGCCGCCCGTGCGCGACTTGTGCAGCGAGTGCGGCGTGATGATGACGTAGGCGAGCTGGTCGGCCATGGTCCAGGGTCCGTCAGACGACGGGCGCGGTCTTCACGGGCACCGCCTCAACCACGGCGCTGGCGACTTTGCCGCCGAGAATCTTGAACATGACCGTGCCGCAGCTGGGGCAACGGCCTTTGATGGCCTTCCGCCCGTTTTTCATCGTCTCTTCAACACCGTCGACGATCTCTTTCTTGGACTTGCACTTTACGCAGTATCCTTCGGCCATAAGAAACTTTCCGGGAGAAGGCGGTTGGCTCTCCTCCACAAACTGGACCGACAGCTTACGAGCGGGGGTGATAACCGGTCAACTGGCGAAGCCCAAATCCAACCCATATCGACAACCCAACAACCTGTTCATCAGTAATTAGGAAGACATACAAAAGTCCATAACCTGAACACAAAACCGGGGTCGCTGACGCGCAATGGACGTGGCAGGAACGGTAATCAGTTGGCTTCGCGGATCCGGACGGCGGCAGAAATGGACTCGCCGATCGAAGAGGCTTTCTTGCCGGAACCGGGGCGACGGGCCGCCATGGAATGACCGCCGTCGGTTGCGGCGGTGCGGTTGCCCCGGGGTCGAAGCGACTTGGAGACATTCGCCGCGTAGGGAGCGAGTTGTTCGGCGGTCGGAAGACCTGTCTTCGGAAGTTTTGAGCAGGTAACCACCCAGAAGTCTTCGACGATCGAAGCCTGCTGTTCGCGGTTGAACTTGGACAAGTTGCCACCGTGCTTGGCCAACGCCTCGGTGGAATAGGTGTAGGCGGCGTCACGATTTCCACCCGCGAGGACCGCTTCCAACTGCGATCCGATCGACTGGATCATGTAGGCCGGTCCAACGGTCACGCCCTGCCACACGTGGGTCATCTCGTGGATGAACACACGCAGCCATTTCTCGTCGGTCCGCTGCCCGTCCTTCTTGGCCGCATTGATGAGATGCATCGTGGTGAAGGGCGTCTGGCCATTCAGGAAGTTGCTGATCTCCGCAGGCACGTTGCCGGCCGCGATCCGGACACGTGAAAAGTCGATGGCTCCGCCGAAAATCTTCTCGGCTTCGGTGCGCTCGCGCTCGGTCAGCCCGCGGTAGCCGCCCCAGATCTCGAAGAGCACCGCCACGGTCAGCATGAGCGTCGAGAACCCGGCTTCAGCTCCGGCCTTGAGAAGATCCAACGGCGCCTTGCCGAGAGCGAGGAGCGCCTCGACGAATCCGCGCCGGGACGCTTCCGCCACATCCGACATGATTCCCGCCAGGACGTCGGCCAAACGAATGCCGATCTTGATGAGGCCTTCGACAGCGGTCCGGGCAGCGTCGGCACCAATCGCGGCGACCACAGCCAAGACCGACCCGACCTTTTCCCCGAGGTCCAGCACGGCGCGCATCAGGGCGACAAACCCAGACTTGGCCCCGCGCCAACCCTCGATGAGCAACTGCTCCGCCGTGCTGCCGGCCCGCATGAGGCCGGCGACGAGGTTACGGCAAAACTCACGCGATTGGGTGCCCGCGAATTGTAGGATCTCCGACGCTTTACGGCCCGATGCCAGCAAGGCGGCCACGACTTCCCGCGAAACGGAAGCGGCCTCTTCGGTGATGGCCGCGAGGATTTCGGGAACTTTGCGGCCGATGTTCAGAAGCCCTTGCACCGTTTTCCGGGCAAGGTCGGTGGTCATATTGGCCGCGGCCGCGAGGATGTCGCGCAGGGACCGGTTCGCCTCGATGATCCCCTGAAGGACGTTCTGCAGCATCGCGACGGTCTGGGTCGCGGCGCCGCCCAGAACGGCGCCAGCGGTCTGGCCGATCTCGCTGAGAAGACGGGCCACGGTGCGGACGGCCACGCCGCTCCGTTTGGCGGCCTCCCCTACAATCTCGGACAAACGGCGGCCGAGTTCGATCAACGCCTGCAACACGCTCTTCGCCGTGGCGTCGGACTGCTTGAGGGTCCACTCGACGATATCGGAAAGCGGCCGACCGGCTTCGAGGGCCGCCTGAACGAACTTCTTCAACGTGACGGCACCCTGCTTGGCGGCTTCACCCAGTATCGATGCGAGCGAACGGCCCGCGTGCAACAACGCCGCGAGGAAATCCGTGATTTCGGCAACGGCCTTGTTGGCTACGTCCTTGATCGCTTCGCTCAAAAGCTTTGAACCGTCACCCACCGCGTCGGCAACTGTCTTGACCATGCCGACGAAGTTGTCTCCGGCATCGCTGAAAGCATCGAGCACATCGCCCAGCATGCCGCGCGCACGCTTGGTAGTTGCGGCGGACTTGGCGCGGCCACGGGAACGTTTCGCCGGCCCGGTCCGGGTGCGTTCGCGGATCGTCTTGCCGGCGAGTTCGAGCCATTGGACGAACGGCTGGATGGTTCCGCCCGACGCGAGGAAGTCGGCGACGAACGCCTTGGCGTGATCGTCGGGAAGTTCGGAGATGCGTTGGACCAGGACGAGTTCCCGGTTCTGTTCACGGAAAGACTGGGCCACCACGCGACGAAGCTCGCCTTCCTTGATGGCCAATCCACCGACGAAGGAAACGAGCGCCTTGCTCAGGGAATCCGCGTTGTCCGAACCCAGGACGGCCTTGGTAAGGCGGATCGCATGGTCGCGCGACTGCTTGAAGGCGGCCGTCAGGACGGAACCAACCTGCTTGTCGGCCAGGGTCATTTTGCGAAGGCTGGCGGTGGCGGCGGCCACGCTGGAAAAATCGGCCTTCGCGATGTCAAAACGAGCTGCGGGCATGGGTAATTCGAGGTTGGCCAAATTAGGCTTCCCTTTGGTGGGGCAAACGCGCCGGGCGTGTCAAGGAATGAGCCTGCGAGACGCGTTGCGAATGACGTAGGACGAGTTCAGGAGGCGGACCGAATAGGTTAAACCTTCAGACCAATTCCAGCATCCGCTGCAACTCGGTGTCGGAGTTGTAGAAGTGGGGGGAAACCCGGATGAACTTCTTCCCGTCCCGCGTGGATCGAAGGGAGGTGGAGATCTTGGCCGCGCCGAGTTTGACCCAGAGCGATTTGGTCTCAGCGTCATCGCCGAAAAAGGAAACGATGCCGGACGCGTTGGCCTCCGGCGCGTCGGGCATGAGGACTCCCCAGCCCTTGGCCATCAGTCCGTCGACGAGCAGCTTCCGTTTGCGGAGAAGTTCCTTGGCGATGGCGTCGACGCCGATCTCGTCGATGAGCTTCAAGGACGCGTGCAGTCCCGCTATACCAAGGATATTGAGCGAACCAGCCTCGTAGCGCCGCGCCCCCGGGCGGAAAGCCAACCCCGACTGCGCGACGTAGTCAGGACATTCGACATTGGCCCAACCGTGCACCAGCGGCTTGACCATCTCCTGACGATCCTTACGCACATACAGAATCCCGGCGGCCAACGGACCGAGAAGCCACTTGTGGGCGTCCGCCGCGAGGAAGTCGACGTGGTCGATCGGAGTGGGGAAGGCCCCGAGAGTCTGGATGCCGTCGACGGCGAAAAGGATGCGCCGCTCATGGAGGAGGCGGCCGATGGCGTTCAACTCGACGCGCCAACCGGAGATGTAGTGGCACGAGGTCAACGCCACGAGCCGGGTGCTTTCGTCGACCTGCCCCAGGATGTCGATCGGACGGATGCGCCCGAGCTGTTTGACGTTGAGGAAACGCACCTGCACGCCGCGTTCCGCCAGGGCCATCCACGGGTAGACGTTCGTCGGAAAGTCATCGTGGTAGACGACGATGTTTTCGCTCTTCCGGAAGTTCAGGCCGGCGGCGACGTAGCTCATGCCTTGCGAAGTCGATCCGACCAGGGCGATTTCGTCGGACTGCGCTCCCAGGAACTTGGCCGTGAGTTCGCGGGTTCCACGGACGAGCCCCGATGGAATCTTATCCTCCTGATCACCTAGCGTGCAGGCCGTGGCGTATGAGTTGACGGCTTCGGCCACGCGACGCGGCAACGGGCAGACGGCCGCATGCGAGAGGAAGGTGGACTCCTTCACCACGGGAAACTCGTGCCGCCGCAGCTCTTCGTTCGTCAGGATCTCGGTTAGCTTCATCGCGCGGCCTAGAAACCACAGAACGCCCCGGGCGGACAGCTGAAACACGAACGCCCTTGCCCCACACCCGACCCCGCGAAATCCTCCGGCCCATGTCGTGGCGTTCAATCATCCTCACGGCGGCGATCCTCTTCGCCGCTTCGACGGATCGTGCTGCGGCGGCCTCTCCCGCCCGGCTGTTCGTCATCGACCCGGCGCCGTTGAAGCCCGCCGAGCAGACGCTGCTGGCCACGTTGCAGGGCCTGGCCAACCGCACAAACGCATAAGTCTGGCTGCGGACCGGCGGCATGTCCGAGATCCTTCTCCAGCGTCTCGGCCGCGAGGGAACCGCGCTGCTGACTCGCACTTCGGTGTGGCAGTTGGTCGAAGAGTTCCGTCCTGCCATCTCCGGCGCCGTCATCGTGGATCTGAAGAGCGACAGCCTGAACGCCGCGACGTCGCTGGCTGGGCTGCTCAACGGCGTGGTCGCCGACTCCACGTTGACCAATGAGCTCGCGGCCGCGCGATTGCCCATCATCGCCGATGCCCGCGGACTCACGGACGCCGACATCTTCGCGAAACACCGAGCCGAATTCGCCCGTGGCATCGCGGTCGAGCAGGTCCGCTCCAAGCACTACCACCTGCGCGACTGGGCCGTCGCCAAACGCGCCTTCACCTATTCGACGACCAACGCATCCGAGCAGGCTCGCTACGTCAAGGAGCTCGGCCCGCTGACCGAAGTGTTCGGCTGGGGTCCCGACGAAAAGAAGCTCGTCGAGCATGTCAGCCAAGGCGGCGGCGCCGTGATACCGGCGGACTGGTCGTTGAATCTCTCAGCCATGCAGCACCTCGCAGCGGTGATTCCGGACCGCAAGCCGACGGCGTTGCCGGATGTGAAGCCGGGCGAACGGATCGTCTGCTTCGTCATGACCGACGGCGACAACGTGCAGTTCATGGCGGGTGGATTCGTCATCGCGCCGGGTTTCTGGGCGAACACCAATCGCGGAGGTTTCGCGATGACGTGGGAAATGCCGCCGATCCTTGCCCGCATCGCACCACCCGCACTCGCGCACTACTTCGAAACAGCCACGCCGAACGACGATTTCGTCACGGGCCCAAGCGGGTTTGGCTACTACTTCCCGAACCACGTTCCCGATCGGGCGGCACATGCGCTCAAGACGGCGGCGATGATGAAAAAGTCGAAGCTGCGCATCGCCTCCGTCCTGAATTCCGGCGGGTCGATGGCGGATGCGCGCGAGCTTTTGGATCATCCCGAAATCGACGCGGTCTTCTACAAGGACTACGCCCCCTACAATCGACCGCGCGGCCGGGTGGACTGGTATTCCGGCAAGCCCGCGATCGGCTACCGCTTCGTGCTTTGGGGAAACAAGTCGGAGAACTTTCCGGCCGGCGTCGCCTCGGCGATCGCGTCATTGCCGGACCATCCAAAGTCGCCGGAGGATCGGTTCGCGTTGATCAACGTGCACGCCTGGTCGTTCCGCGACATCGGCGGGCCGATGGGCGCCGTCGCGGAAACCATCCGGCGCTTACCGACCGGGACGCGAGTCGTGACGGCAACACACTTCGTGGAGCTGCTGAAACGCGCGAACGCCGACAGATAGATCGCCCGACCGGCCCGCCCCACCTTCAGCGCCGGGCTTTGCGGCCAGCCCGAGCCCGCCACAGCACCCACAGCACCCACATCACCGCGCCGCCTATGCCCAACCAACCAGCCGCGTTCACGCCTGCGGCGATGCGGTCGTCGAACTGCAGGATGTTCCAACGGGCAAAGATCGTGTTCCAGTCATGGTCGCCGCCACCGACGAGCGGCAGGTCCAGCTTCCGCGCATCCGCCATGTAGCGTGCGACGTTCAGGAAGTTCTCCGAGAACCAGATCATAGCGACGGCCAGCGCGAGCGGACGGCCCTTTCGCCAGAACGAAACCATCAGCAAACCCGGAAAGAACAACTGGCCCACCGTGCCGCCATAGGGCTCCAGCCGTTGGCTGAAGAGTCCCGTGATGGGATGGCCGGCTTCGTGAAACAGGAGGTTCGCATGGTCCAAGAGAAAGATGAACCCGGGCTCGGACATCCGAACAAGCCCGATGAAACCGATGACCCCAACAACGAACAGGATCAGCTCTCCAGGAGATACCGACGCCCACCGACCCGCTGGGGAGACTCCGGCAAGAATGCCCCGCAAAATCACAGGCCGATCAGCCGGCTGGGCTTCGGAACGGGAACTGTGAATGGAATCGCCCACCGCAACCTTGTCGGCCGATTCGCATCCGCACCTGAACTGCGGGAGCAATGGCACCGAAGGTTTCAAGCGAACTCCAGCTCAGACTGGAATCAGCCGGTGAAAGCCGCCACGATCCGCGGAACGATGAGCACGATGACCCGTCATTGCCACAAGTGCGGCACCGTCTATCCGCTGGAGGGAACCGCCGGCCGCTCCGAGGCCTGCGAACGTTGCAACGCCGACCTGCACGTGTGCCTGAACTGCACCCAATACGACCGCAGCAGCGCCCACCAATGCCGGGATCGACGGGCGGAGCCGGTTTTCGACAAGGGCAACGCCAACTTCTGCGAATGGTTCGAATTCGCCCGGCGCGAGTTCAAGGGAACGGAGAAGGATGCGCGGGAGCAGAAGGCGCGTGACGACATCAAGCGGCTGTTGGGCGATTGATCGGGAAGAAGCCAGTCGTGCTCATCCCTGGCCGGATCCAGCCAGGCGAGAGCATCAAGGATCAGTTAAACCCCGTCGCGTAGGGATTCTCCACCTTCTTATCCAACGAACGCACCCGGCCCGCCAAGGTGCGGGCGAGGCCGAACATGAACGGAGCCGCGAGATCGGGCGCGCCTCGCACGAGGCGTTCGAAGGCTTCGGCGGAGATCTTCAGCAGGACCGAATCGGTGTTGGCCACCACGTCCGCGGAGCGCTTGCCCTTGTCGAAGAGCGACATTTCGCCGAAGGCGTCGCCCCCTGCCAGCGTCGCGAGGATCTTCTCGCTGCCCGTCTGGCCGATGCGGACGCGGACCTCGCCTTCGAGCACGAGATACATCGCGTCGCCCTCGTCGCCCTGAGTGACCACGTTGGTCCACTGACGCGCGACCGTGACCTCCATGAATGCGGCAAACAGCCCGAGTTGTTCGTCGGAGAACTCGGCGAGCGCCTTCACCCGGCGGAGCTTGCCCGCGGTCAGGCCGGTGTTTCCGAGGGTCCCTGTCTTCGTGCGGAAGAACATGGCCAACTCCGGGAGCCGGCCGGCCTTCTCCCACTTGTCGCCATCCGTCCGGTAGATCCAAGTCTCGGCGGCGATGCGTTCGTCTTTCACCCAATTCACCAGGCTTGGCAGGTCAACCGGACCGTAAATCTGGTCGTCGACACCCAAAATCTTGAAACCCGGTCCGCTGTCGGGAGAATCCATTCCTGTTTGGCTAACCAATTCCCCCAAGCGAGTTAAGCACAAAAGCTGGGAACCTGCGTCTTCTTCCCCGAACCGTCTCCTTGGAATCCGCAAAACCACTCCCTAGATTCGCTCAATGCCGGAGACGACATCCAACGACGTTCCACGCCCTATCCGGGAACTGTTCGAAAAAGCCACCCTGGCCTACCAAAGGAACAACTTCGACTACGCCATCCAGATCCTGAACGGCGTTCTCGACCGGGAACCGGGCTTCTTCGAGGCCCGCCAGCTTCTGAGGGCGACGCAGCAGCAGAAACCCCAGGAGAAGACCGGACTGTTCCGGAAACTGGTCGGCGGTGCGGGCAACGCCCCCGCCCTGGCCAAGGGCCAGCTCGCGCTCCGCGGCAATCCGAAGGAAGCCCTGTCCGCCGCCGAAAGCATCCTCAACTCCGACCCCGGCAACACCTCCGCGCACAAGCTTCTCGCCGATGGCGCGATGGCTTTGGGCCTCACCAAAACCGCCGTCATGGCCCTCGAGACGGTGATCGCTTCGGACCCCAACGACGCCAAGGTCGCCCGCAACCTCGCGGGGCTCTATTTCCAGCAGGACCAGCTCGACAAGGCGGAGGAACTGTATCGAAACCTGATGATCAAGCGGCCGGACGACACCGAGCTGCCGCAGACATTGAAGAACCTCGCCGCCCGGCGAATGCTGGTCGAGAAGGGTTATGGAGCCGTCGAATCGGGAAACAGCAGCTACCGCGACCTCATCAAGGACAAGGAAGAAGCCCTGCACCTCGAACAGGCGAACCGCTCCACCAAGGACGACCGCATCGCCGATCGGCTCATCGCCGAATACGAGGTCCAGCTCAAGAACGAACCGAACAACCGGCGCACACTCCGCGCGATCGCCGAGCTACACGCGCAGAAAAAGGAGTTCGACCGGGCGATCGAATACCTCCGCAGCGTCATCGCCGCCGAGGGAAATTCTGATCCTACGGTCGAGAAGGCCATCGCCGATATCGAGGCCAAACGCGTCGATCACGCGCTTTCCCAGCTCGATCCGACGGCAACCGACTTCGTGGAAAGAAAGACCGAGCTTGAAGCCCAGCGCGACGCCCAGGCCCTCTCCGAATGCAAGGGACGCGCCGAACGGTTCCCGTCCGATCTCCAGATCCGTTTCGAACTTGGCAGCCTCCACTTCAAGGCCGGCCGCTTCTCCGACGCCATCCAGGAACTCCAGCGAGCCCAGAACAGTCCCCAGCGGCGCACCGCCGCCATCAACATGCTCGGCCAGTGCTTCGCCTCGAGAAAGATGTGGGATCTCGCGGCCCGCACGTTCCAGAACGCGCTCAAGGAAAAACCCACCTGGGATGAGGAGAAAAAGGAACTTCTCTACCACCTCGGATCCGCCCTCGAGAAACTCAACAAGCCCGACGAGGCCATCGAACACTTCAAGAACATCTACGAGCAGGACATTAGCTACCGCGACGTCGCTGCGAAGGTGGACGCCTACTACGCGGCGCAGTAATGGGGGAATGACGAAGACCGAAGGGCAAATTCCGAAAGAGGATCGAAGCCCGCTGCTCTCCGCCTTTGCACCGCTTCTCCTTGGCCGTTAACCTCGCCGCGCTTTGGCGAAATACTGGCACGTCATCCTGATCGGAATGCAGAACACCCTGTCCTACCGGGTGAACTTCCTGTTCCGGGCGCTCTTCGGGCTCGTGCCGCTCATGGGCACGATCTACCTGTGGCGCCGGA